>CAKVMJ010000001.1 GCA_934772445.1 uncultured Clostridia bacterium
TCGAAACATTTATACTTGTTAATCCGCTACAATTAGAAAATACATTAACTCCTATACTCGTTACACTATTTGGTATCATTATACTTGTTAATCCGATACATTTATTAAATGCATAATCCCCTATACTTGTTACACTATTTGGAATAATTACGCTTGTTAAATTTGAATTATCTGCAAAGCCACTATTAGCAATACTCGTTACAGGTTTGCCTTCATAAGTTTCTGGAATTATAACTTCTCCAGTAATGCTAGAAGATTTTGCCGCTACAGAATAACTATTTCCATCAGAATTTGCTATAAATTTTAATTTATCTAAAGTTGGAGTTAAAGCAGATTTTAATGTTAGAACTGGTGTTAGAGATGCAGAGGAAATATTTGCAGATAAATTATTAACCACCATAGATATTTCAAATACTGCTGTTTCACCATTATCCAAATAACTTGATGATGAGTATTTTTCTATAGATGTATAACTAGTTTTATCGTTTACCACTGTCATATTTCCAGAATATGAACTAGAGAAAAAGTCTGTTCCATTCCAAGTTTCGCTTGCACCTAATGTACCATAAGCAATTCTATATGTATAATCCAAATTATATATATCTTGCGGAGGTGTGGCAAATTTATAATATAACTTAACTTGCTCATCACTCGCTATGTTTTTTATGCTAAATCTTATTACAATAGGTGTACAAGTTTTTTTACCAGTGGCTGAATTATTCGTTGTAACAAAATTCATAGAGCCTATAGACCAAGTTCCCGATGGATTAGCTTCTGAAGCTGAAATTGTTTGATGATAGGTATTTGTGATACTATCTGAAGAATTATTTCCAGAAACCATCGCATTAATTTCTGCTTCAACACCTAAAGCATTCCATTTAACCATAGAGGAAAGAACAGAACTACCAGATGTGGCAGAATAAATACCAACTACCATAACTCCAAGGGTTAAGCATAGCGCCAAAGACATTAAGATTAATTTAACATATTTTTTCATCTTGTAACTCCCAAACAATTATTTAAAATTGCTACCAGATTTTAGCAACAACGATTTTTAAAAATAGGCACACTTATAAATATAGTTCTATATATATTATATACATTTTTTCACTTAAAACAAATTAAATAAACAATTTTATATTATTTTTTACATTATCTTCAAAAATACTTACAAGGTCAAAAAAATAGAAAACATACCAAATTTAGGTATGTTTTCATAAATTTTACATAAATTCAAGACCTTTTCCATAAGCCTTTTTAAAATCTGTAATGCATTGTTTTGCATGTTTTATCTCAAGGCTTGAATTACCTTCAGTTACAAGTTTTAAAATAAAGCTATCACCTAATATGTCGCAATCAACATCTTGAACAACGCTAAAACCTGTAATATCCAAAGCCTCAGCAATTTTTATAATTACTGCTAATCTCTTAACTATTTCCAAATCAACATCACCAACAATATCTTTATATTTAACCCATTCCGCCATACTGAAATTATCCATATCTCTTAATTTTGAAACGAAACAAGCTAAAATAATTTCTGAATGACTAACGCCATATAAAGTTGTATTTTCAATCACTGGGAATGATGCCCTAACTCTATCTTGATAAGATATTCTCTTTCCACTCTCACTTAAATAGCTAGCAATTCTTAAAACTTTTACAAAACTTCTATTTAATTTGTGAATAACTTTAAACAACTTAAATAGAGTTAGGCTAAGCCTATATATTTGAGGTGAGTTATCTTTTCTATCAAACATTTCGCTTGAAACAAGCAAGCTATAACCTAATGCATCTGCTAAAGGTTTTTCTAAAGTTAGAGGCAATGCATAATTAAATAACATTCCATCAACTTTATCCGTACGGCTAATCGCAAATCTCTTTATTGGGCAAACCTCTAAGAATGCATTTACAATTGTTAAACCTGCTGGGAAATACATTGATTCAACATTAGTTAGACCTTTTATCTTAGTTGCTCTATTAGTTTCTAAGCCTTTTACCGCTTCAAAAACCTTCTTAGAATCTGCTTCAGTCATAGAATAATTATGCTCTATTTCTAGCGGATATTTTGTTGCACGCCTAGAAAGTACACCAAGATTTCTAAATAATGAACCAGTACCAATAACCTCCCAATCTGTTTCAAACTCTGGGAAATTCCATAAACTCTTTGGAATTTGTTCTTTTATAAATTCTTGCATTTTAGCATATTTATCTTCTTCATTTTCAAACTTATTATATAAGTTAATTCTTCCAAAAGGAATAATATGAGTGGTTAACACATTTCTTCTATTATAAATAAGGAAACTTGTTTCATAATCACCCACATTCATAATTAAGCCCTTAGGTTTACTAAATGAATTGATAACTGCCGTATATAAATAAGACAATTCTTTATTTGGGTCTAAAATTTCAAACTTAAATGTGGAAGCATTTGTTATTTCATTTAAAATACCTTCACAATTTTTAGCTTTAGATAAAATATTATGTGCAAAGCAAATAGTTTCTGTTATTTCTTCTTTATCCACCATTGCTTTATAAACTCTCAAAGTTTCTAAGATTTCATTTATAGCGTGAGCCTTAACAAAACAATCTGGCTCAAAATTTTTCATTAAGTCTATAGGAGTTGTAATTTCATTATAAACTGAATAAAACTTATTTTTTTCTATTTCCACCTGTTGCATTCTTACGAAATTTGGATTCAACTCTATTACAGCAATTTTTTCCAATGTTGATTCTCCTTTAAAATTATATTATATTGCAACATAGAAGATAACCGCCTTCCTTTAGGCAAATTTCTCCCGATACTGAATTATAACATAAAAAATTAAATTTGTGAACATTAAAAGATGAAATTTTTTAACTTTTTATAAAAAAAGCCAAAGATTAAATCCTTGGCTAAATTTTATTCTTCATCTTCATCAATTGCTTCAACTGGGCAAGAATTTTTGCAAGCACCACAATGAACGCAAATTTCTTTATTGATAACAGCCTTGCCATCATCTCCAAAGCTAATTGCTCCAACTGGGCAAACAGCTATGCAAGTTCCGCAACCAATACATTTTTCTTTATCTACTAACATATCTTTCTCCTTAAATTTAGAGTTTAAAACATTATATTATATATTCATCAAATTTCAAAATGATTTTTATTCTAATATTGCTTTAATTCTTCTTACCCCTGCACTACTACTTTCTTCCTTGATGATTCTAAACTTACCAAGTTCGCTTGTGTTGTTTGCGTGAGGTCCACCGCAAATTTCTTTAGATAAATTACCAATTGTATAAACTTTAACTTTCTCGCCATACTTACTATCAAACACACCTAAAGCTCCGCTCTTTTTAGCTTCTTCAACTGTCATTTCTTCGCAAGTTACTGGAATTGCTTGTTTTATTGCATCATTAACAAAATCTTCAACCAATTTCTTTTCTTCAGCTGTTAGAGGCTTACCATAAGAGAAATCAAATCTTATTCTTTCTGGAGTTATATTACTTCCCTTTTGGAAAACTGTGTCACCAAGATATTTTCTCAAACCTGCCTGCATTAAATGACAAGCTGTGTGAGAAATTACAGTTTTATGGCTATGGTCGATAAGTCCGCCTTTAAATGAAACATCTGTTTTTGCCTTGCTTACTTCTTGGTGTCTTTCAAAAGCTTTTTTAAACCCTTCTTCATCAACTAAATAGCCTTCTTCTTTTGCCATTTCTTGAGTTAGCTCCAATGGGAAACCAAATGTATCAAACAATCTAAATGCTTTATCTCCGCTAATTGTTTTAACTGTTGGAGCAAATTGTTTTAAATTTGAAACAAGTTTATTAAATTCTTTTGTACCTTGTTCCAAAGTTTTACCAAACTTTTCTTCTTCCAAGTTTAATTGTTCGAAAATATAAGATTCTTTTTCAACTAATCTTGGATATGCTTCTGCATATATTTCTTCAATAAATATTTTAGAAACTTTAGATAAGTCACCTTTCCCTAATCCTAATCTATTAGCATATCTAATTGCTCTTCTTAAAAGTCTTCTTAAAATATATCCAGCACCAACATTGCTTGGCACAATTCCGTTTTCATCACCTATCAACATTGTGGCAGTTCTAATATGGTCTGCAACAACTCTCATAGCTTTTGTGCTTTCTTTGTCTTCGCCATAAGTTTTACCAGATTTTTCTTCTAAAAATTTCATCACGCTTGTGAAAATATCTGTTTTATAACAATCATTTAAACCATTTAAGAATGCAAGGTTTCTCTCTAAGCCAAAGCCTGTGTCAACATTCTTATTTTTAAGTTCGCCATATTTACCGTTACCAAGTTGAACATATTGCATATAAACATCGTTTCCAACTTCAACATATCTTCCACAACCACAATCTGGTCCGCAATGTTTTCCACAAGGAGTATCGTTTTTAGGATAGAACCATTCATTATCCGGTCCGCAAGGAGTTCCTTCCATTCCAGCAAGTTCCCACCAGTTATCTTCTTTTGGCATATAATAAATATTTTCTTCTTTAATACCCAATTCTTTTAATAAGCGTGCAGTTTCTTCATCTCTTGGAGCATTTTCATCACCGGCAAAAACTGTGGCACAAATTTTATCAGCATCAAAACCAAATTCTTTTGTTAAAAGCTCAAAAGTCCAAGCAGTTTTCTCTTTTTTGAAATAATCTCCCAAACTCCAGTTTCCCATCATTTCGAAAAATGAAAAGTGAGATTCATCACCTATTTCATCAATATCTATTGTTCTAACACAACCTTGAATATTGCAAAGTCTAGTTCCTTTTGGGTGTTTTTCGCCAAGAAGATATGGCATTAATGGTTGCATACCAGCAACATTAAATAAAACACCTGTTTTACCATCACCAATTAGTGATACAGGTCCAATATCTATATGACCTTTATTTTTATAAAAATTTAACCATTTATCTCTTAATTCTTTATATGTTATCTTATTCATTTCTTTGTCCCTTTATTTTATTGCTGCTATAAAATTAGTCCAAGTGTCTGGGAAGAATTGGAATATAATAATTATAGCAATTACTATATAAAATATAATTCTTATAATAATATCCCTTTTTATTGAAAATTCCAAACCAACCACGATTAGAAGAGCAATTGGAGCATAAATTTGTGCAATTCTAAGATAATACAAAACATCTGCTGGAATAAAGCTAAAGTTTGCATTGATTATTAAAACTGCATATAAAAGCGCTGTAAAATAGGCTAAAATCTCTCCAAGAGTATCTAAAAATTTCTCCATTGAATCATCTCTATCATCTGCCATTTTTTATTCTCCTTTTTTATTTAGAATATATCATCTATTCCGCCATCAACCACTTCTTCTTTTTCATCAGCATCTGGAGGTGGAACATCACTATCCTTTGGCGGAATAAAAGGTTCTGTTTCCTCCAAGCTTTGAGCATTAGCATCTTTCTCCAAGTTAACGAAAGTTGTACTTGAACCAAGCCAACGCATATAAACAGTTCCAGTTGGACCATTTCTGTGTTTTGCAACAATAAGTTCGCAAACACCTTCCTCTGCCCCACCCTTCTGTTTAACATCTTCATAGTTTTCTGGTTTATAAATAAATAATACTATATCGGCATCTTGTTCGATCGCACCAGATTCACGCAAGTCGGATAGCATTGGTCTATGATTTGTTCTACCTTCAGTTCCACGGGAAAGTTGAGATAGAAGCAATATTGGCACTTCCAATTCTCTTGCCGCCATTTTCAATGCTCTAGTGATTTCACTGATTTCTTGTTGTCTATTAACATCTTTCTTACCAGAACCTTGCATAAGTTGAAGGTAGTCTATCATAACAAGGTCTAGGCCGTGTTCTCTCTTTAACCTTCTACATTTACCAATAAGTTCTGCTGGACTCTTAGAAAATCCTTCATCAATAAAGATGCTTGCTTCATTTAACTTTTCCTTAGCGGCCAAGATTGCTTGCCAATCTTTATTATTAAGTTCGGCGTGAGTGGCTTTTTGCATATCAACAAATCCCACAGAACAAATTGCTCTCTGCATAACTTGTTCTCCACTCATTTCCAAAGAGAATACTGCCACTTTTGCATTATGATGAATAGCTGCGTGAGTTACAAAGTTCATACCCAAACTGGTTTTACCACAACCCGGACGAGCTGCTAGCAAAACAAGGTCTGGTGCTTGCAAACCGTTTATCATTCTATCTAATTGATAAAGACCTGTTGGAATACCACGAAGTTGACCTTTATTTTTCTCTATTTCTTCGAATTTAGCAATAACTTTATTTAAAGCACCACCAACATGAACCAATCCGCCTCTATCTTCTTTTTCAGCAATTCTAAATATGTTTTCTTCAGCAAAAGATATTGCCTCTTCTTTATCTTTAACATCTTGAAACGAATGCTCTATTATATCTTGTGAAGCAGAGATAAGTTTTCTAAGAACGCTATCTTTTTTCACAAGTTCCATATAGTGGTTATAGTTTTTAGCACTAGGAACAATATTTGCAAGCGTTGTTATGTATTCGTGACCACCAACAGAATCCATCATATTAACTCTTTCTAATTGGTCACAAATTGTGATAAAGTCAACTGGCATATTTGTATCGAAAACTCTTTTCATATTTTCGAAAATAATTCTATGCGCTTCGATATAAAAATCATCAATTTTCATATCACTCATAATTGAGAAACTTGCATCTTGATCTATTAAAACACAACCCAAAACGCACTGTTCACTTTCCAAACTATGTGGTAATATTCTTGCTTCGATTGGCTTATTTTTACTCATACCTACCTCTTATTTCTTTTGTTTTTATTGATTTTAACCACATTTCCATTTTCATTTTC
This sequence comes from uncultured Clostridia bacterium, assembly GCA_934772445.1. Taxonomy (GTDB): domain Bacteria; phylum Bacillota; class Clostridia; order Christensenellales; family UBA1242; genus UBA11490. Next base: position 6,828 of record CAKVMJ010000001.1, read on the forward strand.
GCTATTTTTTGAAGAATTTTTAACCTTATTTAGAAGTTCCGCATCTTTTTCTTGCTGAATTCTTTTCTCTTCTTTCTTTCCTTCAATCTTAGTTACTACTAAGTCTAGCACAATTATGATACCAAGTGCAAGTACTACATCAATAAAAATTACCCAACCTGTTGATAAATCTTTCAATAAAAAGTTTACCGCCACCAAAATTGGCAAGCAAATAAGGCACATAATCCCATATTTTTTAAAACCACGCTTAATATATCTTTTATCGAAAAAATATCTATCTTGCATTATTTAATCCTTTTTATCTTCGTTTTTATCTTCAAAATCTCCAGAACCAACTATAATTTTCTCTTCATCTGGATTAGTTTCTTTCTTTTTCATAGTAAATGCAATAATTATTAAAACAACCGCTGTAAGAACGCTTACGCCAAGTGCAACCAAATACCAGCCTATACTTCTTGCTCTTAAACCATAAATTTCTAATGAATAATCTAAATCTTTACCTGTTAAATCCCAAACATATTGAGTTATACCATCTTTTGATACTTGTTTATCTGCATTTGAATAAACATATTGAAGATTTGTAAGGAAACTCTCTGTTATTTGAAGCCCATCTAAAGTGAAATCTTCCTCGTTAAAGTCCTCACCTGTGGCTAATTTATAATACTTACTATAAAAACTCTCAGATGATGTTTGTGAGAAGTATTTTATAGCCCATAAAATAGATTCATCTTCGCAAGGTTGGAATTTATACAAAAACATTCCGTTTTCACTAGCCCAAATTCTATTTTTATTAACAATAAATGCACCAAATGGACCTATATCTCTATTTCCATAAACATTTTTAACACCTTCATAACCAGTAAATTCCGTTGTTAAAACATATGTATATTCTTTTGGAACTTCATATCCAACTCCGCAAACCCCAGATATTTCTCTAACTGCCACAACATAATCAGATAAATCCGTTTTTATTTGTCTATCCAAGCTAGTTAATACCGATGTTGGCATCTGCTCCCTATCTAAAGAGATGGTTAAAACATCGGAAATTTTATCCGTTTCTGCATCATAAATCCTAGTAAAACTAATATCTGCACACCCAATAAAAGTGAAACAGATTAAAACTAATGTTATTAACTTAATTAAAAATCTATTTTTTCGCACATTCGCCTCATTATATCTATAGAAGGATTATATAATAATAAACTAAATATTTCAAACAAAAATGTTAAAAGAAATAAATTTTTTAGTGTTTAATTTTATTTTTTACAAAATTTCGCTTAATTTAGTTTTTTTGTTTTACTTAAACTTAAATTTATTTTATAATACTGGTATGATAGAACAAGGCGAAAGTAAAATGAGTTGGCTTGGTAGCAAATATTTGCTATCCGAACCTAAAAAAGAAAAAAATGATTTATTAAATTGTTATATTCTTAGGAGTTATTCAAAAACTTACAATGGAAAGGAAATCCAAGAAAAAGTTTATTATGATACTCCAGACCTTTTTTTCCACAAAAATGGTATTCATATCGGAACATCTGCTTATAAGGGTCAGAAAGAATATTCTTTGGTTGTGAGATACGATAGTGAAAAAGAGCGTATTTCATATCTTTCTTATATGCCAGATACTTTTGAAATGAAAATCGATAGTTCCTCACCTATTAAAAATCACTTTTCATTCATTGCTAGAGCAATCTCGAATATGATTATCAATGGTTTGGAAGTTGATATTTTAGAAACATTACAAGGTATTAAACCTGTTATGAATGTAAAGAAAAAGCGTGAATGTTATAGAATTAACGGAATGAATTCTCTTAGAATGTTTTTCTATTTCGATGAATGTGAATATACCACCCCCCTAGCAAAAGGCAAAGAAAAGATGAATATGCTTGAGATTGTTTGTGAAAATGACCAAAAAGAATTCAAAGACCTTTTTGAAAAAACAACAAAAGATTTAATTATTGAAAATCCAACAATTGTTGAAACATCTCATAGCGATTTACTAATTGGCTTAGATGCGTTAGTTTATTTTAATAAGATTTAAAAAATCCTATATGCTTACCTAATTTGGTTTGCATATAGGAATTTTTTTTTACAAGATGTGTGAACAATCTCTTTCTTTATAATATAAATCTTTAATTTGACTATCTGTGTTTTCTAATGTTTCTTTAACATCTATGGTTTTGAATAAATCCTCTTTTGATTTAACAAATTCAAAGCCATTTTTTCTATAAAAGTTTGCCACAATCGCACGCGGATATATATCATCTGGGAAAAACAAACCTCTAATCATTGGTTGATGTACTTCATTATAGAAAACATGGTTATTCTCATCGCAATATTTAGCAAAGAAATAATCTTGAAGATTTAAAAGTGCTGAACCGATACCTTTATTATTTTCTTCAGAATCAACTCTTATTAAAGATAAATATGAGTATGGTGAACCAACATAATCTAGTTCGTTTATCTTTTTAAGATCATAATCATAAGAACAAACATTTGTAAACTTATCTTGTATTCCAGAAAACGAATAACGAGGACTAAAGAACGAACTTAAATATCCCACACGCCTATATGGTCTAAAAACAGAATCTTTATTTTTGATATACGCTTCAATTACAAGTTGTAATTTTGAATGATCTTCATTTAAATATCTTTCTAAGATATGAGTTTTTATTTCCGCACCTTTATCTGTGTACATTATTTGATTTTTCATTTTCATCTTCCCCCTTTAATAAAAATTTAAAATTCTCTAACCTCTTCTATCTTCATTCCTTCATATCTTTCATTTTTAGGATTTGATAGAACTTCGCTAGGTTTAATATCTTTAAATAAATCCAATCGGCTATCCACAAAATCATAGCCATTTTTTCTATAGAACTTTTCAGTAAGAAGCCTATTTTCATAAACAAACGGCATAAAAATTCCTCTTATAACAGAATCTTCATCGCCATATAGTTTATCCACATATTTAGCGAACAAATAATCTTGCATTTCAAGCATTGTTGAGCCAATACCTTTTTGCTGTTCGTTATCACTCACTTCAACAAGCCCTAGATAAGAATACGGCACTTGCATATAATCCTCTTCATTGATTGGACGCAATTCAAAACCACGAGAATCAATATTTCTTGCCAAATATGCTTTATCTCTATTACCCATATAAGTTTTAGGATAGAAGAGCGATTCCAATCTTCCTGCATATCTATAAGAACGGCAGAAAATAGATTTTCTATTCTTTATATAAGCATCAATAACCAATTTCTGAGTTGGACATTCTTTCTGTTTTCTTGTTTCTGTTATATAGAATTTTAATTCTTCACCCCTATTGGTTTCAAATGTTGTATTCCTCATATATATTTTCCCCCAATCTTCTTATTATATATTTTATCATATAAAATAGCATATTTCAATACCCTTTAAAAAAAAGACTTGATTGCCAAGTCTTGCTTAAAAAGCATTTTCTATATATGATAGTTCCTCACCAACTATATCAATAACATCAAACCGAACAGCGTTATCCATTCTTGATTTCATTTTTAAGTAGCCAAGAGCCACTTGTCTTATCTTATTCTGTTTATAGATATTAACTCTTTCACGAGGTAGCCCAAAGATTTTATTGCTTGAATATTTAACTTCAATAAAAACAATTGTCTTTTTATCTAAAGCAATAATATCAATTTCGCCAATAGGATTTTTGTAATTTGTTTCTAAAATCTTAAATTTTAGATTGTGTTTTACATAATCTAAGGCTAGTGTTTCGCCAATATCACCAGAAACTTTATTAAAACTCTTATTTTTTAGCATTGTTATCCCCAACAAAATGCCCTATAAAGCTATTTCTATGAATATCACACTTGCCATATTTTTTCAATGCTTCAATATGTTCTTTAGTTCCATAGCCTTTATGTTTCTTAAAGTTATATTCTGGATAAATCTCATCTAATTGAACCATTAATCTATCTCTCGCCACTTTAGCAAGAATTGAAGCACACGCTATATTATAACTCTGTGCATCACCTTTAATAATGCCAACTGTTTTAACTTTTTCTTCAAGTTTTACAGCATCAATTAAAACTAAATCCGGAACTGGATTTAAAGCTTCGATACATTTCTTCATACCAAGTTTTGTTGCGTTTAAAATATTTATGCTATCTATAGTTTCCACATCAACGAACTCTATATGATAAGAAACTGCCTTTTCTATTATTCGATCGAACAGTTTTTCTCTCTTCTTTTCAGTTAATTTTTTAGAATCGTTTATTCCTTCAATAATATCTTTATCATCTAATGGCATTATAACTCCAGCCACACTAACAGGCCCAGCCAATGGTCCTCTTCCCGCTTCATCAATACCCGCAATTATTTTTACATTTTCATCTAAAAATTGCTTATCAAAATTTACCATTATCTTAAGTATCCTAATTTTTTCTATCTTTTATCTTTAGTTTTGGAATTTCGGAAACATTTTCCAAGGTTATTTTTCCAAGTTTGCCTTGTTTAAAATCATTAATAATAGCATAAGCACCTCTATCATAATCTAGCTCTGCCTTTTTCAACAAGAACCCTCTTGCAACGCAAATTTTTTCCAAAATTTCTAATGGTTCATCTTCAGCTAGAACTTCAATACCATATCTATTTTCTAAGATTGTTTTATCTAGTTTTACGATTTCTCTAATAAAATCCAAGCTTAATTCGGCAATATCTAAAACATCTTCGCTAATTGAACCAATATAAGCTAAGTGGTGAGCCACTAACTCATTATCAAATGCTGGCCATAAAGTTCCCGGTGTATCCAAAATTTCAATTTGGTTTCCTAATCTTACCCATTGAGTGGTTCTTGTAACACCCGGCATATTTGCGGTTTTAGTTTTACCGCTTCCGCATAAATTATTTACAAGCGTACTTTTTCCAGAGTTTGGAACGCCAATAACCATTGCCCTAGTAATAAGTTTTATATTTTTATCTTGGAATTTTTTAACAGTACCTGAAGTTACTTTTTTTATAGCATTTTCAAGTTTTGAAGATGCACCACTAGCAGTACTATTTAAAGTTAGGCAAATATTTTTACCAGTGTTTAAATAATTAAACCATTCTTGAATTTTCTTTTCATCACCCAAATCAGATTTATTTAAAACATAAATTATAGGCTTATCCCCTATAATTTGCGAAAATTTAGGATTTAAACAAGAAAAAGGAGCTCTGGAATCCAAAACATAAATAATTGCATCAACAATCTTTATATCTTTCTCCATAGTTTTTAGAGCCTTATTCATATGTCCCGGATACCATTGAATTATCATATTAATCTCCTTTTTTCTGTAGTAAATCTGGTCTTAGTTTTTTAGTTTGCTCTATTTTTTGCGAATCTCGCCATTTTCTTATTTCTGCGTGGTTTCCAGATAATAAAACATCTGGAACTTTCAAGCCTTTAAACTCTTGAGGTCTAGTATATTGAGGATATTCCAAATAGTTATCTGAAAAGCTCTCTTCATTTGTACTATTAGAATTATGTAGTACATTTGGAATATATCTACAAACAGCATCAACTAAAGCCATTGCAGGTATTTCTCCACCAGTTAAAACAAAATCGCCAATGCTTATTTGCTCATCAATACAAAGTTCTATAACTCTTTCATCAATGCCCTCGTAATGGCCACAAACCAAAATTAAATGCCTATAATTTTCCGCTAAACTTTTTACTTTTGATTGAGTAAGCGTTTTTCCTTTTGGGCTTAGATAAACAACCCAAGAATCTTCCGTTTTAACGCTATTTATACAATCATACAATGGCTCTGGCATCATAAGCATACCATCTCCACCGCCAAAAATATAATCATCAACTTTTCCGTGTTTATCTTTAGAAAAATCACGAATATTGATAATATTAATTTCAACTAAATTCTTTTCCACTGCTTTGCCAATCAAACTAGTTTTCAAAGGCATAAACATTTCTGGAAACAGCGTTAAAATATCTATTTTCATTAATTTTGCTCACTTTCTACAATTTCTTCAAATTTATTCTTATTTAATTTAAGAATTTTTCCGTTTATATCAAATTCTTTAACAAGTCCTTTAACAAAAGGAATTAATGTTTCTTTTCCATCTTTTTTAACAACGAAAATATCTGCTGAACCATAAGTTAGAATATTTTCAATCTTGCCTATTTCTTTCTCATCAACAGAAACATCAGAACCAACTAAATCTCTAATATAAAATTCATCTTTATCTAATGTTTTTCTAGCAGAAACTTCGGCAAAAATTGTTTTATTTCTCAAGTTTTCAGCATCATCAATATTTTCTATACCTTTAACCTTAAAAATCTCAAAGCCATCACGATGTGTAATTTTCTCAATTTCAAACTTATTACCATCTATAATCACTTCTTTAAGTTCGCTCAACATAGAAAAATTAGAGTAATTTATCCTTACTCTAAAATGTCCTTTTAAGCCTTGTGGTTTAGTAATAATTCCAACTTCACAAAGGTTATTCATTAATTATTTCCTTTTTCATTGATTTTTACAATATATCGTTTATTTAATCTATTTGATGCGGATTTAACAATGGTTCTAATTGCTGTTGCAACTTTACCATTCTTACCAATAACCTTACCCATATCTTCATCAGCAACAGTTATTTTTAAAACTACAACTTTCTCACTTTCGTTTACAGTTTCCATTTCAACTTGGTCTTTATTTTCAACTAGGTTTTCAACGATATATTTAACTAGTTCTTCTACCATTATTTAAACCCTTATTTCTTTTCTTTTTTCTTCTTATCAGTTTTAGGGGCTCTAGTGATAGGATCAAGAATACCAACATTTACAAGCAATGTTCTAGTAGTTTCAGTAGGTTTTGCACCATTTTTAATCCAATATACAACTCTTTCTTCATCAATTTTGATTTCAGCTGGTTGCTTTAATGGATTGAATGTACCTAAATTTTCAATATATTCTCCATCTCTTGCTTTTCTTGAATCAGCAACTACAACTCTATAAAAAGGTGCTTTCTTATCTCCTAATCTTGTTAATCTAATTTTAACTGCCATAATTTTTCTCCTCTATAATTTATATAATTTTATATATAAAACTTATTTAATCTCTTAAATAGTGTTTTATCTACCTCTTAGCATATTGGATATTGCAGACATACCGCCTAATCCCTTTCCGCCTTTCAATTTTTTCATAAGTTCTTTTGATTGATTAAATTGCTTTAAAAGTGTGTTTACATCTTGAATAGATGTTCCGCTTCCCATTGCAATTCTCTTTTTCTGGCTTCCTTTAATTCCATCTGGATTAAGCCTTTCGGCTTTTGTCATACTAAGAATAATTGCCTTATTCTTTTCTAATTGTTTTTCATCTGCATCACTAACATTTAACTTGTTTGCTCCCGGAATCATCTTTAGAATATCCATCATTCCGCCCATTTTCTTCATTTGTTCAAACTGCATTAAATAATCATCTAATGTAAATGAATTTTCTCTAAACTTCTTTTCAATCTTTTTAGCTTGTTCTTCATCAAAGTTTTCTTGTGCTTTTTCAATTAATGTTAGAACATCACCCATATTTAAAATTCTGCTCGCCATTCTATCTGGGTGGAAGATTTCAATATCATCCATCTTTTCGCCAATACCGCAGAATTTAATAGGTTTACCAGTAACAGCTTTAATGCTTAACGCTGCCCCACCTCTTGTATCACCATCAAGTTTGGTTAAAATAACACCGGTAATATCAAGTTCATCATTAAAAGTGGTGGCAACAGTAACAGCATCTTGACCTGTCATTGCATCAACTGTTAAAAGGATTTCAGTTGGATTGGTTATTTTCTTGATTTGCTTTAATTCTTCCATCAATTCTTCATTGATATGAAGCCTACCAGCTGTATCTATAATAACAGTATCGTATCCTTTTTTCAATGCATAATCAATTGCATTTGAAGCAATCTTTTCTGGTTTTGCTTTTCCTTCTTCAAAAACTTCCACACCAACACTTGAACCAACAACTTTTAATTGATTAATTGCTGCTGGTCTATAAATATCACAAGCCACAAGCATTGGTTTTTTGCCTTCTTTCTTAAGCATTTTAGCAAGTTTTCCGCACATTGTGGTTTTACCAGCACCTTGCAAACCGCACATTAATATAACGGTTGGCAATTTGCTGGAAACTTCCAATTTAGCATTTTTATTGCCCATTAAGTTTGTTAATTCTTCGTGAACAATTTTAACAACTTGCTGACCCGGAGTTAGGCTTTTTAAAACCTTTTCCCCAATTGCTTTTTCAGAAACATTTTTAATGAAATCTTTAACTACTAAAAAGTTGACATCAGCTTCAAGCAAAGCAACTCTAATTTCTCTCATTGCCTCCTTGATTTCAAGTTCTGTTAGTTTTCCTCTTTTAGTTAATTTATCAAATATGTGAGATAAACGCAAACTTAAATTACCAAATGCCACAAACCTCTCTCCTTTTATGCGCCAAGAATTTCTTCAATAATTTTTTGAACAATTTCTCTAGCTGGATCATCAACTGGTAAACTATCTCTAATTTTCTCAATTTTCATCATTTTTTCTAAGAAATGACCCTTGCTTTCAAATCTGTTCAAAGCAATTTTACCTTGCTTTACAGCATCGGCAACAGCTTGTTTTGAAATATCTAAGTTTTCACCAGTTTCGGTTAAACCGATATCTTTGTACAAAACTTCCTTTAAAATAAGTCTTTGTGTTTTTGTTAGCATATCACCATATATATCATACAATCTTGCTAATCTCATTCTTTCTTCAAAATTTCTCATAATATAAAACCTCATCAAGTTATAAAACTTTACAAGGCTATTATAACTGCTTAAAAACTAATTGTCAAGCGTATATCCACCTTGATTTAAAATTTTTTAAATTTTTTCAACTTTTTTAATAAAAAATGAAAAAGGAAGATGTTTTTTTCTTCCTTTTTACCATAATTTTCCAATTTTATTAAATTATGCTTTCAACAAACTCTTTAGCATTAAACTTTTGCAAGTCATCAATTCCCTCACCAATTCCTATATATTTGATTGGAATTTGGTAATCTTTAACGATTGAAAATACAACGCCACCTTTAGCTGTTCCATCAAGTTTTGTTAGAATAATTCCATCTAATCCCACAATTTCATTAAACATTTCAACTTGAGATAACGCATTTTGACCAGTTGTTGCATCTAAAACTAGATAATTTTTATGTTCGCCTTCCCATTCTCTTGTAATAATCTTATTAATCTTTTTTAATTCTTCCATAAGATTAACTTTATTATGAAGCCTACCAGCTGTATCCACTAAAACAACATCATCTTTTTTAGCAATTGCAGATTTTATTCCATCAAACACAACTGCACCTGGGTCTGCTCCCTCATCATATCTAACTATTCTACATTTTGCGCGTTTGCTCCATTCCTCTAATTGATCAGAAGCAGCTGCTCTAAATGTATCTCCAGCAACCATTAAAACATCTTTTTTCTCACTTTTGAATAAATGGGCAAGTTTACCAATTGCTGTGGTTTTACCAACGCCATTCACACCAACAATTGTAAGAAGCAAAGGATATTCTTCTTCCTCTTCTTCAATTGTTAAAGTTTCAATCATAACTTGTCTTAGAAGTTTTTTAAATTCTTCCTCAGTTTTTATCTTCTGCTTTTTTGCTTGTTTCTTAAGCCCTGAAATAATTTCTTCCGTTGCTGAAACGCTTATATCTGAAGAAATTAAAACATATTCAAGATCCTCATAAAATTCATCATTAAGTTCTCCAACGAAAATTTGAGAAAGTTTTGATGCAATTTTATCTTTTGTTTTCTTTAAGCCATTAAATATTTTTGAAAAAAAGCCCATTATTTTACCTCCGCCATTTTAACAGCATCACTTAATTTAACAGATACAACTTTACTTACACCCTTTTCTTCCATTGTAATACCAAACAAACAATCTGAATTTTCCATTGTTGGCTTTTTATGGGTAATACAAATAAATTGAGTTTCGTGAGCATATCTTCTTAAATATTGAACAAATCTAAATACATTTGCTTCATCTAAAGGTGCTTCAATTTCATCTAGCAAGCAGAATGGCATTGGTTTTAATCTTAATATTGCAAACAATATTGCAATTGCAACCAAGGCTTTCTCACCACCAGATAGCAACTGAGTATTCTTTAATTTTTTCTCTGGTGGTTCTGCATAAATTTCAACACCCGCTTCCAAAACATTATCTGAATCAACAAGCTCTAGCCTTGCATTTCCGCCACCAAACAATTCTTTAAATATTGAACCAAAGTTTGTATTTATCTTATTGAACTCATTAACAAATTGTGTTGTCATTTCATCAGATAAATCTTTGATAATTTTCTTTATATCTTCTTCTGCCTTAATTAAATCTTGCGCCTGTTCGTAAATACCACCGTGTCTTTCTTGTAATAGTTTATAATCTTCTATTGCATTAACATTTACATTACCAAGAGCTGAGATTTCTTTTTTAGTTTTAGTTATATCCTGCAAACCTAGTTTTAAATCAAAATCAGGTTTCTTATAATCTAAAGCAGTGGCATAAGTAAGTTCGTATTCACTCCAAACTCTTTCTTGCATAGCTTCAATATCTGTATCAACCTTAGTTAAATTCAAATCTTGAGCATACTTTTTATCTTGAAGCCCTGAAACTTCGCTTGTTAACATCAATCTTTCTTCATCAAGATTTTTTAAAGATGCTTGCAATTCACCTTTACTATCTTCCAACTTCTTAAGTTTCGCTTTTGTTTCGCTTAACTCGTTTGAGTTTTTAACAACGCTTTCTTCGTTATCAATCTCAGTAACCTTGCTTTGATGTTCTTTTAATAACGCATTGTTATTTTCATAAACTCTAACCAATTGCTCTAACTCTTGAGAATTCAACTTACTTTCGTATTCAAGTCTTTCAATCTCTGTTAGAATATTTTGCATTTCATTAGATATTGATGCAATATTAACCTTTAATTCAGTGATTTCATTAGACAAACTCTCTTTTTTATCTTTCAAATCACCAAAGTTATCTGTATCAATCAAATCTGTGGCAACTTCGCCATTCTCTTCACCGTTTAAAACGCTTAATTCTTTATTAATACTATCAAGAATTTGAGTTGCTTTTGCAATCTCACCTTCAAGTTTACTAAGTGTTGCTAAGTTATCATTCTTACTATCAACAATACTTACATAAATCTCATTTTCTTTAGCACACGCAAGTTCGTATTCACGCAAGTTGCTTGTTTCTTGTTTCAACTCTTTACTTATAGCTTCATACTCGCTAAGACCAAATTTTAAATCCTCATCTTTCTTATTTCTCTCCCTTGTGGCCTCTTCGATTTCTTTGATTATAGCACCAATATCACTATCTTTAGATAATAAGCTTGTACCAAAAGATTTTTTACTACCACCTGTCATTGAACCAGTTGGTGCAATTATATCTCCATCTAATGTAACTATTCTAAATGAATAACTTGTTTTATTTGCTAATGTTACCGCTTCGTTAATATCCGAAACCACAACAGTTGTTCCAAGCAAGCTAGAAATTACTGGCTCTAAATGAGAATTATATTTAATTAAGGTTTTAGCAACACCAAAACAACCTGTTGAATTTAAAACTCTTTGATAAACTGGGTCTAAATTTCTTTGTTTTACCTTATTAATTGGTAAGCAAGTAATTCTTCCATATTGGTTTTCTTTTAAATATTTAATTAAATATTTAGCATCTTCTTCATTTTCAGTAACTATATTTTGAACTGCGTTACCAAGTGCCATTTCAATTGCAGTTTGATATTTCTCAGGTACGGAAATTAAGTTTGCAACCACACCAACAATACGCTTTTTAAGTTCGTTCATTCTCTCGGCATCTTTTAATAATCTTCTAACACTACCATTAAAGCCTTCAAACTCTTTTTGCATATCTTCCAAAAGTTTCTTCTTTTGATGTAAACTTACTATTGATGTATTTAAACTATTTATATCTAATTCAAGTTTTTTATTTTCTGCTAACTTTTCATTCTGCTTAGCAATTAAAATATCTATTTTCTTACTGCTTATTTCTTTATTAGATGTTTCAACTTTTAATATTCTCGCACATTCTTTTTCTGCTGTTTCAAGTTCGTTTATCTTCGCAACAACAGCCATCTTATCTTCAAAATTTCTTTTTGTATTTTCTTCATAAGATGTTTTCTCAGCATTCAATGCAGAAATTTTTGCTTTTGTATCACCTAACTTATTCAACGATTCAAAAATTCTCTTTTGTTGAGTTTTTGCTTCATCTTCACCAAGTGCTAATTCTTTAGTAACATTTTCATATTGCTCTTCTAAATCAGTAAGTTTTGCTCTATTTCTATTTAATTCTTCGCCAAACTTCTCTTTTCTAATTTGAGAATTCTTAAGGCGTTCTTCCATCTGCTCTTTTAATGAAGTCTTCTTAGAGATTTCATCACTAAGCCTTGCTTCATCACCCATCAAGCTTCTTATCTTTTCTTTTAAAAGAGAACTTAATCCCGCACTCTTTTCAAGACCGATTGTTAAATCTAAAATTTCAGCATTTAATGTTTTAATATTTTCATCTAAATGATTTAATTTATCAAAGGAAGAATTATAATCATCAATAACTTTTTCAAGTTTTTCTTGTTTTAAATTCAAATCCTCCATAATTTCATCTATTCTTGCTTGGATAACCGCTTTATTATCGTTTGCAGAATCATATTGATAAATATAAGCATTAACTTCTAATAGTTTTAATTTTTCTTTTAACTCCAAATAAATCTTTGCAGTTTCGGATTGTTTTTGCAATGGTTTTAATTGCCTATCAATTTCGTTTAATACATTGGTTATATTATCCAAATTCTGCTGAGTTCTTTCCAAATTTCTTTCTGCTTCATCTTTTTTTGCTTTAAATCCAGCAATACCAGAAGCTTCTTCGAAAATAACTCTTCTTTCTAAAGGCTTACTATTTACAATTTTATCAACCATACCTTGAGATATAATCGAATAACCGCTTTTACCAACTCCACTATTATAAAGCATTTCGGTAATATCTTTAAGCCTACAAGGATTACCATTAACAAGATATTCGCTAACGCCCGAACGATACAATTTTCTTGTGATTGTAATTTCTTCTAAAGGAGTATTGAATATCTTATTGCCATTATCAAACACCAAAGAAACCTCGCAAAAACTAGAGCCTTTGCGTTTTTCAGTACCTTTAAAGATAACATCTTGCATAGTTGTTCCTCTAAGGTTTTTAGAGCTTTGCTCACCCAAAACCCATTTAACAGCATCTGCAACATTACTCTTTCCGCAACCATTTGGCCCAACGATTGCATTTATACCTTCTTCAAATTTAATTTTAGTTGGGTCTGCAAAAGATTTAAACCCAGAAATTTCTATTTGTTTGAAATTCAAAATAGCCTCCGTTTTGAATACAAAAAAAAGTATTCATAAAGCATTTTACACTCTTACTTAAGTATAGCAAAATACTTTATAAATACCAAACAAAAATAGCCCTTTATTAATTAGTTTTTATTGATTTGATTATAAACATTTTTCGCACACATTTGCTCAGCTTCCTTTATAGATTTTGCCTTACAAACTGAAGTAAGCTCATCATTAACAAATAATTGAACTATAAATGAATCTCCTCTACCACTACTTTTATAATCAAGCTTTAGATTTTTTGCCTGACAAAGTTCTTGCAAAGGTGTTTTATAATCAATAATTAAATTTTCAAAATCCTCAATATTCTTTTTATCTTTAACTAGAGTTTTTAAAACATAATTATAAGCATTATCCAAATTTGAATCCAAATAGATAGCTCCAAGCAAACTCTCATAAACATCGCAAAGAATACTCTGCTTAATATCGTTTTTAAGGCTTCTACCAACTCTTACAAATTGAGAAATACCTAAATTAAGAACAATATCTGCTAAAGTTTTTTCTTGAACCATTTTGGCTCTGATTTTAGTTAAACTGCCTTCTTTTTCTGCTGGAAAATTCTTATAAATATAATCACTTACAATATATTCAAGCAAACTATCGCCTAAAAATTCTAATCTTTCATAATTTTTAACTTTATTTTCATTTGCATACGAAGAATGAGTTAGTGCCATATTTAATAAGGATTTATCTTTAAAGGTATAGCCAATAATTGTTTCTAAATTATTCACCCTCAACCTCGCAATCATATTTTTGAACATTTTCGGCAATTAAATCCACAAGTTTTGCTTCATACATCTGAACAACTTGTTCAATACTAGCACAAATACTCTCAGCCTTACTACTACCGTGGGATTTAACGATAATTTTCTTACAGCCTAAAAGAACTGCTCCACCTTGATGGCTATAATCTAGTTTACTCTTCAAACTCTTAAATGCATTTCTCATAAGCAATGCACCAAGTTTTCTCCAAACACCATTATCTATTTCTTGTTTCATCATTTTTAACAATGAAATCATAGCACCTTCACTGCTTTTTAGCAAAACATTACCAGCGAAACCATCAGTTACAACTAAATCATAATCTCCGCTTAAAAGTTCTCTTGCTTCCATATTACCAACAAAGTTTATTCCCTCAAGATTGCTTAACATCTCAAAAGTTTCCTTTGAAAGTTCATTACCCTTATGTTCTTCAACGCCAACATTCAAAAGAGCAACTCTAGGATTTGCAACGCCATAGATAGATTTCAAATATGCAGTACCCATTAAAGCAAAGTGAACTAAATTTATAGGCTTTGCATCCATATTAGCACCACAATCCACAATAGCCACAGGAGTACCTTTAATTGTTGGAAGAATTGGACATAACGCTGGTCTTGAAACTCCGCTCAATCTTCCAAGTTTTAAAAACGCACCAGTAAGCACAGCACCAGTTGAACCAGCACCAACAAATCCTGCCACCTCATCATTTGTTCTAAGCTCATCAAAAGCCTTAACTAAAGAACTATCTTTTTTAGTTCTTATAGCAACGGTTGGCGACTCGTTATTTTCTATAATTTCTTTAGCATCAATTATCTCAATTCTATCTAAAAAAGCACATTTCTCACTTTCTAGAATTTCTTCAATTCTTTCTTTATCACCTGTAAAAATAATAAATAGTTCATCATTTTTACTTAGAGCATCAATACCGCCCTTAATTATCTCAACTGGAGCATTATCTCCACCAAAAGCATCAACTACAACTTTAATCATAAATTTCTCCTAATAATTAAACTTTACAATAATTATTAAAAAAAGTCAATAAAATGCAAATAAAAAAAGCCAACCATTTAATGATTGACTTTATTATTTGTTATTTTTTTTCTTTTTTATTTGTTTTACCAGCATTTAAAGTTTCTGCCATAGTGGTTGCCAATGTGGCAACATTTTGCAAATCACTAGGAACAATAATCTTTGTGCTTTGGCCATCTGCTAAATACTTCAAAGCTTCAAATCCTTGCAATGTTAGATAAGCAGAATCTGGTTTTGCTTGCATAATTTTCTTTATTGCTTCAGCAGTACCTTCGGCTTCAGAAATTAAAGAGATTTTTTTAGCTTCTGCTCTTAAAATTGCAGATTCTTTTTCACCTTCAGCAACTAAGATACTACTCTTCTTTTCGCCTTCGGCTCTCAAGATTGCTTCTCTTCTTTCTCTTTCTGCTCTCATTTGTTTTTCCATCGCATCTCTAATATCTTTTGGAGGAAGAATATTTTTTAATTCAACACGATGAATTTTTATTCCCCAAGGATCGGTTGCTTCATCAAGAATAGAACGCATTTTGGTATTAACAATATCTCTTGATGTTAGAGTTTCATCAAGTTCCATTTCACCAACAATATTTCTAAGAGTGGTTGCAGTTAGATTTTCAATAGCAGCAAGAGGTCTATCCACGCCATAGCAGAATAATTTTGGATCTGTTACTTGGTAATATACCACTGTATCTATTTGCATAGTTACATTATCTTTTGTAATAACAGGTTGAGGTGGAAAATCCGCAATTCTTTCTTTTAAATTTAGTGGAGTTCCTGCAACTCTATCAAAGAAAGGTAAAATCATATGAATACCAGTTTCCAATGTTTTATGGTATTTACCCAACCTTTCAATAACTAAAGCAGTTGATTGTTTTACAATCTTAACCGATGCTATTAAGATTAAAAACGCAACAACAGCTAAAACAATTAAAATTATAGCAAATGTACTCATTCTTTATCTCCTTTCTCAACGATATATTTATTACCGCTAATTTTTAATACTCTAACCAACTCACCTTTTTGAATTGGTTTATTATCCACTGAAACAACATTCCAAACAACTCCATTAATCTTGATTGTTCCCATATTATCCTCAGTGATATCTGTTAACAATTTATATGTTTCGCCAAAAGCACTCTCGGCATTTGTTTTTGTGTTATCTTTCTTTAATAAAAACTTTAAAGCAATTTTTCTTAAAGCTAGCAACAAAACTAAAGACAAAACTATAAAAACAACAAGTTGAATTTCCCATCTAACGCCTACGCTTGCAAGTATCATACAAACAATACCTCCAGCCACAAACCAGATAGAAGCCATTTCCATTGTAATAAATTCTATAATTAAGCTAAGAGCCGTAACACCTAACCAAACCCAAATCATCCAATCCATAGTTTCTCCTTTTAAAAAATCAATAAATAGTTTTCCAAACCCTCCACCTAGGGTTTGGAACTATTTTATTAATATATATTATAATATTTTTTTATTAATTCAAAATGAATCGAATAATATTAAGTTGGAACATGATAATAGTAGGCACTTTGCCAACGAGATGCACTTAATGCATCAGTTTTGATACTTCTATTAGAATTCATCAATGATGACTCATCATAATAGTATAACACACCATTTTCTACATGGTCAAATATAACTACATGTTGACCATTATAATGTACTATATCACCTTTCTTTATATTTGAATTAACTTTTCCACCAACTATAAAACTACCATTATAATTACCATAACCACTTGACTTTGCAAAGGCTAAATATCCTGCACTACCATTTTGCTTACCTAGATAACCATATAGTAATCTAACAAATCCCCAGCAATCTGTATAGATTAAACCAGAATTATTTTTTATCATATTTATAGGAGCTGATAAATTATATTTAGTTACACCATCACCGCCATTATTTGTGTTGGCGCGTTTATCGCATTGCTTTGTGTAACTATCACTATAATAGTGGATTGCATAATCGTATGACCATTCTACACCTTCTTGTGCGATAAAGTAATTAATAGCATTTATAACCCCCGGTACTTCCCCAGCTGGAGTATTATCACCTCCACCCGGAGATGGATCCGGATCGGTTGGGTTCGTTGGATCTGTAGGATCAGTTGGATCTGTGCCTGAACCACCGCCCGGATTATATCCCGGATTTAAACTTGGATTAGTTCCGTTTGCTTGGTCCTTACCTGGAAGAAGTTCTCCACCAGAATAAGCAAGTGACCAACCGAAATCGCAACTAGCAACTTTTCCGATAACTTTATCATATAGAGAATTACCAGAAGCAGTATAAGCTCTAACATCATAACTCAATTCATCATAAGTCATTGTGCCTTCTTTTAAAGCTCTAGTAGTGATTAAGTTATATAAATTTGGATGCCAATTATGATTTGAAGCTTTTAATTGAGAAACTGTATCAAAATCAATTTCCAATGTGATAGTTTCACCATTATTGATAGTTTTTCTATCAGAAGCTTTAACCAAATTTGGATTTGAGAATAAACTTTTCAAATTGTAATCAATTGTTACGCTTTGATTTGCGTTAATAGCTTGTTGCCTTGCATACTCACGCCTTTTATCATCATATTCTGAACCTAAATATTGTGTTGTTTCTTGTCCATAAGATTTACTACCACCTGAAATTGTCCAGTTTTGGGTTCTTCTAGGAGGACCGCAATATTCTGCATTGCCTTTTGGTTCTGCATTATATGTTGCAGTTATTTTTGAATGTTCATAAACATAACTAATAAATTCATAGTTATAATATAAACCATTAGACAACTCAACATTTAATTCGCAAAGCACTACTGGAATTAATCTTACATAACCTTGAACTGTTAATGTTCCGATTTCAATGGTTTCTGTTTTTGTACTGAAACTATAATTATCTGTACCCCAGCAATTATCCGGATCATCTACATAGTCATCAACCCAAATTGTTACTGGTACTGAAATCTCTCTTCTTGATATAATATTACCATTTTCATCATAAGTATATTCATACTCAGTTTCATTTTTAATTTCTTGGTGTCGTCCAACCCACTTTTTCATATATTCAGTTCTAGTTGAATATCCAGAAGTACTACTGATTTGATAAGTGATATTTTGTTTTACATGTTGAGTTCCAGCAATACCAACATCAATAGTTGAATACCTACTTGATTGTTTTAAACTACCACCAGATGATGGAAGATATGTAAATGTATATGTTGCAGTTACATCTGGACTATTGAAGTCTGTTTGACCTTTTGTTGAGATGATGACCTGACCTGTGGCATCAATCAATTCAACCGTTCTATCAAGATGGCTTATCTTATATGGATCAGTTCCGCTATAACGCATACTTGTATTTGAATAAGTATCGCAATTTGGATCTGTATAACCAAGAGTTAAGTTATTACCAAGAATTTTACCAATATAATTGAATGTGTTATCTGTATTGTGGAAGTCTTGACCTGCTACAACAACTCTTGTTTTATTTTGAGTGAAGCCCGGAGTATCAAAACCAAGCCTATCAAACACACCAGATGAAGATAAAGATTTTGGCAAGTTTGCTTTTCGTTTAGTTGTGCAATTCGCACCCCTGCTTACACCATTACAAACCCAATAATCTCCATTTAATGTTAGCTTTCTACCATAATTTGTACAAGTAGATTTTTCACAATAATAACTAGAGATTATTTCATTAATCTTATATTTACCTTCTTCATAGCCATCGTTTCTATCGGTATATAATGTTGAAGTACTTTCAGTACTTGAAGAGATTTGCATTGTAACATCTCTAACAACTATATTTTTACTCTCTGTTAAAGATGAAGTACCAGCTGAATATCCAGCCAAACCTCCAACATACATAGAACCCATTACAAAGCTTGAAACTCTTTGATTTGATGTATTATTTAATGAAAATCCTTCAACTCTTAAGTTTGTTGAACTACCCTTATTTCCAGCATCTGTATCTATATATCCGAATAGTCCACCAACATAAGCACCACCAGATACTGTTCCGCCATCATCAAAATAAATTTTGCAATCTCCAATAATAGCTGAAGAATTTGCTAATGGGTCTGAATGGTAACTACCACAGATACCACCAACATAATCTCCTTGAGCTACAATTGAAGCTCCATTGTTAGAAACAGAGCCCAATTTAACATTTTGGCTTCCTCTAGTTGTACAATGGATTAATTCACCAACTATACCACCAACATACGAACCAGAAGCTGTAACTGAAGCACTATTGCTTGCACGCGTAACCGATGGAGATTTACATTCATCAGGTTTGATATTATTTTGACTATCATAAGCATACTCAATATCGCCCTTACCAAGAATACCCCCAACATAGTTTACACCAGAAATTGGAACTGTGTTTGATGTGTTTGTATTTGTATCATTATCTCCTGTGATATAACAATCACCGATAGCATAACCACAGATACCACCAACATACGAACCAGAAGCAGTTAAGCTATCATAAGTGTTATCTCCATTAATTCTATCTAATCTAGCAAAGCTATAGATTGAACCACCTTTAGAGTAACCTACAACGCCACCAACATAGTTAGTTCCGCCAACTCTTATTCCTCTATAAGAACCAGAGTAGCAAACTCCATGTAGATATCCTACGAATCCGCCAGTGTAATCTCCACTAGCTGTAACTAAGATATTTAATCCGTTTTCATCTTTATTTGTTTTTAGTACCGCTTCAGCAGTTTCCATAGTAACAGCTTCTCCAGCAACACCACCTGTTTTAGTTCCGCCATTAACAGCTATATTTTCAATATTTCCGTTAACTTCTGCGTAACCAACATATCCGAAGGCACCACCAACATTACTATTACCATTGATTGAAGCAACACCATTTTGGATATCAACTCCACCACCAGTATAGCCAGATGTTGCACCAGAAACATATTTAGCATCTTGGTTAGCTCCATCAACTAATGGATAATGATAAGCATAACTATTATTTGTTTTGTTAAAATCGTTATTTCTATCGTTTTGACCAAAGATTTCTTCATTGCCTGTTGATGGTTTTTTAACTGTATCAAATCCACCAGCAACATAACCAGCAACACCACCAATATATGCATTACCAGAAATGCTATATGTGGAATCACTAAATAATACTTGAATTCTTTCAACATCAATACTTTCACAAACATAACCAGCAACACCACCAACATACGAGCCTGTGGAACTATCGCCAACAACTGTTACATTTGAAACTACAATAGATGTGTGAAGATTTGTATTATTATTGAATGATGATTTCTTCTTTTTAAGAATACTACCATCAATATAACCTACAACACCGCCAACATAACTTGAACCAGTTATCTTCTGGTTTTCATTACCTTTTAATGAGAATTGACCAAGGATATCTCCTTCTTCAACCTTACCAGCAAATCCACCAACATAGGATAAACCATTGATTATAACTGAATCTGTGGTAACTGCTGCACCATTATATATATCTGCATAACAAGAATATCCAATAAATCCACCAACACAATCACTATTTGAAGAGATTGCTGAATTTTTAATATCAATTCCACCGCTACCATATAGTGCAACTATAAATTCTCTTGGTTTATTATCTTTAGTTAAGTCAACGCCATATTTTAATAATACAGCACCAAATCCGCCACCAACGCTTCTACCATTAGCAGTAAGATTTAAGTTATTTATCTCAAATCTATTCTTTTGATCGGCATCATCTCTTCTTAACGCACCAGAACCGCCACCTGCAAATGCATAAGTATTATTTCCATCGCCTGTTCCTGATGGTTTAATTCCTTCATATAAATACCAAGTTAGAGTTTTGCCTTGAACTTTATAATATTGAGAGAAATATGCATTAACTTCATCTTCGCTCAATGCTTTACCTGTTGCGTTAACTGTTGCATTATTTAACACAGTACTTGCAACATCGCCATAACCTACAACGCCACCGACTGCATAAACACCTTCAACATTAGCATTATTCAATACAATTCTGCCAATGAAATTATCGCTATAACCAACTGCACCACCAACCATTGCATTACCTTTAACAGTGATGTTTGCATTATTAGTTACTAGGTCAACACCTGCAACGATATTACCTTCACCAACAAGTCCGCCAACCCTATTTTGATTTGCTGATACTTTAATAGTACCTGCAACCCAAACTAGGTTATCTTTTGTACTAGAAAGAGTATTACTACCCATTCCACCAACTAATCCACCAACTTTAACAGATTCAGCATCTATAAATTCTTCAAGCCAACTTAAATAACGAGAATCTGAAGATTGTAATTCTTTTTGTTGACCATTTTCTGTAATCATCTTGCTTGGAAGAACAGCAATATATGTGGAATTAACCATAATATTACTAAATGCTTCTAAGCCTCTAATATTATTATCAGCATTACCAACAAGTCCGCCAACGGATTTACCATTAGATGTTACATTAACACCGCTATCAGATATTAATGCGCCAACTTTATTTAATCTTAAACCAGCATAACCAATTGCGCCACCAGTGTTTGCACCTTTAGTTTGACCTCTATCATCAATTCTTGTTGAATTAACGAGTGTTATATTTCCAACATCAATATTATTATCTCCGTTGAAAATGAAATCTCCGCCAGATGCATCTTTATATATATCAGTGCTACCAATTGCACCACCAACATTATCACCATTTGCATTTAATGTTATGTTATAAGCCAAGATTCTGCGTTTTGCTCTATAGTATGGTTTTCCATCAACATCAGTTTCTGGAATTAATCCAACCTTTTCTTCATCAAAGTTTTTACTTATAAAGCTGCCGTTTGCATTTTTCTCATACGATAAGATTGTTTGATTTACATGAGCTGAAAGCCTCATATAATCAGCAATCTTTCCGCCTGAAACTTTATATAACATAAAGCCTTCGAATGCACCAACTACGCCACCTATATTATCGCCCATTGAAGAACTTAATGTTAGGTTTCTAACAGTTATTGTTCCACGCTCGCTTCCGCAATATGAATAATAACTTCCGCCATAAATATATGAACCGCCTGTGTTTGAAGTGGTTTTTGTGTAGTGTCCTAAATCCAAGGTTGATTTACCGAACGCACCACCAACATAATCACCTTGAGCATTAATTGTAACGGCATCAGCCATATTAATTCCGCCTACGGTAATTGTTCCATAAATTCCAACTTTTTGGTTTGCAAATTGCTTATCTGTACTGAAATTATCAACGAAATTATTTGTTGTAATCAATCCAGCAACACCACCAACAAAGCCTTCATTTGCATCTGTTTGGTCTTCTGCAAGCCTACCGCCTGTTAATTGCAATGCCTTAACACTAATAACACCTGTAATTCCACCACGAATATATCCAGCAATACCGCCAACATATTTACCAGTTGTGGAAATTACCACATTATTAACATTCAACACTGCTGATAGTTTGCAATCTCTATTTGCACTAGAAACATTATCATCTCCAGCTTCTTTTGATTTATTATTTCTCCAAATGCTATTATCTCCAATACTTCCACTCATACCGCCAACATAATCCATTGTTGAAGCAACATTTGTGTCTTGAACGAAAATTGTACCATCTAAAGCACCGCTAAATCCAGCAAGTCCGCCAACAAACGAACCTTGTGCTGTTACAGTTGTTTTATTAACAAATGTATTTGTTTCGTTTGAACCAGAAATTGAAGCATTTGAAATTTCCCTATAAACCTGACCTTGATCTTGAGTTTTACCAACAAGATAAAGATTTAATTCACCAGCAATACCAAATCCACCACCAACAAACGCACCATCTAATAAAGTATGATTTTCTTTATGTACGCTTGCATTAAATGAACTTGTAACTGCATTACTTGTGTTTTTATCAACATCTAATTGAACATTTGATGCCATACCAGTTAATTGTCCTGCGATACCACCTAGGAATACGCCATTTGTTGTTGCGTTTATATCCTTAGCAATAACATCATAAAGCATACTAACCGAACCTGCAACACCACCAACATAAGAATAATTTTTCTTATAATTTCTAACCGCACTTGAGAATTTAGATTTTAAGTTATCCTTAATCTCTTCAAGTTCTCTGATTATATCTAGAACTTCATCTCTATTTTCAATCGCATCTTTCAATGTTTCATTGAATTTAGTTTTATAACCATCGGCTTGTTTTTTCAATGTTTCTAATTCGTTTAACTCATTCTTCAAATCGCTTGATTTCTCAATTGCAGAGATTAACTTATCTCCTTGAGATTGCAATGTTTGAATTTGTTTTGTTAAACTATTTATTTCTTCTTGAGCATATTTGCAAACTATATCAATAGCACTCTTTTCTAATGCTTTATATCTACTTACAAATTGACTCTTAGAATAACGGCGAATTTCCACATTGCCCTCACTATCTGTAATTCTTTGAGGAGTGATTAATTCGTTATAATCTTTCTTTAATTTAGAAAGTTCGCTTTCAAGTTTTGATTTATTTGAACTTGATAGAAGAGGTTTGAACCCTGCAATTTTTCCAGTTGAGCCAAAGTAGTTAGAACTTAAAGCCGAACTTGAAACGCTACCAGATGCATATCTTGAGTAAACACTCTCAGCATCGTTTGCAACATAAACATAATTGCCTGCTTTATTTTTGAAGGTATGCATTGAATTTTCAACTTTAGCAGATTTTTCAGCAAGCTTATCTATCTCGGCCGAAATATTATCATAAGCTGTTGAATCACCTTCTTGAAGTTTTTGTTGTAGTTCCTTCTTTTTATTGCTTATATATTTATTAATTGCATTAATTATCTTATTAACTTGATTAATTATATTACTATTGATTTCATCTATAAAGTCATTAAATAATTCTGCATCATTAGCAATTTCTAATAAGCCAATATAATAATCTCTTTCTTCTTTATTCAAATCTTGTTTATCAAAGTATTGCTCTTTATTTTTCATTAGAGTGATTAACTCTTCCAAACTTTGTTCAACTTGAGGCTTTAATGTGTTTGACAACATTGAATAATCAATTAAATCAATATTACTAAATTCTTCAGCATTCCTATAAGGTTCTACCATCGCATTTAATGATTCACAATCATTAATTGTTTTTTCAATTTGGTCTAGCAATTTTTCAAATGCTTTTCTAAGTCTTGAATCTAAGCTATCACCAACACTCTCTATTTGAGATGTTACATCTGCTTTTGTGATATTTGATTGTTCGATGTCTGATGCCATACCAGCCATACCACCAACATATCTTCCTTTAGCAGATACATTTATATCTTCAGCATTAACATTATCTAGTAATTCGCCAAGACCTGCAATACCGCCAACATAATCTGCTTTACCAGATGTTGAAACTCTAATAGTTAGAGCATTACTTTCTGTGATTGATGCACTACTATAACCAGCAACACCACCTATAAAGCCCATACCTTGATCGTTTGCCATAGATGAAACAGATAATTCTTTAACATTGATAGTTTGAATATCGCTACCAGCATAACCTGCAACACCACCAACGAAGTTTCCGCCTTCAACTGAATCATCTCTAGTTGTACCAGCAGTAACACTTACATTTTTCATATCATAAATCAATGCTGTTTGTGCGCTATATTCACTATAGATTAAGCCATAAGCATAACCTGCAACACCGCCAACATAATTACCTAAGCCTTTAATTGTGATAGCACCATTGCCACTACTTGATGGAGCAACTCTAAATCTATAAATTGTTCCATAAACTTTACCAACAACGCCACCAACATAATCGCTATTACCAGAAACTGAAACTGAGCCATTACCAGCAACAACATAAGGTTTTGTAATATCTAAGCTAGCATATCCTGCGATACCACCAACATAATCTGCTCTATTCTTTTCATCTTGATAACCAACATTTGAATCAATTAAGCAAACAGATTCCAATGTTCCTTCTGCAGAACCAACCACACCACCAATGTAATCTCCATTTCCTGTGATTGTGGAGTTTGCAACAAATGTATGAGAAATTAGATATGTTTCTTCTTGACCAATTGTACCAGATTGAACATAACCAATCATACCACCAGTCATCTCGCCTGAGTTTGTGATTGTACAACCAATTACGCAAGCAGATTGAATACTTGAAGATGATGAACCAGCAATACCACCAACCAAGCTTGAACTTTCATCAATACCTGTGATATTAGATTTATAAATAGCAACACCGCTTGAGATTGAACCATTATTAACACCAACCATTCCGCCGATATTCATAATGCCAGAGATATTAACTCCGCTTTCCATTGCAGAACCAACCATAACAGCACCATAGCCTCCGCCAATTGTACCGCTATTAACACCTGCAATAGCACCTGCATTACTACCATAGTTATTATTAAATGCACCAATTGTTGAATTTGTAACTTTTACATTTCCGATTGTTCCAAAGTTTTTAGAAGCAATAATACCAATATTATTTTTTCTTGATTGGATTGTACAACCACCAGCGAAAATCCAATTCAATGAACCTTCATTTTCACCAACCACAATTGCAACATCTTTATCATAATCTAATTGTTCATCAGTTAAACTTAAAGACTTGAATGTGATACCAGCGATTGTTCCGCTATTAACATCAAATAATGGTCCTTTAAGTTCGAAACCTGTTAATGTGATTCTAAATCCAATAAATTCTTCTGTTATATCTTTGAAATTGATAGGCTCTTCAGCAACTGTTCCTAAATTATAAACCTTTGCTTGAGTGCTATCATTTAAGATATAAACTGGGTAATCAATTCTATCTTGCAATCTTAAATCTTTATATCCATAAATATCTGAAGTTAATAAATATCTTGCAAAATCTCTTTCACTCTTAATAATATATGAATTTGATTTTTGTTGGAATAGATTATATGTACTACCCTCTAAAACAGAATTTGGTTTTGATGGGAATATATTTTCAATATCGCCATCTTTTGCTTGTCCGTTTGGATAATTTATTGTACCCTCTTCTGCATTTACATAAATCTCATTTGAATCATTATCAACATTATAAACAAGTTTTGCTTCAATACCTGTTGGAATAACAACACCTTGTCTTGAATTATATAAATAATAGTTTGTATCTCTATAAGATTTATCCCAAATATTATTTCCTTCATCATCAATATTAATGAAATATGAAATATTCTTATCTAGCAAGTCATCTGTTTTTGCATTATTGAATGTGTTAGTTCCGGTATCTGAAGTTCTATAAGTTTGGACCTCAGCATTTTTATCAATAGTTATTTCAATACCAACTAAGTCAACTTTATAATCAATAAATTCCATAGCGTGGAAACTTTGAGAGATTCCGCTATAACTTCTAGTTCTATTGATATAAGCTAATCCCACTGCAACTAATGAATCTTTTCTTTCACCTGTTGGAATTTGGTCATCATTTGTTGCATCGGTAATAGTGATATCATAATTCTTAACATCACCATTATAAGTTGTGTGATATTTTGCAACCCAATCAGTATTAGCAGTTGAATAACAATCTTTAATAATACCAGCATTTTCATAAACAAATCCGCTAACAACTAAATCTTGTTTTACTATATCTTTTTGAGTTTGAATATCTTTTTCTCTATATACATTACCAATAATCATACCAGTATAAGTTACAACCGCACCACTTCTATAAATATCTGAATTATTATTCTTTAAGAAGCTTGAAACGATTGTTGGATTATCATAGTTTCCAGAACCATTTATGTCACTTGTAACTTCACCGAATGTTACACAGTTAAATACTCTACCATTGTTTGTTCCGATGAAGCTATATTCACTTGCATCTTCCATAACTTTAATAGCAAATCCAGAGATTATACCTGTGCTTTCTAAAGTATCAATCTTACAAGAAGATAAGATTGGATAATCCTTACCTCTATTTGCTGAAATTAGAGGTGTGTTTTCTTGAGAATTTGTTAAATCTTTATTTCTACCAACCATAACGCCTGCAAATTCTTGAGGAACAGTTACATCAGCATCATCTATTAGGATATAATAACCTTCTGGTGCTAGAGTTGGATTTCCTAAAACGATTTCTGGATTTAATTTAGTACCAGTTTTGAAATCAAATTTTCCTAATTCAACTGGATTTAACATTGTAGCCAAACAATTTACTTGTGAGAAGTTTCCGTTTGTACCCATTTGGATAGAAACAAATTCATCTCCTTCAAGTTTGTTTCCACTAAGTTCGATGAAATCTGCATAGCCAATTGCTATAGTACCATTTTTAGAATTATCTAAATCTGTATATGAATCATAATCATAAGCTTTAGATAATATTTCTGTACTCATAGCCACATCTGCATATTTAGCATAGAATTCTGCTACGAAATATACTTCGCTTGTGTTATCTGAATTACAAATTGAAGCAATTGTATTTAGGTTTGCATTATATGTTACCTCAACATTAACATTATTTAAACCATCTTTATCATTTTCACAAACAAATCTTGCAATAGAATAACCTTTTCTAAGCTCAATAGTTGTTAAACTTGCAGAACCAATAATACCACCGATATTATTATAGAAATCACTTCTTGAATAGTAATAAATATCACCATACATAACAAAGTTTGTAATTTGAACAACTTTAGCAAAACCGATAAGTCCGCCAATATTCATTTCAACTAAGTTACTTTCAACTGCTTGAACATCACCTGCGTTGTAAACAAATGAATAAGTACCATTATCTGAATAACCTACAAGTCCGCCAAGGTTTATGATACCAACAGAATCAAGAATATCTCCATTTACGGCTTTAACCTTTGATGTTGAAACATTACCAAGGTTAAACATATTAGTTACCACATTTCCGCTTGCTTTATTGTAACCAATCAAGCCTCCGATATATGCGTTATCTTTCACACCCTCTAAGATGCTTACATCAATATCTGAATAGTTTCCATATTCATTTTCTGTTTGTTTATTTCCAGAAATTGAACAATTATCTTGAACATAACCTACAAGTCCGCCAACATAATTATAGAAATAATGAGCATTAACTTTAATCTTTGAAATATTTAATCTACCAGCTTTTGCATTTACAACATTGGTATATAACATACTTCCAGATATTCCACCAACATAGATTGAATATGTTGAAGCTTTTGAAACTTCCTCAACACCATCTCTTTGAAGGTTTATATCTATTCCATAATTATTTGAAACATTTGTGATAGTTGAATAACTTGTGGAAGCAACGATACCACCAAAATACATATCAAAGTAAACGCCATATCTTCTCATATTATAAGTATAATTTGAGTTAATATCATAATCAGCATTAATATTAATATTTTTTAATTCAACATTACTAATAGAGTTTGAATTAGATTTTGCAACAACACCTGCAAAATTCAAATCTATCTTATTATCAATAATCCTTCCATAATTAACTAAAGCATTAAATACAAGCTTATTAGCTTTTGCTTCAACTATTATATTATATAAACTTGAACTTTGAGCAAGACCGATTAATCCACCAATTGTGGAAGCAGTACCTGTTCTCACTTCAATAGCTTCAATGTTATTATCAAATATCAACTTAATATTGCCATTTTCTTTACCAACGATATTACTTGCTGTAACTTCACCAAAGATTACACCAAAGTTTTGAATATTATTAAAGCCTTCCTCAATTTCGTTATAAGCTAATTCAAATTTTAAATTTCCATTTGATTTAATTGTGAATGTACATTCCTCAATTGTAGATAAATTAACTCTTGTTGCAATTATACCGAAGTTGCCATTTTCAGAGCCATAAATCTTACCTACATTTCGGCTATTATCAATTTCTATTTCGAAATCAATATCTTTTAATACTGCACCATTAAGTTCGTTTAACAATGCATAAACGCTATAATATTCATCATCAACAATTTGACCTGTTTTTAGAACTACTATAGGTTTTCTACCATCTTCATCAACTAAGCCATTTAATACGCCTCTAAATACAGTATTAAATCTTGCATAGTTTGAACGATTTGAGATTTGAGTTAAGTCGATAATATATTTACCATCATAACTTGCATCTGCATAAACATCTGTGCTAACAGTTTCCATAGTATAGAATCTAGCATTATCTGGTTTAGATAAAGCATCAATCAATTCTTGACTATTTGTGATTGTTGCAAAGTTTGAATATCCTGCAAGTTTATATTTAGCTAAATATTCATCACTAGCTTTCATCCAAACATAATTTTCTCTTGCAGTAAGATTCTCAGGATTTACTAATGTTGCATTAATCTTATAATCAACTTCCCTTTGTCCGTTTCCATCAATTGCATAAGAGCCATCAGCATTATATTTATAAATTGTATAAACATTTGTAAATAAGTTTACTGAACTCATCTTATCAATTGTTTCATTGGTTGAACCAGAAGGAAGAGTATCAACATTCTCATAGAAGCCTGTAATATTTTGAAGATATTGTTGAGTGCTGGTTGGTTTACCATTCTCAACCATTATGCTTGTGTATTTATAATCACCAAATACTTCGCCGATAGATTTATTATCTATCTTCTCAGCTTTAGTTACACCATTTGAAAATAACTCTGCATTAGCCAAATTATAAGTGGTTGTTCTTGATGTTGATGGCAATGTTTGATTTATAACACCATAAATCATACTTAAATTTTCATCATCAGCATTACCACTAGTGGTTAATGTGGCATAAGTTGTTGAAACAACTCCATTGAAGTATGAACCAAATTCATTACCAGTTAAATCACCAGTTTTATCTTGCTTAATGAAACCATATCTATCAATTACAGAATTTTCACTATAATTTATAAATGCACCTGTGGTTGTGTTTGTGATGATATTATTATCAACCATAACACTACCAATCAATGAACCAACATAAGTAAATGAACTTGAATTATTCTTATAACTTAAGTTTGCATTTTCAACTGCATCCATATTGTAATAAGTATATTCATTTTCTTTACCAGCCACTTGTTGTCTGCCAATTCTTGAATAAGATGTGATTTGTTGGTTACCAATTTCAGCCATTCTTAATGTGAATTTATAATCAACATTTGCATCTGTGAATAAATGAGAAACATTATTTTCAAGAGCAGTTCTAACCTTTCCGCCCCATTTATTTAAGCTTATAATATGTTCAAGATATAGAGCATAATTTAAGTTGAATGTTGAATGAGTTTCATCATCTTCATCAATAGCACCAACATAATAATAACCAACTGTACCACCAACAATCTCATTTGCATAAACAGAAGATGTGGTATAAGAATATCCAATTAATGTAAAGTTTTCAGCATAACCGATTAATCCACCAGCAATTAAAGCATAATCACTTGTGATTGGAACTTTAACCATTGAATCATAAATTGTACCGCCATTATTATAACCAGCAATACCACCAATAGAAATAATCTTACCTCTATAGTTTTCTGTATCAACAGTAAATAAACCACTTGTTTCAACAGATTCATTAACTTTTCCTAAGTTATTCCAATTATTTATTTCAGCATCAAATACAGTTTGAGTTTCGTTTTCATATAAAACTTGAGCTTTTTCAATAACACCCTTATTTTCTGCAACGATACCGCCACCATAGTTCTTTGCTTTAATTCCAATTTTCTTCTCATTATTTGGAGAATAAATTGCAACATTTGAAATCTTTGAATTACTACCTAAGTAACCAAATAATCCACCTGCATTTTCTGCGAATATATCAAATTCACCTTTAACTGATACATCAGAGATTGTTGCTTTAGTTGCAGTGTAAACACCTTCATTAAAGCCATCATTCTTGATTGAATTTTCAATTCTCTCGCTTTCGTTTGAATCAATATTGCTATCTATATAAACAAGACCTGCAACTGAACCTGCATAAGAAAGTGAGCCAATCTTATTACTAATATAACTATTTAAAGAAGTATCATTCTTATTTTCAATATCAACCAACGCATAAGATTTAATAACAGTGTGATCCATTTGAGTGGTTGCAAATTTCTTATATGTACCATAAGGGTTTGTATAAGCACTTGTATAGATTAAATCTTCATAAGTTGAACGAACTTTCAAATCTTTAACTTCAATATCATAGATATTAGTTCTATCTGCATTTAGTTCAACTGTATCATCAATAATTAATCCTGCAATACCACCTACTAAGTTTTTACCTTTAACAACTGCGGATTCATTATTAGATGAAGTTAGGTTTACATTTATAATTGTACTATTATAAATACTACCTGCTAATATACCTGCTTTATCTGGAGTGGTTTGTACACCTAGATATGCAACTAAATCAATATTTAAGTTTTTAATAACAGCACCAGCATAAGAATCTGTGATACCTAATTTATTTCTATTATCAACATTCAAACCAATTTGATTAAATAAACCAAAGTTATGAGAATTTATATTTGCTTCTGTTTCGTTTTTGAATGTTAAATTCAAGTTGTTAATACTTAGTCCGTTTCCTTCTAAGTTGCCTAGGAATACAACTTCTCTTAGAAGTACACCGCTCTTAGGTGTGTTCCAAATATTAACTTCATTTTCAATAGCAAAATCTAAATCGTTGATTTGTCTAATATAATTAATAGTTTTGAATGTGTCGGTATCTTGCTCTTCAGCAGTTTTACCAAAAATTCTTACTGTTCTATTATCATTACCTGTATAAGTTTTAGAATTTTCAATTATGAAATTAACAAATTGTTCTGCTGTGCTTACAAGCAAAGGATTTTGTCTTGTACCATACTCGTAATTATCTGCGTATTTATAATTATAAGTATATTGTGCACGCTCAATCAATGTTAATTCACTAAAGTCTAGTTCTGAATCAACGCCAGCATCTTTATCATAGATAACTTCGCCAGTTTCTTCGTTTATCATACCAGAAAGTATTCTATGAGAGAATGTTTCAACTAAGCTTGTATTGCAAAGTTTTGGGCCAAGTTCAGTCATAGTCCATACTGAATTTTCTTCATCATCTAAGAAGATAAATCCAATAAAGAAGTTTGATTGTTCAAATTCTGGAGTGTTTCCAGTTTTCTTATTTTTCACGCCTGAAATGCCAACTGCTTTTTCATAAGGAAGTTCGCTTTCGCCTTCGCCAACTAGATAATAACAATCAATAAATTCGGCAGTGTTACCCCCTTCTTCATCTAGCCATCTATTAAATGCACCGTGAGCAAGAGAACCGCTATTACCTGCTTTTATTGCGGTGTTATAACTTGTTGTATAAGCATTCTTAATCGAACCTGTATTATCATAAACAAATCCGCTTGAATTTGAAGAATGAGTTTTTAGCGCAACTGCACTATAAGCATTTTCAATAGAACCAGTATTTGAATAAACAAATCCGCTTACATTATTTTCACTTGAAACTGCATAGTCTTGAGTTGTTCTATATTTATCTGAATTTTGATTAAATTCATAACCTTCAACAAATGAATTTAAAATCTTACCTGTGTTTTCAACAACGAATGCACCAGTTTCGTTATAATCAACACCTTTATAAGCATTTTCAATTCCAACTGCTTTCGCAAATGTGGAAGAAATAATATTTGTATTTTGAACTGCTATTCCAGCAATTCTACCAGAACCTGCTAATTTAAATGGATTTACGGTTAATGTAGCTGATTCACCTTCACCATTTATATTTCTAACACCTTCTTCAGAAATTTTATTTTTCCAAATTGAAATCTCATTATTTATTTGAAGATTATTGTTTTCATCAGTAGTTAAAATATTATTAATACCAACGAATGAATTTGTAATTGCACCATTATTAATAGCTGTGATACCACCAAATGATAATTTAGTGTTTACGCCATCAATAATACCACTTGTTAGGATATGAATATTAACATCTTTCATATCACCTTTACCTGTTGAAATAACTTTGATATTTGTTACGCTACCATTATTAACACCAGCTAACACACCAAAATTTACTTCTTTATTAAATGCTAAGTCTAATTTATGGCTTGAAACTGTGTTGTTATAAGTACCAAGATTTTCAGCGATATCAGCACTTGTTACAAAGTTATTTATATACTTATAAACAAGGTTTGTATCATCAGTTGTATATTTCTTAATATCTTCATCACTAGTTAATAACGAACCAATATCAATTATCATATTTTTAACGATTGGTGTGCCTGTTTTACCTGTTGAAACATCTGTATATAATTCAACAATTTCACTAAACAAACCAACATTAACTGTTTCCAAACCTCTTGATTCTCTTAAATCAAAGCTATCGATTTTTAAGATATATCCATTACCATCTAATGATGCCATATTACCAACTCTTGGAATATAATTTTCCAAAGTGATATCATTCATCATTATATAATGTTGACCTTCAAGCATTTTCTCAAAATCATCTTGAGAATAGATTGGATTTGGATGATCATAAGTTGTATTTTCTTTAACAACTAAGTCAAATTCATATTCAATAGAATATAGATTATATTTACAATCTAATTTCTTATCATAAATTCTTGATCTATAGCCATCGTTTTCATAAACATAATTATCATCATTCATTTCATCATCATTGATAACATAAGATCTAATTTCACCATCTGCATCGTAGAAGTAATCAAATCTAACAACAATTGTTCCAACATTACCAACATTTATAGCTTTTAATGAATAATAATAGAAATTATATTTTGTACCATTGATAACTTTTGTTTTTGTTTCGGCTTTAAAGATATAGCCTCCACAATTCATACCATCAACTAATTTAATTTCGCTTACTTCACCATCGTTATTTAGAACTTTATAATAGAAGTTTGCCTTAGAACCTGTAACGAATGTTTTTGTTCCATCTTCTTCAATATAAATTCCACTAATAGCAAATTGTGCTTTTTCTTTATTAGAGAAATCCATCATTGAATATCTATTTGTAATATCAATAAATTGACCATATAAGTTTACAAAGTCAGCATCGTTTTGACTTGCATCAAATCTATATAATTTATATTCATTAATATTATATATTCTATTCTTATATAAAACTATAGAGCAAACTTGTTTTTCATAACCATTACCATTCTCGCCTAGAATTTCTTTAATTTCTTCCAAGTTATAGAATCTTTCAACCGGTACTGCAACTCTGAAGTATTCATATTTAGTATAATTACTTTCTGCTTCACCTATTGTTAGATTTAAATGGTTTTGGCTATTAAATTTCCAGTAGATTTCCTTTTCTCCACCTTTGAATAATCCACCATTTTCAATCATATATTTTAAGCTATAATATCTTTGCTCATTTGCATAGTAATATTGAATATAATCAAGATAAGATTCACCTAAAATATTTTCAGCACTAAATGTTACACCATTAATTTCAAATTTGAAATCTAATTCTGCAAAATCATTTAGAGTTAGAGGATCACCATTAGTTTGACCCGGAATAATATCCAAAACATTTAATAGATAATATCCATTATTTAATAAGAAATATTGTCCGCCACTAATCATTTCTTTTAGATTGATATAGTTTTTAGAAATTGGTTCATATAAGTAAACATTATCATCAACTTCAGTTAGATTTAATAATGGATGATTATATTCATCAAATCTATCTAAAATTTCAGTTCTCTTATAGTAACCTGTGATTGTAGCGAATTTATCAACCGCTTTACTCTTTTCAATTTCATCATCTAAAGCAACATAATTACCATTAAAGATAATATATTTACCATTTTGGTTATCTTCTTTAAATCCATAAATTTGTCTGAAGATATTTGTATCATCAGATGAATCCTCAGATGGATTTATTAACATTTGTAAACCATTTGAAGTACCATTTAACACTTCTAATGTGTTTTTCTCTCCATTAGTGGTTGAACCTGCTAATGCAACCTCTTTAATTTCCAATGGAACAACTTGAACTGAAACAGATGCAGATGTTGGATTAATTACGCCAACTTTAGAAACTGTTGCAGTGATTTCAATCATTGTTACATTTTCAAATTTATCAAGATTTAGAATATTATTTGCTTCAAAGAAACTATTTAGGCAAACAAGATAATAATTTTTACCTTCTTCAAATATACCATTAAATCCATTATCACCATCATCAATATAATTACCATTATTCTTTTTAAATGAATTTAAACCATTTTCATCAACAATCAATAATGTTTGATTATAATTTTCATTTGCATATCTAACAGAAACTTCAACAATACTATCGAAATTCTTAGCACTCCAGAAGATTTGTTTGAAATCACCTGGTTGAATTTCTGTTTTATTATAGAATGATGAGCTATTATTGATATAAACATCAATTTCTGGCAATGGTTTAACTGTTAAAGGTTTAATCAAAGTTGAACCAACTTGAGTACCTTTACTATTATAAGCTTTAATTACAAGCTTAATTTCTCTCTCTGGATTTTCTAACTTATAATTTTCATCTAAGCTAAATCTTAAGAAGAATATATCATCAAATACAATCTTTTTATTAATCTCATATTCACTTGATGTTTTTTCTAGTTTTACAACTCCATTTTCATCAATTGTAGTTAAGATTGGATAATATTCAATTGTATGATATAAATCCTCAACTGGGTCTTTTTGTAATTTAGCTCGAACCTGAGTTATATTCAAATATTTATATAAATCTTTAGAAGTTTCATCTAATTCAACAGTTAAATAACTGCAGTTACTAAATTTCTCTGAAACCTGTACTTTTAATAATCCAGTATAGCCCGGAGATAATGTAGTACCTGGATTCTCCGCAAACTTATCATCGCTATTTTCATTTTGAGAATAGAATGTTGCAGTAATCTTTTCAGGGTCTGCTGCTGCAATAACGAAATCATAAGTATCGTTAGCTAGAGGATTACTTTCAGCATAGAATTTAACTAAATATTTTAATTCATCAAGATTAAAACTTGTTGCATTCTCTTTATATCTATCTTTATTAAATCTAAATGTTACATTATAATGAATGATAAATTCAGAACTTCCCTCAATCTTAGTAACAAATGCTTGGTTTTGTTCAATAACAACCAAAGATTTGTTTTCAATATTTTTATATCTTTCATCAAATGGAGCATTCTCTAAACTAACTAGAGAATCAACTTTTGTATATGTTTTATTAGTTGTATCGTAATACAAGAAATCAATGAATATTTTTTCATTAAGAATAGCTAAAGAATTAACATCTTCTGTACCATCAGCATTATAAACTTTAATTCCAGTTACGCCATCTTCTTTATCTATAATTGCAACATTTGCAGTTCTAACTTTAATATTAACTTCATCACTACCGCTTGGTTGAATTTGAGCATCTTCATTTTCAATTACAACTTGCTTAGCTTTAGCATCAACACTAAATGCATATTCTTTAGCAAGAGCATCAATTGTTTTAATATTCTTTCCGTTTGCAAGTTCGGATTTAATATTAATTTCTGTATCATCAGTTTTAATATATTTTGCATCAAAACTTGTGATACCACTAATATTTTCAAGGCTCAATACTGGAGTTATTTTCAAATAAACTTTGCCAGTTTTAGTTCCTTTAAATATTAAAGAAGATAAATTATTAATACAATCTATATATACAATGGAACCAATATTTAAGTCTGTTAGGATTTCGCCAGAATGAATTATTTGAATTTGACCATTTGTATAGCCATCACCTAATGTTTCTGCATCTAATATTTCTATAATAGCACCAATATTTTGGTTTGCTTTATATATAATTTCACCAGAAACACCAGCATTAAAGATATTTTCAGATTCTAACAAATAATTAGCTTCTTCATCAACATAAATTTGTTCGAAATTCTCAACACCAACAGACACTGCTGAAACTTCTTGTTTTTCAATATTAGTATTATATAATTTAACATTGCTTAAACCATCAACAACAACCAAATGAACCACTGTTCTAATTTCTGGATTAAATGTGTGATAGAAAGTTAAATCAACAACACCTGTTCCTAAAGTTTCAATTAAATTGCCTTTAATTTTTAAAATTTTATTATCAACATCTGAAGATTTGATTGAAATTTCACCATTTAATAGCAATTCAACATAATTTGTTTTAATAGAACTTACACTGCCACCAAGATTGATATTAATTAATCTTGAGTAGTTATAATTTGTGGCATTACTAAATATGCCATCAACGCCAATCAAATATTTATTATTAACAACATTTGTTAAACCATTATCATTACTATTATAGAAGATAACAATGTTTTTCTCTGTATCTAAACTATTAGATAATTCTATATATGCCCTATTATTAAATCTTAGATTATATAATGAAGCATAAAGATTTTCTGGCAAATAATCATACAATGGTATCAATTTACCATTAAGTAATTTCAATATAATAGGTTGACCATCGTTTGCCTTCTCATTAACAAACCAATCACCAGCATTAACTGTTCCATCAGTAATATTAAATCCTGAGAAATCAAAATCTGCAACTTTTGGAATTGTACTTGTAACTGTATTTACTAATTCACTATTTGATAATGTGAAGAATTTATTTCCATTGATTACAGCATAGAAATTCTTGGTAACTGCAACAGCATTAATATTTGCGATTTCATCATCGGTTTTATTAACAGTATCTAAACCACTAACTAAGCCATATTCTGAAGAAATATTTGCTTTTACATAAGAATTTTCAACCGAATATCTATTATTTACAGTTTCAGTTTTGATTGAGCCATCTTGATTATAGCTTTGCAATTCAACAACATCTTTCCAAACACCAACCAAACCTGAAACTTTAGGCATATTTGCGTTTGTATAAATGCTTCCATCGAAATAAGTTTTTGAAAGATTCAAAGTTGTTTCAGCATAACCAATTAAACCACCAATTGCGATTTCTTCATCGTTCCAGCCTTCAAAATTCTTTCCATAGATATTACCAAAGAAGTTTACACCATCTAAATTAGATGTATTAAATCCCCTAACATAAGTTGCATTAATAACAACCATATTAATAGAACTATTAACTCCTGTGGCATAACCAATCAAACCACCAACATTTTGATTAGCGACAATAGCTGAAGCATCAATACCATTTGTGTCTATTTCAGAAATTAAATAAACTTTTGAATCATTTAATTTTAAATATCCGCGAACCGCACCAACTATACCACCAACATTTTTCTTTGCTCTTAGATTTGGATATGAAACCAAATTTTCAAATACCATAGAACCATCGGCATAACCAACAATTCCACCAACATTTGCATAGTTAAATTCACCATCTTCATCAACTACAACAATATTTGCACTTGAAGCTAAATCATATAATGAATTTGAAACTGATGACCTATAATCAGCATAGCCAACAATTCCGCCTACATTTATAGATTTTGTAACAACACCACTTTGTTTATTTGCTTGAATAAATATAGCAACATCGCTATTTACAGATGTGGTTGTAATATTTGAAGTCTGTTCTGGTCTGCCACTAATAATAGCATTAACTACTGCATTTCCATTATTAATATCTGTTGAAATAGCCTTACCAACCATTCCACCAATATTAATTTGTTTATAGTTATAATTTTCGTTTCCCCCAACAAAGTTATCTGACCAATTATTTGCATCAATATTTATAACGCCTTCAACTCTACAGTTTGTAATACTTGTTGAAGTTAAGCCTGCAATTCCGCCAATATTTAATGATTTAAAATCAATTTTACTTGCTAAAACAGAATTATCATTTTCATCAGCAATTTGTGTTACAATTTTTGGCAATTTAATATTTATATTCATATTAACGCTTAAATTTTTAACAATTGCATTTGTACTATCAATAAATGGCAATACAGCGATATTTAAGTTTTTACTATAAGATTCACCATTTATCAAATTAGATAATTGGTTATTCTTTATAGTATCAGCCATTTCCTTTTCGTTAATATCCCAAGCAACATTTAATGTGCTATATCTGCTATATGAAGTACCATTATATACATAATCTAATTTACCATTCAATGAGAATGTTGATAAATCATTACCTTCATTATCTTTTGCAAACACACCACTAATCTCATTCCAATCAAGTCCGTTATTTTCAGAAAGAGTTAGGTTGTTTTTCAAAACATAATAATAGTTAGTTTTTGAAGCCAAATCCAAATACATTTGTTTTAAATCGTTTATCTTTGAAATTTCAAATGCAGTTTCTTCAGATTTACCATCAGCCACTTTAACTCTTAAAACAATTTTAGTTGAAGCATCAACAGTGTTTCCAATTTGATACATACTATTTTCTGTTTGAATAGTTAAATAAGCAACACCAGCATTTTTAGGAACTATCTTAATTCTATTTGCATCAATGCTTCCATCTTCATTAACACCCTCAACTTCAAATACTTCGTTATCAAAGTTGCTAAGAATTATTCTATCTTTAAATACAACAACTGGTTCTGTTCTAAATTCAAGCTCGAATGAACTTGCAAAATTATCTCTCTTTTCGATATAAACGCCTGTTTCATCAACATTAGATAAGATAATATTTTCAATCTTATTTGCTCTTTCAATCTTTAAATTAACAAATTCAGCACCAACTAGTAATCCAAATTGTTCAACTGAAACTCTAAATTTAATATTTAAAGCGTTTGGATAAATCCAGTTATTTAATATTTCTTCAACATCTAAAGCAGTTAATTTATAATCTGTTAAATGGTTAATGCTTAGCCATTTATTAGCTATCATTTTTAATCCACTAACACCCTCTTCACTACCATCATAGCCGATTAATGAATAGAAATCCACTAAACGAACAGTTAATGAATTTTCATCAAATGTTGCAATATCCGAAAGCTTAACTCTTAAAACATTATTGTTCGAGAATTTAATTTCTCTTACAACAAGATTATTGAAGTAATCAACTCCATAATCGCTTTCAAATAAATACTTAAATTCAACACCAAGTTTTGATGAGGTTCTTAAACCACCCATTTCTGCAATTGATGGTTCAACACTATATTTTAATTGGTAGGTTGAATATTCATCAGCCTTATTTAAACCAACAGAATTATAATCATAAATAACTGGTTCAACTTGGCTATTTATTGTAAATTTACTTAAAGGTTTGAAGCACCAAACTCTAACACTTTGTGAGTACTTTACAAGCTCATACTTACCTTCTTCTTCATTCCATCTATAGCCAGAATAAGAGAAAGTTATAATAGCTGGTTCTGTAACGCTTGTAACAGCACCCGTGGTTACTATCTCACCATTTTCCCAACTTAAATATTCAGAACCATGAATAGAAACTGAGCAATAATCAGTTATATCTAATCTTCTAGCCACTCTATTACCTAGAGCATCAACTGTTAGTATGTAATTATATAGTTTTAATCCAATTCTTGTTGGAGTTGATGAATTTTTATCATTAACTCTAACAACTAAATTTGAAATAGTTGAATATGAAATATCTGACCAAATTTCGTTAATATTTTCACTATTTCTCTTTACTGGATTATATAGAATTTGAGAATTCAATCTACTATCTGCATATATATCCCCATTTCTAAATACAGAATTATTATCAATTAAATCCATTACAAATGGATAATTTTGACCATCATTATTTGCAAAGAAAATTGGAATAAATAAGTTACAAATTGATTGAATACTAACTGTGTTATAACCAGAAACCGCACTATTTAAAGCATATATCTTAATAGGAGTTACACCAACATTATTATTTGCATTTGGAACAACATAAAGTTTTGTACCATCAGCTCTTAATGTTAATAAATCTTTATTATATTCAGCGTTTTTAATATCAAAATATTCAGCAACTTTAACATTTTGTTCGCTCAAGTCTATCAACAATCGATCATCTAAATTTTGATATGTGATATCTATATTCAATTTATCAACGGCTAAATCTTTCAAAACTTCTTGGCTTAAAGATTTAACAATGTTTAATCTTATAACTTTAACAAGAGAAGTTTCAATCTGTTTAAATGTACCATCAAATTCTCTCTCACCTGTTGAAATACTGAAATTAAATGCAATTCTCAAAGAATATTCATCAACTAAAGCATCAACTTCTTCATTAGTTAGATTATGTTTGATATAGAATAAGCTTCCGCTCTTTCCGCCACTAACATTATTACCATTAACATCAATAAATCTAATTGGAGAGTTGTTTACATTAAATTCTTCCCCATTTTTCAATAAAGATAATGAATATCTTCCTGAATATAAAGGTTCTGCAACAACCTTAATTTTCGTACCTTGAATACCATAATAATCTTTAAAAACGCTAACATTTTTCAATGTTGAATCATCGTTTACAAATATTTCTCTTGGCATATTTGAAACAGAAACTCTTACTTTAACTTCTTTAGTAAATTGACCTGGGTAATCTTTATAATCAATAACGAAAGTTATTAAAGCAGAATCAGATGTGTTAGCAATATCAGAAGATAATTTATAACTAGCACATTTAACTAAATTACCTAAATCTCCGCCCATTCCATCGAAATAACTACTATCAAAATTAGAAACTTCAGCAACAAC
Source organism: uncultured Clostridia bacterium (assembly GCA_934772445.1). Lineage (GTDB taxonomy): Bacteria > Bacillota > Clostridia > Christensenellales > UBA1242 > UBA11490. The sequence continues at coordinate 48,625 of CAKVMJ010000001.1, forward strand.
ATATTTTGATGGAGCAGAAACAACTTGTCCTGAACCTGTTTTTCTTATAATTTTATTATCAGCATCTTTGATTGAAACAATATAATTTTCATCATCACTTCCACCAAGTTGTCCAATCTTAAATGTTAAAATTCTATTAATTAAATAATCATAATTTTGTTTTTCTTCTTCAGTTAAACCTTCTTGCAAAATATTCAAATTTGCCATTCCGATTTCATATTCGCCTTTAGCATTTTTTGAAACAGCAAATATTCCATTTCCATCAGAACTATTTGAATAAACAAACATATTATTATCTGAGATTATATCAACAACCTCAATTGCCTTTGTTGCAACAATTGGTTCAATACCCTCTTTATCAACAGTATCAAGTGCTGTAACTTTAATAGGAACGCAAACTTTTCCTGCAGAAGTTATTCTATTTGGATTAAATAAAACATCATCTTTATTTATGCCACTTTTAACTCTTAAAACACTATTTACTATTTCAAAGTTATCAGTTAACCATTTAAGCCTACCAACATTACTTGGATCACTCAATGAATTTGTGCCAACTAGATAATCTTTATCAAATTCAACTAGCACATTTTTTCTACTAATATCATTAGGAACGAAAGTTAAAACATTATCACCAGTTGGTGAAAAATCTAAGCCTTTACCATTTACATCTAAAGCTCTATTATTCACAGATAAAGAAGTAATACCTTTTTCGATATTAACTTTAATAATCTTCTTTACTCCGCCTTCTTTAGTTAAAACAGTTATGATAGATTCACCATCTAAGCGTGGAGTTATCTTAACATAGTTTTTATTATCTCTAAATTCTTTGGTATAGGAAACTTTTTCATCTGTTTGAATATTAATTTCCTTACTAACCTCATCTTTACCAACAACTGTTATCACAATTGTTTTCTCTTCAGCATTAGTTACCAAAACACCATCTTCAATTCTTGAAGAAATAGCTAGAGTGATGGTATCTTCTTCAGATATAATATTACCATCAACCTCCACATTTATTTTTAAGCCCTCATAAGGATTTCCGCAAGCAAACAAAAAACCTAATGAACAAATAAATGTCATTACAATTACTAGCAATCTTTTTTTCATAACTTTCATTCCATCCATAAACTTATTATTTGTAATTTTATTTTTATAATAACAAATCAAACAAAAATATTTAAGATTTATTATTACTTATTAATTACTATTAATAGTATATCTATTTTGTCGAAACTTGTCAAAGAAATTAAAGTGTTTTTCAAAACTTTTTCAATTATTTTATTTTTCAATTTTATTACTTTATAAAGCCATTATTTAAAAGTTTGTATAATATTATGCAAAGTAAAAATTTTAAAGAAATTATGATTTTGAAAAGATTAAAAAAATTTACAAAAAAATCTTTAATTTTTTAAATATTTATGCTAAAATATTTCAGTTTTAAAAGGAAAAAATTATGCAAAAAATACTAAGTTTAATGCGCCACGCAATAGATAAATACTCAATGATAAAAGAAAATGATAGAATAGCTGTGGGTATTTCTGGAGGAAAAGATAGCCTACTTCTTGCTAAAGCCCTTCAACAATATTCTAAGTTTTCACCTATTAAATTTTCAGTTGTTGGAATAACAATTGATATGTTTAACGATAACAATTTTAAAGAAATTGAAGAGTTTTGTAAAGAGAACGAAATTGAATACCATATAGTGCCATCAAATATTTATGAAACAGTTTTTGAGATTAGAAAAGAAAAAAATCCCTGCTCATTATGTAGTAAATTAAGAAGAGGAATGCTTGTTTCCACTGCAAAATCTCTAGGTTGCAACAAATTAGCATTAGGTCACACAAAAGATGATATTATTCACACATTCTTTTTAAGTATGATTTACGAGGGCAGATTAAATAGTTTTGCACCAGTTTCATATTTAGATAGAACAGATATGTATGTTATCCGACCTTTCATATTACTTGATGAAAAATTGATTATCAAGAAAATTCCAACCTTACCTGTAAAGAAAAGTAAATGCCCAATGGACAAAACTTCAAAGAGAGAATATGTAAAAACTCTTATAAATAATTTAGAAACAGAAATTCCAATTTCAAAGGATAGAATATTTAGAGCAATCATAACACCTGAGAGCTACAACTTATTTGATAAATTTGAAAAACAAATTAAAGATGATTTTGATAAAAAATAAAAATACCTGTATAAAGAACCTTTAAAAGTTCTTTAACTACAGGATTTTTTATTCTCCAAATAAGCAAGCCTTGTTGCTTCCCCACCCCGAATATGTTTTTCATTAAAATTTTTAATGAGAATTTTTTGTACTTTTTTATATAGCTTTTTATTTATAAACTGAAGTTTGTTTGAAACATCGTTATGAACCGTACTTTTACTAACATTAAAAAACTTTGCAGTTTTTCTTATAGTTGATTGAGTTTTTATTATATATTTTGCAAAAATTTCCGCCCTTTGAAACATAAACACCTCCAAGCGTTTTTAAGATATTTATGTCGAAAATTGCGAAAATAGAACAAAAAATACGACAATCTGCCGTATTTTTCTATTAAACTTATTTATTTTCTTATTTATCTTCTTTTTTATCTTCTTTTTTATCCTTGCCAACAATATTAATAATATCATCAACGGTTTTGATTTTAACAGCTTCTTCATCAGAAACAGTTACTCCAAATTCATCTTCCAATGTCATCAATAATTCAACCACATCAAGAGAATCTGCACCTAAATCATCAACGATTCTACTTTCTCTCTTAATTAATTCTGGTTTTAAGTTTAATTGTAAAGACAATAATTCTCTAATTTTTTCAAAATCCATTTTAATCCTCCACAAAATTTACTTGTCGTTATGGATAGTATAATAAATATTATCTTTTTTGTAAAGCAATTTTTTAAAATTATAAATTTATTTTGAAGATAAAGTTAAATATGCATTAGGGTCAATCTTTTTACCATTCTCATCTAAGGTTGCAAAATGAAGATATGAGCCAATACCACATTCCCTATAAGCAGATTCAGAAGCAACGCCAATAATATCACCTTTAGAAACTGAATCACCAATCTTCACTTTAACATTATCACCTAAAGAACCATAACTAGTTTTTAAACCATTAGCGTGTTGGATTACAACAACATTGCCTTCAAGATAGTTACTATAAACATCAGCAACCACACCATCTAAAACAGCATAAACATTCATATTAGAAGATGCTAAGAAATCAATAGCCTTATGCGCTTCAAATTGTTTTAATGTTTCATTATAAACAAGTTCGCTTCCATTATAATCTTTATAAATTGAAGCATCAAGCATAGGCAAGCAGAATGTGATTTGACTATTAACTTGTTCTTGTTTTCCCCCTTGTGGTTTATTACTTGGTTTTAATGTTGCACTTAAAATTATAACTAATGTTAAAAGTGCCAATCCTGATAGAATTGCAATTAAGTAACCATATCTACTAAAAAATTCTTTCATCTTTTGTTTTGTTGAATAATTTTGCATTTTAAAACTCCTCCCTTTCAAGTTTTCAAAATCATTTCCAATAAAAATTTTTTTAAACATATTTTTTTAAAATTAATAAGATGACATAATGCAAGGATAACCTAACACAACCTTATTTTCAGATACAACAATTTGAATATTAAATTTCCCCTTATCTGTATTTAGTATTTTAGATAATTTAAAATCATATAAATAATATAAAGTTAAATTTTCAACTCTTTCCATAAATACAATTTTTTTATCACTTAAAAAATTTTTTATATTAAAACAACTCTTTTGAAAATAAAAATTTTCACTTAACCTATCTTCATTTTTTATTAATTCAAGTTCATCAATATCTTTAATTTTTACCATATTAAAATTGCCACATTTTTGAGTGTTTAAATTATCATAATCTTGATATGTAAAAACAATTATTTGAGAACAATTTTCTTTTTCAAATTCAATTAATCTATCAATGAAAACCGTTCCACCACTACCAGCAAATATAACTATTAAAATTAAAAATAATATCAAAAAAATCTTTTTCATCATTAAAATATTGCCATTTTTTAATAAAAAATACATTCTATTATTAAATTGGATTATTGTCAGCATTATATTGAGAAATTGTCATAAATTAATAAATAATTGTCATATAATTATTAATAAATGACAATTAATAGGAGTTTTAATAATATGGAAAAAACTATTATTTTAAATAAAAACGAGCAAGTTCCACATAATTCAAATATAATTTTAAACAATAGAAAAACCTTAAACTTAACAGGTGTTGATGAAGTGATAAGCAGTAATGAAAATAATATTTACCTAAAAGTTTCTGGAGTTAAATTGCAAATTTTAGGCTCTAATATAACCATTACAAAATTAGATACAGACAACCATATTTTAGAGGCCACTGGAATGTTTGATTCATTAAAATTTATGCAACCAAATGAAAGATTTTTTAAAAGGATTTTCAAATGACAATAATTGAATTTTCTCAATTTTCTCAGTTTATTTATTTCTTACTTGCAGGTATTTTAGCAAGCTTAATTTTAGTTACCAGCCATCAATTATTAGGTTTTATTTTTAGTAGGAAATATATTTTTTTAGTATTAGATATAATTGTACTTTTGCTATTTACAGCCTATTATATCTACCTTGTAAATATTGTTTTTTATGGAGAAATTAGAATATATTCCCTACTTGCATTTATATTAGGCATAACAATTGAGCTTATAACTTTTAGAAAATTGTTTGGCTTTTTACTTAAAAGAGGTTATAATATATTTAGAAATTTAAAAGAAAAATTTAAAGATAATAGATTTTTTAAATTCATTTCTAAATAGGAGATTTAAGTTTTGGAAAATAAGAAAACAACGAAAATAATTGTTATAATTTCAATATGTTTAGTATTTGTACTAGCAATTATTTTAACTTGTCAATTTGTTAAAATTAATAATTTGAAATCTACTAGAACAAGATTAGAAACAACTTATTCCGAGCTTCAAACTAAAATAACAGATAAAGCAAACCAAAACGAATTACTTTCAAACGATTCGGCCTTAGAAGATTACGCACACGGTGCTTTGAACTATGGAAAAGATGATGAATTGTGGTTTTCCGGAAAATAAAAAATAGGTAACAATATTTCTATCAAAGGTTTATTAGTTACCTATTTTTTTATTTTGATTAATGTTAATAAAAACATAATTAAATTATTTTATTAGATTATAATTTAGACTTTCTATTATAAAGATAGAAAAATATTTAAACATAATTTCATAAAGATAAATACTTTATATTTTTTTATTAAAAATATAACATTAAATCTAAAAAATTAAAAGTTAATGAATATAAATGAATTTATTAAAACACAGTTAAAATAAAAAAATTGATATAGCTTAAACTATACCAACTTCCCCCTTTTATAATCTATCATTATTAGAACAAATCTCTTCCGCCGAATCTATCATAGAAATCTCTTGAAGAACGAACAGAGAAATCATCTTCATAATCATTGTTTCTTTGAGCTTCAATCTTACTTGATGAATTATCTTCTCTAACTGGTTCTTCCCCCCTACTAAGAATATCTATTCTAGCTTTTAATTCTTCTTCAGCTTTGATCTCACGCACATTTTCTTTATAGCGTGCCTTTGTCCAGCTTAATAATTTTGAAAAGAATTTATTTTCTTCTCCCATTAATCTCTACCCCCTGTTTTTAGATTATGGTAGTATATCAAAAAAAAATTATTTGTCAATACTTTTTTTTAAATTTTTTAAAAAATTTTTAATTTTTTTTATTTACCTAAAATCACCTATTATTTTTCGATTTTTTTATCCAATTTTCTCCAAATTTTTCAAAATCAAATTAAGCTATTTTTAAATTAAAACCACCAAATCTTGTTTATAAAATGTTTATAACTCTTGCAATCAAAATTCAATAACAAACAAAAAAACTGGTAAGAAATTTCCTTCTAAACCAGTTTATAATTTGGTAGCGGGAGTGGGACTTGAACCTCACGACCTTCGGGTTATGAGCCCGACGAGCTACCATCTGCTCCATCCCGCGATATCAATTAACATATCAATAATACATCATTTTTTTATGTTTGTCAATAGTTTTAAGCGATAATATTAAAAATATGTTAATCATTCATTAATTAATGTTCCACCAAATAAGTAATGATATATTATATTAATCTAATGTAAAAATTATTACACAAATTAATTCATTTTAAAATCTTCTTGATTTTTTTCCATATCAGTTTCAGTTTCAGCAGAAACACCATCTTGTCTCAATCTCATTCTATAATCATTAATTTCAACATTAATTGCATAGAATAAAATTCCAAATACCAATAATCCAATTATAAAATAAATAAACCTTTTCGCACTCATTTCCTTATCCTCCATCAAGTTTTTTAATTATACCAAGTTTTTAAATTTTTGTCAATACCTTAATTTTTCATATTTTATAAACAAATAATTATATTTTTATTTACCTTAACCATAATTAAATAATTTGACAATAACTTGGAATAATCATACAATATTAGTATATTAAAAGGAGCATAAAATGGTTGCAAGAAAAGACATAGATAACAAGTATAAATGGAATTTATCACCTATATTCAAATCCGATGAAGAAGTTTATAAAAGCTTAGAAAATTTAAAACCTTCACTTCAGGTTCTTAAAAATTTCAAAGGAAAACTTGGAAATAAAAAAGATTTTTTAGACTTTTTAGAATTAGAAAACAAAATCAGTTTAGAATTCGAAAGAATTGGAGTTTACGCGTTTCTAAAACATTCTGAGAATTTAGAAGAAACAAAATATGTTGAAATGAACAATATCATTGATGCTGTTGCACACAAATTTGAGGTTGAAACATCTTTTGTTGAGCCAGAACTTTCAAATCTTGATGAAAACATATTAAATTCTTACTTAAACGATGCTAATTTTAAAGATTACCACCTATCAATTAAAGAAATTATTAGAAACAAACCTCATATTTTAAGCGAGCAAGAAGAAACTTTAATTTCATCTGTTAGTAAGTTCGCAGGTGAATTTTCTGAGATTTTTGATATGTTTGATTGTGTTGATATAAAATTTAATGATGCTATAAATTCCAACAATGAGAAAACACCACTAACCAGTGCAAATTTCTCCCTACTTCTTGAAAATAAAGATAGAAATTTAAGAGAAAGCACTTTCAAAAATTATTACAAATCATTTATAGATATGAGCAATACCATTGCAACGAACTATATTGCAAATGTTAAAAAAGATGTTGTTTTCACAAAACTTTACAAGCACAACTCCACTTTAGAACAAAGTTTATTTGGCGGAAATATTGATAAGAAAGTTTATAACAACCTAATTAAGAATGTGGAATTAAATACCCCTCTTCTTCATAAATATTATGAATTAAAAAAGAAAATTTTAAAATTAGATAAGTTTGAATACTATGATTCTTATGTTTCTATATCAGATTTTGAAAAGAACTATTCTTTTGAAGAAAGTGTTGAAACTGTAAAACAAGCTTTGAAACCAATGAGCGAAAATTATGTTCAATTAGTGGATAAAGCATTAAAGGAAAATTGGATTGATGTTTTCCCAACAAAAGGAAAAGAAACTGGCGCTTATTCCATTGGACTATACGGCGTACATCCTTATGTTCTTTTAAATGATGTTGGAAACCTAAATAGCGTATTTACGCTTATTCACGAGCTTGGCCACGCTTTCCATTCTTACTATTCAGATTCTTCGCAACCATACGAATTATCCAACTACCCTATCTTTTTAGCCGAAATAGCCAGCACTACAAATGAAGTTTTCTTAATTAAATATTTATATAAAAATGCAAAGTCCACAAATGAAAAGATTTACTACTTGGATAAATATTTATCAATGTTTAAAAGCACAATATTTAGGCAAACAATGTTTAGTGAGTTTGAAGATTATGCTCATAACCTAATCGAAAATGATGAAGCCATATCCAAAGAAAAACTTAATAAATACTATGGCGAACTAAATAAAAGGTATCACGGCAACTCAATAGAACATTGCAATGAAATAGAATATGAATGGCTTAGAATTCCACATTTTTACAACAGTTATTATGTATATAAATATGCCACTGGCCTAGTTTCAGCTATAAACATTGCAAATAGCATTTTAAATAACGAACCTTCAGCGTTAGATAACTATATGAAGTTTTTAAAATCTGGTGGCAGTGACTACCCTACCAACATCTTGGAAAATAGCGGTGTTGATTTGAAAACAGATAAACCTTATGAAGTTGCATTTAACGAAATGAAATGGGCTTTAAACGAATTGGAAAAATTAATTTAATTGGAGTTTTAAAAGATGAATAAGATTATTACAATAGAAGGAACTGATTGTTCAGGAAAACAAACGCAAAGTGATTTGCTTTTAGAAAGATTAAGAAAAGATGGATATAAGCTATTTAAAACATCTTTTCCTCAATACGAAACACCAACAGGAAGAATTATTGGAGAATGTTTGTTAGGCAAAGGTAGAGAACACTCCTACTTCCCTGAAAATATTACAACAGTAAATCCTAAAGTGGTTGGCTTATACTATGCAGCAGATAGATTATATAACATAGATAAAATAAATGAAGCATTAAAAGATTCAAATGTTATATTAGATAGATATGTGGATAGCAATTTAGCACACCAAGGTGGAAAAATAAAAGACAAAGAAAAAAGAGAAGAGATTTACAAATTCTTTGAAACTCTTGAACACGAATTTTTAAAACTACCTAAACCAGATATTAAAATATTATTATTTATGCCTCACGAATATAGTTTAATTTTAAGGAAAAATCGTTCGGAAGCATTAGATGAAGTGGAAAGGAATGAGGAACATTTAAAATCCTCCGAAATTGCCTACTTAGAGATTGCTCAAAGACATAATTATAAGATTATAAACTGCGTGGAAAACGGAAATATTAGAACCATTGAAGATATAAATAACGAACTTTATAACTATGTCAAATCTCAATTAGAAAAATAATAAATAAACTAAATTGTTAAATTATATAACAAACAAAAAAGCAAGCAGAATTATCTGCTTGCTTTTTCTATAAACTAAATTATAAACTATTTATCAACTAATTTTTAGAAGTTGTTGCCGATCTAATTATAATATAACTGTAACCCTATAAAATCCGCCATCTTTAATAGTTCTAATTAATGTACTTTTTAATTCTGTATCAACGCTATAAAATAATGAAATATAGCCATCGTTATTTCCAACAACTCCAGTTTCTGGTTTCTCAAAATTCTTTTGAATTTCAAGTTTACCACCTGCTTTTTCTAGTATTACACTAATCATAACTATTTCCATATCAGATAAACCAAATGTGTTTGTAAACACATCTTTACTTGATACTTCCTCACCGCTATGATCCTGAAGTTCCCATTGTGCTTTAGTGTAGATATAATATGTTTGAGTTTCTTCCTCGCCACCACTAACATAGAACACCAATGAATCTATTTCTTTTTGAAGTTTGTGAGTAAAGGCATCTGTATCATCAATGCTTGCTTCATCTTCAACCTTTTCTAATCTTGATGTATCTAGAATAAATGTTAGTTCATTATAATTCTTTGCATATCTAATAACACTTTTTAATTCTTCAAAGCGTTCAGGTTTGAAATTAAATTTACCATCATCATTATTATTAACCGATTGGTCTAAACTTTCATAGAAAGACCCTTTTTGAGAGTTACCATTATAGAAATGTAAATCATAAAAATCTGTAACATTTTCATCTCTTGTATTAATTTCAGTATCTAATAAACCATAGTTCTTCTTTAAATCATTCTTCAAATCTATTACTCTATTAGCTAACCAAGATTTACTTGCGTTATTCAAGAAGAATGAAGCTAAATTAGATTTATCTGAATTATTTATTTTTAGTGTTGAACCATTACAGTTTGATTCTTTAAATAATTTAGGTTGCAAATTTCTATTTGTATCACCTTTCTTTATCCACCACCAAAAACCACCATAGTTTATTGTTTGGTCTGTAGCGCCAAGGTCACCTTCAAACCCTGCAGTTTGTATTGTAAATTTCTCTTTAATTATATTTTTCAATAAACCCGGAACATTTTGAGGTGAAACGCTTTCAATTCCACCTTCAGCTTTATCTAAACCTGTATCAGACTTAAAATCTTCTTCACCTTCTAATTTTAAAAAGTTATTAGCATTGAAGAATAATAATCCAAGGTTTGCTGAATTTCTATTTTCAATTTCACCATCAGATTGGTAATTTAATTTTAAGTCTATTTTACTTAAAGATATATTCGATTCTAAAATTCCACCATAAGCACTTCCAACAAATCCTGCTGAATATAAGTTTGCAACTGTTTGAATTGAAATATTAACTTTTGAAATATTTCTTAAGATATATGAATCTCTCTCTGTTCCAACCATTCCACCAACGGATAGAGTTTCAACTCCTTCAACACTTATGTTACCAGTGGTTTCATTATAGAACAACGAACCCATACTTGCTCCACACAAGCCACCAATTGAAACTTTTCCGTTATAAATCTGACCAGAAGATTTGGTGTTTGAAGCAAAATCTATATCTGCTATGCAATTCTTAATTTCTGCCCTTGTTAAGGCTTTTCCAGCAAGTGAACCAATATATGAGTTTTCACTTGAAGTTGAACTATATCCAAATTTTAATTTTGATGTACAATCCTCAATAAAGCCATTCGCTTCTCCAACTATTGCACCAATCGTTAAACTAGCAATACCTTCATTGTTTATACCTAAATCAACATTTGTATTTTTTATGCTTGAACCATAATTTAGCTTTGGCATAATTCCACCAACTACAATATTACAAGATGTTTCGCCTGCCAATTCTTTTTCATTAAAGTTTATTCCACCTAAAATTGAACAATTTGTAATCTTTGAAATAATTGTACTTGAGTTTTCTTCGCTATTTAAAGTTAAAAAGCCAATATTTAAAACATCGCCTCTAATATCAAATACACTAATTTCATATTTACCTTTCATTCTAATATTATCTAATTCTGAAACATCTTGAGTTAAAGCGAAATTACGCATATTTCCTTTTTGGTCATTACTAATCTCACCCATCAAAACATTCAAATCATAGATACCTTTAGCGTTTTTAAACAGAATATGATTTATATTACTTGAATAACTGCCATCATTATCTATTTGGTTAGAAATTCTAAAATTTGAAATTTGCTTACCATTACCAAATAAGTAACCACCCTTTAAATCAAACGCACTTTCAAAATCTTTTTCATCTCTAAAATCTAGATCAGATGTTAAAACATAATTTTCAGGTTGTGCACCTTCTTGAAGGTCATATTTCCCAATAAGTTTAAAATCATCAATTGTGTTTATAGTAATAGCATCTTTTAAAGCTGTATGCTTAACCTCTAATGGTGTTTCAAATGGTGCTTCCCAATAATCCACAATTCCATTTGCATTGGTATCATAAATTCGTATATATCTCTCTTCTTCCGTTTCTTTTGGTTTATCATTACAACCAACCAAAACTAATGCAAAAAATGCTAAAAAGCAAATTAAAATTTTTGTAAATTTTTTCATTTTCCATTCCTTAAAAACTTTTCGTATTTCAATAGAATTTTATCAAATACAATTTCAATTGTCAAATTAATAATAAATACATATTTATTATTTGTAAAATACTAGATTTTATCGAATTCACTTTGGATAAACTTAACTTTCGTGGTATCATAAACTTGGAAGGAATGTTATGAAATTAGTTGTACAAAAAGTTCACAAGTGTAAATTGTATGTGGAAAACGAAAAAATTAGCGAAATCAATGATGGTTTGCTTGTTTTTGTTGGAGTTCATAAGAATGATGATTCATCTTGCGTGGAATATCTAGCAAGAAAAATTTCACAAATGAGATTATTTAAAGATGAAAACGATAAATTAAACAAATCCGTTTTGGATATTAACGGAGATATTTTAGTGGTTAGTAATTTTACTCTTATGGCTGAAATCGCAAGCGGAACAAGACCTAGTTTTTCTAATGGTGCAGACTTTGAAAAAGCAAATGCACTTTATTTAAGCCTTGCTGATGAGTTTAGAAAAAACGGCACTAAAAATGTTCAAATAGGAAAATTTAGAAGCCATATGCACCTAGAAACTACCCTAGATGGACCTTTTACTATCGTTATAGAAAGGAATGGTAAAAATGAGCAAAATAGATAATTATTACAACGCTCTTTGCAGGCTTAAAACTGCACAAGAAGATGTGAAAATAATAAATATGGTTTTAGATGCTATAAATAATTTTGAAAGGTATTACTCCATAAATATTCTAAGCAATGTTTTAGTAACATATAGAAAACAAATAGATACAATTAGCAATCTAATTGGCAACGAGAATATTACTATTGAAAAGAAAGAACCAATTGAAAGATATAACGATGAATGTGTTTCAGATGAGAAAGTTTTAAGCGACCTTGACTATGTTTATAATTGCTTAATTTTAATATTTGCCGTGGAAAACGGAATGGCAAAAAATTTGAAAGAAGCTGTTGAATATGTTAATAGTTAAATATATTTTTAGGAAAAAGAGGTAAATTTTTTAGAATTACCTCTTTTTTAATTTTATTAATTTTTCATTACAAATTTTTTTATTAATGGCATAGCAACAGCAAATACCAATACTGCAAACAATGCTACTAATAAAAACAATACTACATCTGGCATATACAAACTCTGGCTTGTTCTAATTAGAATTGTTTCAACTTCGCTCTCAATCAAAGAACCATCTTTTGCCTTTACTACACTTTTAAAAGATACTGAGTATTGTCCACCTCTTGTAAGTTTTAATATGTCGCCATTTATCCATTCTTCTTCATTACTAATCCTATAACAAATACTTGCATTATCGTCTATTGTAAAGAATTTAATAATATCCTTAGCCCCCACTTGTTTTGAGTTGTCAAAGTCTTTCATTTCTCCATCAACTTCAATTTTGCAAGTTGGTTTTGCTGGCAATATAGAAAATTCGAAAGGCTTTAACATTGAATAATTAACATTATCTTTATCGTAAACATTCTCTTTTGTAACATTATCAATTGAATAATAAGCCGTGAAATAACCAACACCTAACAAATCCGCCAAATTTATGCCATTTTCAACATCGGAATCTTTCAATACAATAGGTAGCATATCCGAGTTTTTGAAACCAAACACAATTAATAAATTTTCAATTCCTGTTTTGTAATAATAAGCAGAATTGCTAGTTGTAAATTTATTTTCTGCAAACTTACTATTTTGAAATCCAAGGATTAGATTTATATTATTTGATGTAAATTCTGGCATAGTTAAATAATTAGATAACAAATTTACATTCATTTTGTTTACTAATTCGTTATCATTTGGAAATTGTATATCCGACCATTCTGAGATATAGTTACAACCTAAATAGATATTTAATTCGCCTTCCTCAGTTGGTTTCAACATAGACAAATTGATACTATTTAATTGGTTATTGTTAATTCTTAGTTCTCTTAACTTGAGCATACTTGTTGGCAATGTTAGAGAACTTAATTTATTGTTTGTGATGCTTAAAATTTCCAAGTTTGGTGCAACTCTAAATAATGGATTTTCACCACTTGATGTTTCTATTACTTCAATATTATTGTAATCCAATTTAAGTTCCGTTAGCGAACTATTAAAATATAACCAACTAAATGCTGTTAAAGATTTAATATTCTGGTTACTCAAATTAAGCGTGGTTATTTCTAAATCTGTGAATAAATGCGTGGAAAGAGATGTTACATAATTGATTGTGTTTGGTTCATAACCTTTTTCTTTGTTATATATCTCTATCAATGCACGATATAAATTCTCATCCATTCCAGATTTTTCTAAGGATATTAATTCCCCACCCTCACCTATTAGGTTTGAATCAGAAGTGTTTGTTTTTAATTCTGGAATAATAGCTTCATCCTTAGCCGAAACTAAAGATATTGAAAAGCTTGAAAACAAACATATTCCAAGCATAAGAATAACACTTATTAAAAATAATAAATATATGAATTTAACATAATTTTTTCTTGTATTTTCCATTAAAATTTACCTACTATTAGTATGATACAAAAATATTGAAAATTTGTAAAGTAAATACATAAAATGTAAGAAATTATAATATTTTTGCTTATTTTTTATGAAAATATTTAAAATACAATGCAAATTACAAAGGCTAACGCTAAAAAATCCATAATAATTAAATAAATCTGTTGACTTATTAGAAGTATTTTGTTAAAATATATTCGTTTTCCATAGAAAACACGGAGAGTTACTCAAGAGGCTCAAGAGGGCACCCTGCTAAGGTGTTAGTGCGGGCAACTGCAGCCCGGGTTCGAATCCCGGACTCTCCGCCATTAGGGAGTAATCCGAACTTCTTAGGTTCGGATTACTTTTTTATTAAAAAACTATTTGAATTACTATTGACTATGCTATAATATTCTAAAAGGAGCAATACCTATGATTAGACAATTAAGAATAGATGATACACAACAATTCTGCGATTTAATTATTGATATGTATTCTCACCTAGAAAATCTAGAATGGTTCTCTCCAATGCCTTACGATTTTGAAAATGTAAAATCGATAATTGAAAATAAAAGGTTTTTTATTATAGGATACTTTATTGATAATACTTTATGTGGTGTTAGTTCATTTGATTATAAATGCGGAAAATTAATAGGTAAAATTAATTTTCCAACAGATTGCAATACTGATAAACTTGTTGAAATTGGATTTACAATGGTTCATTCCCTATATAAAGGAAATGGAATTATGAAAAAAATGGTCGCCTACCTATTAAATAAAGCTAAAGCCGATGGATTTGAATGGGTTTTCGGCAAAGTCAATAAAGATAATTTTGCGAGTTCAAAATCATTAATATATAACGGTTTCGAAAGATTTTCGAATTATAACAAAACTATTAATATTAACGATTTTAAATATTTATCTAGCCAACCATTTTTTTCAAAATGTGGCAAAGAAAATGCTAAAACAACATTAAGCAAATTAGAAAATGATGCTACAGAAATATTTGTAAATTATGAAATTATTATTAAAAAATTAATTTGAAAATCTATTTATGAGAATTATATTTTTTTAACATTTCAACTTTTAGCATATTGGAGGTTTAATTTGAAGATTAGATTAGCTAACAAAGCAGATTTAGAAACACTAAAACAAATGTTTTTATCTATTGTGGAAAATATGTACAAAAATGGTATTTTTATTTGGAACGAATACTACCCTTTTGAAGAATTTGAGAAAGATATAGATAGCAAACAATTATATGTATTAATTGAAAACAATACTATCGTTTCAGCATTTTGCCTATTAAACAACATACAAGGAGAAAGCAATTTTAATTGGCAAGAAAAACAAGCGAAATCTATTTATATTGCAAGATTAGGCGTTAATACAGACTACACGCGAAAAGGTATCGCAACTAAAACATTGGAATACGCAAAGCAATTATGTAAACAATTAAAAGCAAAATTCCTACGCTTAACCGTTGTTGAAGAAAATATTCCTGCTATAAATTTATACTTAAAAAATGGCTTTACTAAAGTGGAAGGAATATATCAAGAATATTCAGAATGTTTAAACAAAACAATCAATGAAATTGGATTTGAAATTAAACTATCATAAATTTTAGATACAGAAAATCCCCACACAGGTGGGGACTTTTTTATTATTAAATATTTTTAATAATCAATCTAATTTCTGCTCAGTTTCAGATTCTAAAGCAGTTTTTTTATTAGCAACAATCTTATCCTTTATCTTATAAATCAATTGAATACCAAAGAACAACAACACACAAATACCCAAGAACACGCAATAGATTATTAACTGAATAATTGGATAAAGAACTACCCTACCAATATTCACTGGTGTAAACAATGCAAGTATCCAATCTCCTAAAAGGTCGGCAGCTTTATTACCATTAAACATAAACAAATAATTTGCATACCAAAAGTTATTTTCTGTAACTGTGGCAATGAAATTAAACATCGTTCCTAAGAATAACACACAAACAAAATAAATTGTAAATCCTAGCAGGCAATCGAATAGTGCTTTTTTATCTAATCGTGGGAAAACTCCAAATGATAACGCTAAAACAGGAATTATTAACACATTTGTGTGTTCAAAAATGAAGTGCATATTATATAAATAGAACAATCCATCACCCAAGAAATCTGGCTTTGCAATTGCAATAATAACGCCAACCACATTTATTATAACTGTAAAATTAAATAGTTTTCTATTTTTTGTGATTAATGAAATTAGGATAAAGAATGCACCTAAATTACAAAGTTGGAATGGCAATCTCTCTATATTAATACTAATTGCTGAAAACATTTCCAAATATTGCATAATTAAGGATAAAGACAAAATGAATAGCAGAACCATTTTTGTATCCAAACTCTGTTTTCTAAACAAGAAATAAAGGATTATAAGTTCGCAAACAACTAAGAATATCCAGCCAAAGTGAGTTAGTGAATACGCATATAACAATATTGATGAATAACCAAACAAATGTTGTGGTACATAAATTGGAATTGAAGAAAGTATTAAAAATGGTAATGAAATAAAGAAATACATATATTCTTTTCCATTTTTAAAATTGAAAATGTGCTTATCGTTTACAGCTAACACAACTGGTATCAAAATCTGCAAACAAATAACTAATCCAAAACATATTGAACGGAATATTGGATTTATTAAAAATTCTTTAAAACCCTGTGAAATAACTGGAATTGAATTTAATCCCCTACCAGCCATAGATGTAAAATCTTGCAAATATTGAGAATAATAATAAATCTGAACTATGCTTATTGCAACACCAAAATATATAGCAACATTACGAATAGTACGATTGTTATAAAATACTGCAACTGGCAATGTAATAAAACTCACAATACAAAACCATCGAGTTAGTTCATAGCCAATAGGATAAGTTTCATTAGCTAATTTTTCTTGTGAAAAAGATAATTTAAAAGCATCCGGCAACAATACTGCTAGCAACATCATCACTGCATAAATAACCACGGCAACTTTTAATATTTTATTTGTAATTTGCTTAAATTTCTCATTGTTTTTAAAAACACAATAATTCAACACACAATAAAGTGTGATAACTAAAGCTATAACGATAGATGTAATTATGTAGAACATATTTCTTTCCTCTTTTTTATAATATTTTTATTAATCTCAATTTGAGAATTGTATAAATCAACAACTTTATAATTTTTGAAACACAATGCCACCAAATAAAATATGAGAGCAAATAATGGCAACAGAGGAATTAAGTAAACAAATGGAATTGGGATTAATTTATATAATGGTTCTAATAGCATAATTCCGCCGGGGTTCATTGTATATGAATGGTTATGTGCACCCGTAATCTGCCAACCATTTAACCCAAGGTTTGCTATAAAACAAACTCCGAAATATATAAAAATGCATAAGCAAACCCAAGGAATATATTTTTTCTGAGGTTTAAACCAGCGAGCTGAAAGCATAAGCAATGAAACAAGAACAACGAGCAAATGGTCCAACCAAAAATTTAATGTTATAATAGAATACCACATAGAATTTTCAACATCCGAAACATACGAAACAAATGTGGATAATGCACAAGGCATTGAGAAATAAAATAAATATTGCCTACCAAGTTCATTCTTTTTTATTAAGCAAAGTGGAAGTAAAATAAAATTAAAATTACAAACTTGAAACATTTGAATAAAGAAGTTCTCAAAATCTAGTTGCGTACCATAATGCGTTAAATGCAAAAATAAAATTCCAAACATACATAGAAAAACCGAAGAGTAGATTATAACACACTGAGCTTTATAACTAACTCTTGAAACAACTATCATTAACGCAACAACTATAAGAACTGACACCAAAACCATAACAATATGTGCAGTTCCACCTATGGTCATCATATTTTATCCTCTAAAATCACTATAAATTTTGGGCAATTAAAATCACAAATTTAATCTAAAATAAGTATAACAGAATAATCTGAGTATAACAGAACAATCAAGGATTGTCAAAAACATTTAATATTAAAACTTGTTTATATAAAATAATCTATAATAATTTTGACATATCTATCTCAAGATGATATATTCAAATTAATATGAGATGTTTAAATAAAAACCATTTAAAATTAATAGCTTTAATTTCAATGACAATAGACCATATTGGATTAATACTCTTCCCTAATATTTTAATACTCAGAATATTAGGCAGACTCGCATTTCCAATATTTGCTTTCTGTATTGCCGATGGACTTAAACATACAAGAAATGTAAAAAAATATATTTTACTTCTTTTTATATTTGCGTTAATTTCTCAAATCCCCTACCACTTTATATTTGCACCGAAAATTAATTTAAATATTTTATTTACATTTTTAATTAGCATAGCATTTATCTTTTGCATTAATAAAATTAAAAATAGCGATAATATTTCAGATAAGATTTTACCAACAATTCTTATCATATTAATTTCAGGTTTTTGCCTAATAGATTTATATTTAGAAATGATTGATTATTCAATTTTTGGCATACTACTTGTCTTAATTTTCTATTACTTTGACTATAATAAAATTCCATTTTATATTCTATCTGGAACATTAATAATACTTGCAACTTTATACTACTATATCATATCAAATTTCTATATCAAAAATCATATATTTATCTATGCAATTTTAGCTCTTCCAATTATCTATTTATACAATAATGAGAAAGGAAAAATTAATTTAAAATATTTATTTTACATTTTCTATCCATTGCATTTATCTTTAATATTCTTAATAAAATTAATATGTTTTTAATAAACATATTTTTTTATATTCTTAATTGAGTTATAGTCATAAATTACTATATTATTGTCATTATATAGTATATAATTGTCACAAATTTACACATTTATGACAATATACCTACAAAATAGTAAATTTTAAAAAATAATCAAAAAATACATTTTTACCATATTTTATTATTAAAAATCATTTGCATAGTAGTTTAAATTTTTTATATTCTTAAAAACAAAGCAAACTAAAGAAGAGAAATATCTTAAAAATTTTATGAAATTTCAAACATAAAAATCAGACTAAAAATATATAAAAATTTAACTATAATTTTCTAACAATTTACCCACCTTTTCTAGATGTAAAATTAGAGATTATTAATTAAGATTTATATAATATTTATGAAATTATTTTAGATTGATTTTATAATATGATTTTACTTTTTTATTTAGATTTAAATCAATTAATCTACACAAATTTGTATTACTAATTTAAGCTTCAAAATTCATAAAATAAAATTTAAAATCAATTAAAAAAAATTATTGAATTAATAATTTTATTGTGATATAATAACCATACTTTAAAAATAAAAGAAGGAGATAATATGAAAAAGTTTTTTAGTGATTTTAAGAAATTTATAAGTCGTGGAAACATTGTTGATATGGCTGTCGGCGTTATTATTGGTAGTGCTTTCAGTGCAATCGTTACAGCATTTACTAATAAAATCATAATGCCTTTTATTAATTTACTTCTATCTATTGGCGGTACAAATGGTCTTGAAACTGCATACACAATTTTAAAACCAGTTTACACAGAAGGCAGTTTAGATCTAACAAAATCTATCTATATTGATTGGGGTGCATTCATTACAGCTATTATTAATTTCTTCATTATAGCATTTACATTATTCTTAATTCTAAAAATTGCAATGAAGAGTTCTGAAATGTTTAAGAAAGGTGTTGACGATCTTCAAAATTCAAGAATTACAAGAAGTGAGAAAAAACAACTTGCAGCTAATGGTGTTGATTTAAAAGACCATCGTGCAGTAAAAACTGCTGTTGTTAAATTAAGAGCTGAAAATGCAAGACTTGCAAAAGAAAAGAAAGAAAAAGAAGATTTGGAATTTAAACTTGCTCACCCAACTCAAGAAGATTTATTAAAAGAGATTAGAGATTTGCTTAAAGAAAATAATAAATCTCAAAACGAAACAAAAAACGAAGAAAAATCTGAAGAAGAAAAATAAATCATAAAAAAGCTCACATAAAAAATGTGAGTTTTTTAAATTTTTATTGAAGTTTAATTTTGGATATAATATAATTTAACTGTGTGATAAACTATTGTTATTCATTAAAAAATCTTCTATATTATTTATATTTATATAGAAGATTTTTTTATTTATTAAATTCAAAAAAATACCATATATTTTGAAGCGAATTAATTAAAGTTTTAATCCACTTCATCAAATATGGTTTTTTATTTTTATAACACTGGCCAAATAAACTTTAATGCCCTACCATAAAATTTGGTAAAGAATCCAGTTTGAGATAAATCTTTAATTGTAACCAAATGACTATTTGTAATTAAAGTATCTGCAACACTTTTTAGCTTTTCATTTGTTTCTAAATCATTAACTAGTAAACAACCCATTTCGAAATTGTTATTTAGGTTTCTGAAATCTAAGTTTCCCCCACCAATTAACGCAACACCATCATCAATCAATACAAATTGTTTTGCTAATATATTGTTTTCATATTGATAAACTCTAATTCTATCTTTAACCAAATTTTCAATATTGGCTAAGCTTATTGCTCTTTGCCATTGCTTTTCTGTTTTATCAGAAATAATTAGTTTAATTTCAATTCCATTTTTACTACATAATTTTAATGCATTTATAACTTCATCATCTATAGCCAAATATGGAGTTATAATTAATATTGAACTTTTTGCTGAGTAAATTGTGTTTAACAAATTAGTTTTAACTAATTTATCTTTATAGAATGGCGCTGTGCCATACGCTTGTACATAAGATTTATTTTTTGTTTTAGCAGACAATTCTTTTTTATAATCATCTAACTTATATGTTTCTTTTGTGAATAATTGCATATATGTGAAGAATAGTACAACCAAACTCCATACACAATCACCTGTAATTTTTACACCATCACCATTTTTTGCTTTTGGTAAATCATTACTAATAAATTCATCTTTAAATTGAACTGTGGACATATATGCTATCTCACTATCAATTATAACTAAATTCTTTTTATCTCTACAATAATTAAATGAACTTGCAAACAATTTTAATTTATTGAATTTTACTGTTTTAATTCCGTGATTGGCAAGTTTTCTAAATACTTTTTTATCCTTAAAACCACTCAAACAACCTTTTTCATCATAAAGCAAAGTTATTTGGACGCCCTTCATTGCTTTTTGTTTTAAAGCCTCAAATAAGTTTCTCCAAGCCTCACCATCTTTAATGCTATCAACTTCTATCAAGATCGATGATTTTGCATTTTTAATATCTCTTGAAATACTATTTAATAAGATTTCAGAATTATCAAAATATTCACAATTACTTTTTGAATACAACGGCATATTAGTTGTTGCAACTAAATATTTACTCAATTTAACTGCTTCTGGATTAACTTTTCCCATCTCTTCAATTGTTTTAACAGTTGGTTCAAATCTATCAGCGTTTTCGTGATTTATCTTACGCCATTTCATTCTAAATGATTTAGAACCTCGTTTTGCTTTAGTAAAACCATATTCAGCGTAAGCCACCAGTGGCAAAAATAAGAATATTAATGATAAAACCAATTTATAATTTGATGTTGCCAAATTATCGTTAGCAAACAACAAAAACAATATTGTTGCAATTAAACATACACCAATATAGATATATATGTTCAGAAAAATAGCACTCAAAACAATTGCCGAAATATTTACTAATAACGAACATAATAATATTAATTTTCTAGAATATATAAAACTTATAAATTTTTTCATTTTTAAACCTAAATAGATGATAACACAATTGATATATTTTTTCAATACTAATTGCAAAATTATTTTGTCTTTTCCACTTTTCAACCACACATTATTTAGGTTTAAAAACTTAATCTATTGCTGAATAAACCTTTGCTTCGTGTTGAGTAACACCCGCACCAATTCTTCTTTTCTTATAAAATTCGGAATCTTTATAGAAGTTATCTCCATCTTGGCTTTGGAAATAAACCCCAACCACTTTATTGTTTTTGTATTTCAATAACGAATAAGCAGCTCTTCTTCTTGCACCACCAACAATCTTTTCAGTATCCTTAACATTGCTTTCAATAAACACATTATAAGCCAAAATTCTGCCTGCGTTATCCACAATTGTTATACCATCATAGTTTAACATTGTAACAATTAAATCAACATAACTGCTCAACTTAAACTCTTTGAAGTTTTTACTTTGCAAGAATAGTTTACCAAGTTCGATTGGTTCTTTTAACCAAGTACCATCTTTTAAGAAGCCTTTTTTATCGGTAAATTCTTTATCAACAACCAAGCAAATTGTGCCGTGCAAACCCTTAAACATTGAATAGAAAATATTATAATAAATATTTTTAATATCTTGTTGTTTTTTCATTGAACGAGTTGGAATTTTTTGAACGCACGCATTAACAAACTTGATAATATTTGCCTCCCATTCGTATTCCACAGAACCTGTTAAATTAAAGCAAATACTAGTTTTATTACCCTTAACCCCACGCAAGATAATTAATCCACCAGAAACAACATCAATTGAAATTAAATTCAATTTTGCTTCCAAAGACTCTCTTTTATCATTGAAAATCAAAGTGTTTAATGATTTATCTTTAATTGAATTTAAAACTTTAACTAGCCCATATTCAACTTCGCTATCTGAATATGAAATATATATCTGCCAATTGTTTCTACAAAAACACATCAAAGCCTTAATTCTTTGCTTAAAGCTTGAACCATCAATATCTTTATACATTGAGATTTTATAGCAATTTGGAATAATTTTAACAATACCATTTATATTACTAGTTATGTAAAGATTAGGTCTGATTTTCACACCCTCTTCCTCATAATTACTCAAATGATAAAAATAATTAATAAATCTATTAAGTTCAATTTCTTTTAAAGAAGGAAATTCAACACTAAAAAATTCGCTTATAGAACTTTTAGCACCTTCAAAATAAATATTATTAACTGCCATAGAACAAATCCCCTTGAAAAAACTTAGAAATTTAGATTGTTTTTAAAACATCTGAAACTGTTTTCATATCGCATTTACCATTGTAATTTGATTTGAAATATCTCATCACACTTGGCACAGTTTTATCCTCTAAGCCTTCAATAATCTTTTTAATTTCTTCTTCACTCAAAAGTTTTGGTAAATATTTTTCTAACAATGCTTTCTGACTTTCAATATTTGAAGCCTCCTCTTGATTACCAACCTTTTTATAGTTTTCTTCCTCTTCGGTAAGCTCTTTTATAGTTTTTTGGATAATCTTAACCATTTCCACATCACCAATCTCTTTACAAACTGCTCTAGCTTCAATAGTTTGTTGCATATACTTACTCATTATAATACCATAAATAGCCCTTGCTGAAGCATCTTTATCTTTCATAGCTTGTATGTTTGCTTGTTTTATATCATCAATAATCATTTTACAAAATCCCCACTTATAACATTACTATTTATAGTATAAAATAAAAAAAAACTTTTTCCAAGTTTTTTTCTAAAATTTTAGGGATTTTTTAAGATTTTTTTTTACAAATATTTTAACAATTTAACAATGATTATACCCATATTTTTAAAATAAAATGAAAATTATCTAAAATTTCAAATAAAAATTTTATTTTTTCAATTTATATTATTGCTTTTTCTTTTTATTTATGGTATCATTTCCTTAGTTTGATGGCCCTATGGTCAAGCGGTTAAGACGCCACCCTCTCACGGTGGAATCAGGAGTTCGAGTCTCCTTAGGGCTACCAATAAAAAAGGCTAAATCGTTATGATTTAGTTTTTTTATTTAATTTTATGAATAATTATACCATTTATTAAATAATTATTAGTTGTATTTTTACATACTTTTCAATTAAACAAATCCAAGACTAATTAATAGTGCATTATCTATATTTTTCATCTTTAAGCTATCCACAAAGCCTATTTTTTCTTTCAATCTCCTCTTATCTAAAGTTCGTAATTGTTCTAGCAAAACAACAGAATCTTTTGGAAGCCCATAGTCTTTTGAATTTAATTCAACATGAGTTGGAATCTTCGCCTTATTAATCTGACTTGTGATAGCAGCAACAATTATAGTTGGGCTATATTTATTTCCAACATTGTTTTGAATTACAAGCACAGGTCTAACACCACCCTGTTCACTACCAACAACAGGGCTTAAATCTGCATAATAAAGTTCACCTCTTTTATAAAAATCTTCCATTCCTTAACCAGTTTTCATACATATTAAATTCATCAAGCGAATCAAACAAATATAAGTCTTTCATCATCGCATTTTGAAATCTACGATAATTTTTATAATTTTGTTCGTATTCTTCTTTTATTATATGAACATCTTTAATCAATTTGTGCTTTTCGCTTTCAACTGAATTTTTAAGATTATTAACATAATCATCATATTTATTCTTTAACAATTCTAATTCTTCCATATTTTCTCCATAAAAAAACCTTGCTACATTTAATATGTGCAAGGTTTGATTTAATATTTATATTTTTTATTGCATAATGCAAATTGCTGTACAAACATCATCGGTATGGCTAATATTTATTTGAACATCCGATATACCATAAGTGGCCAAAACAATTTTTGCTCCATCTGAAAGCCTTATAAAAGGTTTACCATTTTCATCGTGAGCCACTTCAATTTCATTTAATGCAATTCCATTATTAAGCCCAATACCCAAAGCCTTCAAAAACGCTTCTTTAGCACAATAAATACCAGCCAAACTTTGAGTTTTTCTCATTGTTTGACTAACATACATTGCTTCATAAGGTGTGAAATATTTACCCAAAAAATGCTCGTTTTGAATAAACTTTTCCATTCTCATAACATCTAAAATATCAATCCCAACTAGCATCTTCGAATCCGCCTTTCTTTAATTTATTCAGTACACTTTTTATATCATCATAAGAAAAACCACGCATAGATAAAAACCTAGATAATTTCACAAAGTTTTCAGAAGTTGGTTCTTTTTTCTTCATATACTTTATAGCCAAATTATATATTATTTCATCATCATTGTCAATTTGTTTTAGGCTATCATCTATTATATTTTCCCCAACACCTTTTAATCTTAATTTTTCCTTTAGCTTATATTCGCCATATTTCGATTTAAAAGTTTTTAAATATGCTTCTGCATACGCTTGGTCATCTAAATAATTATACTCTTTTAGTTTTTCCACAACATAATCAATTGTTACTTTTTCATAACCTTTTTTATAAAGATAATCCCTTATTTGTTTAGTGGTTTTTAATGCCGACTGCATATATTTTGCGGTTTTATTTAAAGCTATAGTTTTTTCGCTCTCCAAAACATATTCATCAAGCGTTTCTTTTTCTATTTCTTTTCCTTCTTTTAATCCGTGTCTAACGCAAACATCTATATATAGCCCACAGTAA
The DNA here is from genome assembly GCA_934772445.1 of uncultured Clostridia bacterium. Taxonomy (GTDB): domain Bacteria; phylum Bacillota; class Clostridia; order Christensenellales; family UBA1242; genus UBA11490. The sequence goes on from CAKVMJ010000001.1 coordinate 74,194, forward strand.
AATTCATTATCTAAAAAAATATTATATTTATCATCTCGTTTTTTCTGTTTTTCAATTTTAGTTATTTTTGCCATTTTCACCTTCTGAAATTAATTTTATACCTAAATCAATCATTTCACAATCAAAATTATTTTTTAACATACTTACATTTCCAATATCATCTTTTAAACCCACTTCAAAGCAGATTTTACCCTCATTTATCTCGTTAAAACTAGTACTAAATAATGCATAATTATGCAAAAATTTTTCAGCAATTCTTTTATTTTCTATCTTGGTTTTAACTAAATAACAATGATATTCGTTATATATCATTATCTTAGCCTTTTTAAGCACCTCCACAGCCGAATTTGAATATGCCCTAGTTAATCCACCAGCACCAAGTTTTACCCCACCAAAATACCTTACAACGATTATTAGTACATTTGATAAATGTTGATTTTTTATAACATTTAAAATTGGTAGCCCAGCCGTTCCACTAGGCTCTCCAGCATCAGAACACTTTTGCGTGGCAGGTTTTGCCAAAATATAAGCAAAACAGATATGGCTAGCATCCTTATGCTCTCTACCTATTTTTGCTAACGCTTCTTGAATTTCATTTTCATTAAAAACAGCAAAAAGATAAGTATAAAACTTAGATTTTTTTATTTCTATTAAATTTTCTTCATTACTAACGCTTTTTATTTCCATCAAATATATTATATACCTTAATAATAAATTTTCAAAACAAAATTATTTATATGCAAAATGGCGTAAAACCGCCATTTTTCTAAAGTATTTTAAAATATCTAATCAAAAGTTCTTTATAAAATTAAATTCTTGTGTTATAATAATTTTACCTGATATTCAGGTATATACTAAATTTAATTGGAGAGATTTTATGGAAACACTTAAAGAAGTATGTGAGATGTATAAAGTAAAAAACTTAGAACCTCACGGACCAGCTGTTATCCCTCAAGAAGGTCATTGGGATAAAGTTACAAAGATTGAACAAATTAGCGGTTTTACTCACGGTTGTGGAACTTGTGCCCCTCAACAAGGTACTTGTAAGCTAACTTTGAATGTTAAAAATGGAATTATTCAAGAAGCATTAGTTGAAACAGTTGGTTGTTCTGGTATGACTCAATCAGCAGCAATCGCTGGAGAAATTCTTCCTGGCAAAACTTTACTTGAAGCATTGAATACAGACCTTGTTTGCGATGCTATCAACGATGCAATGAAACACCTATTCCTTCAAATTGCTTATGGTAGAACTCAATCAGCATTCTCAGATAACGGACTTCCAGTTGGCTCATCTTTAGATGACTTAGGAAAAAATAGAGCAAGCTTAGTTGGTACAATTTTCTCAACTAAAGAAAAAGGTACTAGATATTTAAACACAGCTGAAGGTTATATCACAAAGCTAGGTCTTGATGAAAACAACGAAATTATTGGTTACGAATATATTAATCTTAACGCAATGATGAGATTGATACGCAATGGTAAAGATGTTAAAGATGCTTATAATGAATGTATCAAAACTTATGGTAGATTTGCAGATGCAGTTAAGCAAATAGACCCAAGGAAAGAATAGGAGGTTAAAATTTGTATGATTAATTTCGAAGGTTATGATAGAAGAATAAATAAAATAAACAAAGTTATTGCTGAATATGGTTTGAAAGACCTTGAAAACTGCAAAGCTATTTGCGATAAACATAATATTAATGTTGAGCAAATCGTTAGAGAAATACAACCTATTTGCTTTGATAACGCCGTTTGGGCTTACACTTTAGGAACTGCAATTGCTTTAACTAAGAATGAAAAGAGCGCTGAAAGATGTGCTGAAAATATCGGTATTGGACTTCAAGCATTTTGCGTTGAAGGAAGTGTTGCTGATTCAAGAAAAGTTGGTTTAGGTCACGGAAGATTAGCTTCTATGCTACTTAATGAAAACACAACTTGCTTTGCTTTGCTTGCAGGTCACGAAAGCTTTGCCGCAGCGGAAGGCGCATTAGGAATTGTTAGAAACGCAAATAACGCTAGAAAAACTCCTTTAAGAGTTGTTTTAAATGGTCTTGGAAAAGATGCTGCTTATATTATTTCAAGAATTAATGGTTTTACTTATGTTAAAACTAGATACAATTTTGAAAAACAACAATTAGAAATTTTGGATACTCACCCATTCTCCAATTCATATAAGAAAGATATTAAGGTTTATGGTTGTGAAGATGTTACAGAAGGCGTTGCTATTATGCAACACGAAAAAGTTGATATTTCTATCACTGGAAACTCAACAAACCCTGTTAGATTCACTCACCCAGTTGCTGGTATCTATAAGAGATGGTGTCACGAAAATAATCGTAAGTACTTCTCTGTTGCTTCTGGTGGTGGTACTGGTAGAACATTACACCCAGATAATGTTGGCGCAGGAAGTGCTTCTTATGGTTTAACAGACACAATGGGAAGAATGCACGCAGATGCTCAATTTGCTGGTTCCTCATCTGTTCCAGCCCATGTTGACATGATGGGATATATTGGAATGGGAAACAACCCAATGGTTGGTGCAACTGTTTCATTAGCAGTTAAGGCTTATGAGGCTTTAAAATAACAAAAATGGCAGATGATTTCTGCTATTTTTTAAATAGTACATAAAAAATGACCAATTGAACATTGGTCATTTTTTATTTTAATTTACTCCTTACTAAGCAGGCTTAAATCAAAGATGGTGTTAGATCATCAATATCTGAAACTTTGTTATATTTTTCTAAATCAACGCTTGGAATATTTACTGAAAAACTACCATATTCAATAGTGATTTCAGCTTTAATTTCACCAACTTGCTTCCAATTCATTTCTTCTTCAGATGTTGCTTCTAAATTAGTATTTTCATAACTAACAAGTCCTGCTTTTAATTTTGAAATCTTTCCATCTTTAATAGTGATAATCATTTCTGATGATATTTTAGAATTATCACTTACAGATTCACTTCTTATTACCAAGTTAAAAGTGGTATCATTCACTTTATATAGAGTGAAAATGTCTGCATCTAATTTACTAAAATCAAGAGAAGTTAAAAATGATTGCAAACCTGTATTTCCATCGAAGTTACCAATAATATCATCTAAATCGGGGATATTTACGATGAAATCTTCTTGTGCAGTTTTATACGCACTATCAGTAAAGATATATTTGTTTTGAGAGTTAACATCAAATGCAACATAGTTATCGCCAACTTTAGCAAGATATGTATCAACATTAGTTTCAACTGTTGATTTTGAACCTTTACTAGATAAAACTGCACTTAAATTTTGAGTTGTTCTAACCTTTGCATTTTCATCTGAACCAGTTCTAACACAGGTTGCATCCATTCTGATATCCGTATTTACACCAGCACCGAATATACCCATATCACCTTTCATTGATACGGTTGCATTAACAGAATAACCTTCTTCATACGCCATTGTATCACCAACCGCAGTAGTGATAGCAGTTTGTGCTGCTTGAACTTCAGCATCAGATTTGATTTCAGATCCTAAGTTCTCTTTACAACCAACAAGTGCAACCAAGGCTAAAACTAAGCACAAGCTAGTTGTAATAAAATGTTTCATAAATCTTTTCATATTTTCTCCTTTTATAAAATTTTTATATTAAAATCCGAAATATTATGTGCTAAAATTTAAAAATTTGGCTATTTATTTCCTTGGATTCGCCAAAATCTTAGCAAATATACTTCAAATATTAATACCATTAAAAAATAACTTTATCTATAATACCGCCACCCAAACATTCCATTTCATCTTTATATGGCTTATATAAAACCACAAACTGACCCGGTGTTACGGCTCTTTGTTTTTCTTTAAAATCTACCTTTATTTTACCATCACCAAGTTTTGTAACCACCACTTCTTGGTCTGGTTGCCTATATCTAAATTTAGCAAAACAAGTAAACGAATTTTCTTTAGGTTCATCACATATCCAATTCATTTTATCGCTAATCAAACCTTTAGAAAACAACTTTTCATCTTCGCCCTGACTAACATACAAAATGTTATTTTTTATATCTTTATCTATAACGAACCATCTCTCACCATTTCCGCCTGCCTTACCACCCAAATCTAAGCCTTTTCTTTGACCAAGTGTGTAAAACATAACACCATCGTGAGTTCCAACAACATTACCCTCTAAATCCATAATCTTGCCTGATTTTGCTGGAACATAGTTTTTTAAGAATTGTTTAAATCTTCTTTCTCCTATAAAGCATATACCCGTACTATCTTTTTTAGTTGCAGTAACTAATCCATACTTTTCAGCAATCTCTCTAACCTTTGGCTTTTCAATATCTGAAAGCGGGAACAACACATTAGACAACTGCTCATTGGATAGTTGGTTTAAAAAGTAGGTTTGGTCTTTATTTAAGTCCTTAGACTTCAACAAATGCACCTTACCATTCTCTCTCTCAACCTTAGCATAATGACCTGTTGCAATATAATCTGCACCAAGTTTTTCAGCAAATTCTTTAAAAGGACCAAATTTTATTTCTCTATTACATAAAACATCTGGATTAGGTGTTCTACCCTTTTTATATTCATCTAAGAAATATGAGAAAACTCTATCTAAATATTCTTTAGCAAAATTAACGGTATAATATGGAATATCTAATTTTTCGCTAACTCTTTTAACATCTTCATAATCTGTTACAGATGTACAAACACCATTTTCATCATCTTCTTCCCAATTAACCATAAAAAGACCAATAACATTATATCCTTGTTCTTTTAATAGTGCTGCAGCAACGGAACTATCCACACCACCGCTAAGCCCCACAACAACGGTTTTTTTATTATCTAACATTCAAATCAACCTCTTTTTCAATTTCTTCTCTATCTGGCACAACAACAGGGTATTTATAAATATTAAGAAGGATTGACAACAAATCAACAACCCAAAATAAAACTGTAATTGTGGCACAAACCACAGCCACTTCGGCTATTATATTAACCAAACCAACTGTATAGCCCTTATTTTCAAAAAGCGTTTTCACAAAGTAAACTACCAATGCAATAGCAGTTGAGAGGCAACAAAATAACCCCTTGCCTCTTCTACCAACATAGAAGTTTCCAGCACCAACAAACCCTAAAAATAAAGTTAGCATTAAAAATTTAATCCTATCAACATCTCTAGGTTTTACACTTGAATAACAAACTTTATCCTTTTGCTTTTTCTTTAGAAGTTCCTTCGCTTTTTTATTGCTAGCAAAATAAACTTGCTCCTTAGAAATATCACAATAAGGACAATTATTCGTTTTTTCCATAGAGCAACCACATTGTGGACATCTCATAATTTTCTCCTTAAAACAAAAAACATAAATCAACAATACGCCAATTTATGTTTTTATAAATTAATCAAGATAATAATCTTCAACTTGAATTGTAAAATCTATTGGCGATTGTGAGAACGAAATTGAAGCATCAACAACACTCATTCTAATTGTAAATAACTTAACAACCTCGTTTTCAATAACAGTTTGTTCGTTATCAAAATTAGAAGCAAATTCCCCATTTTCAATGCTATAATCAAATGCCACATTATCAAGATTTTGAGTGTTGTTTCTAAACTCAAAAGCAATTTTATGGTCGCATAAATTCCTTAGATAAATATTGATATAAATAGGTTTTGGATTGCCGTTTTCATCAGCACCAAATGCCATATCTCCAATATCCCAATTTCTAACACGCTTACCATTTAGCTTGGTTGAGAACTCTTTTTTATTAATATTGCTTAAGTTCTCATCGTATCCATCAACACTAGCGGTAATCATTGCTCCGCTTGAACCCTTTGCAAAAACTTTAAGTGTACTACCCGCTCCATTTTGCATAAATAATTTCACTGAAAAAGCCAACATAATTAAAATTACGCAACTTGAAAATAAAGAACCAAAAATTTGCCATTTAGATTTTCTCATATATGCCTCTCTATAAACACTAACCTATTTATATTATCACATTCAGTAATCAATTACAATCCCCAATTTAAAAAGTAGTTTTCCATTTTCATATCGATTTGACCATAAAATGGTTATAATGCTGGTAAAATTAATTACCAGCATTAATTTTATCTAAATCCTTTTAATATTTCGTTTGGTTTCTTCTTAGCGAAATTAATAAGCGGAATAATTGCACCAATAACTGCTATTAATACGCAAACTCCAAACATTAGAAGTACTGCACCAAAGTTACTGCTCATTAAATTGAATTTAATAAATGTTGAACCACCTACCAAACTATTAGCAATAACTGAAGCAAGTTCGGTTATTATCAATGTAACGATAAATGAAAGAACAACAAACATTGATGTACTTTGAAGGAATATACTTGAAATATTCCAGTTACTAAATCCTAACGCTTTCAAAACGCCGACATCATTCTTTCTATCAATAATAATCTGGTTAATGAAATAATACATCATAACAATTGCAAAGAATGCTGAGAAACAACCAAGTAAGATTGCCACACCTTTATAAATTTCAATGCTTTTTGCCATATTACCTACAGAACTGCTAATTATAGAACTTAAAGCAAATCCTTTCTTGCTGAAACCATTAACAATATTTTGAAGTTCTGTGTTATTAGAAGCTGAATATCCATTTAATCCAACTGCAATACCAGTTGTAACAGCTTTAGGAATTTCAAAATCTTTTGATGTATGAATTGTTAGATAAACATTATTTTGGTTATATCTATACATATCTTTAGAAATTTGAGTGTTGTAATAAATCAAATTAGAAGCACTTGCATAAGTTTCATAATCTGTATCATAAATACCGCAAATTCTATAAGAAATGCCATCTAATGTGATTGAATGACCAACTATATTTTCACCAATATAGTGATCTCCCCATTGACCTCTATATTCTTCTGGTTCAATAGCTCTCTCTCCAGCGAAATTATCACCAATACCCTTTTGAAGGCCATATAATCTAATTAAACCAAGCATATAATCTGAAATAACAACGCCAGCATCTGCACCTTGAGGATATGTTCCATATAAAATTTCTTGACCAAACATATTTGTGATAACAGGAACTCCGTTAGTTCTAATAATGCTTGTAACGGTTAATTCGGAATGTTCTAGTGTCATAGGATTAATATCTTCATCAACATTAAATCCAATACTTAATCTAGCTTTTTGGAACTCATAATAAGGAACTGCATTTTCATCATTTCCAAGAACGCTTTCAATTTGAGTTCTATCATAAGAACCATTTGTTAACTTAATTTCGGAATATTCATCTCCATTCTTTTCAAATAGAACATAAGGAGCAACGCTCACATTTTTACTTCTAAATAAAGAATTAACTTGTGCATAAGTGGAATTAAAATTGCTAAGAATAGCAAAAATTCCAAAGAACGAAACGGCTAATGTACAAAGGATAACCATAAATACGGTTCTCCATCTTCTATATAGCAAGCTATTTAATGCTAATCTAAAAGAATATTTATAGCCTAAACCATGTTTTTTAGCTGGAGTTTCTTCTGGTTTTTCAACTTTTTTATCTTCTGCTTTTGCCTTTTCTGCAGTTTTTTCTTTCTTTCTTCTAACATCACCACCAACGGTGTTATTTTCCAATGTGATAATTCTATCTGCATATTTCTCAACAACAACACTATCATGGGATACAGATATAATTAAGCAATTTTTAGAAATTTCTTTAACCAAATCCCAGATGATTGTTTTATTTTTATCATCAAGATGGGCTGTTGGTTCATCCATAAATAGAATTTTTGGAGTTTTGATTAATGTTCTTGCAATACAAACTCTCTGCCTTTGACCAGAAGAACATTGAGAAATTGGTCTTTCCTCAAAACCGCTCAACTTAACCTTTTTCAAAACATCGGCAATCTGTTCATCTGTTGGAACAGAACCATTTGCAAGAGTACCTAATCTGATATTTTCTTTGATATTCATAGTTTCAATCAAGTTGTAATCTTCAAAAACAAACCCGATATGATCACGCCTATAATTATCAAAATCTTTATTGGTAAAATCTTTAAAGCTCTCACCATCTATAACCACATCACCAGAATCAAATCGTTCAAGCCCTGCAATTATACTTAAAAGAGTACTCTTACCATTTCCACTAGCACCACATATAAATGTGATGCCAGTATCATCTAATTCAAGGTCTATATTTCGTAAAGCTCTAACCTTACTACCATCTCTGTTATAAAATGTTTTCGAAACATTTTTAACTCTAATCATAATTTAAACCTCCTTTATTGATAGTTGTTATTATTAGTATTATTTGAATCTTTGAAATTTGGCTCCATAGATTTTTTCAAAGATAACTTAGCATTTCTAACTTCTCTTACTTTCAAGTTCTTTTGGTCACCAGCATTGAAATATAAGAATTTATTGAACCAAATCTTAAATCTAGATGTAATTCTCTTAGTGATTATCCTTCTACCCTCAACTGCTCTAACTTTATTTTTAAGCATAGGATTTTCCAATGCGTGTTTCTTTTTATTCTTATCTTGCATATATTCATCAACTTGTTGAATTAATTGAATAGATAATAGCAACAACATAATTCCGCAAGGAACTTCAACTAACCAAATAATACCTTGTAATGAACCGCAGAAACCTATAACTTTTCCAAGCCAAGCTTTGCTCTCGGAATATCTACCAATAATATAACTTGCTGGGATAATATAATTATCGTGAGGTAAACTACCTGGGTTACTTGGGTTATTTGAATCAGGGCCATCTGTCATAAAATACAATTGGTTTGTTACGGTATCAATAAATATTTTTTGAATAATATGGAATTTTCTTCCTCTTGAACCTGCCGACATTGAAGCTTTTTGCAATGTTTGAGTATCCCAACCAGTTTTATCAGATGTAACAAGATTACTATGAACAGCACTATCATAAACTTGGAAATCGTGGTTTTCCATAAGCCTTTTTATTGAAGAATAAGCAGTATCTTCTATATCGCTTACACCTGGTGCTGTATCTCTGCTATAGCTCTTATAATGATTTAAGTATGTTAGATATTCGCCATCTCCGCCATTTCTTTCTGCACTATTCCAAATCTTACCTGTACTTAAATTTGTTAACCAGTTTGCGTGACCAATTCTTTGCTCTTCAATTTCAATAGTTTGAACCAAAGACCATAAATCACTAACTGCATCATAGAAACCGATTTTATCGCCAACTCTTAATTCATTAATTGGAACTTGCTCTAATACAACAACATCTCCAATATTAAATCCTTCGCTTACCATAGAACCAGATAAAACTCTAGCAGCACTCATACCAAATAATGTTGGAATTTCATTATTATTTCTAGCGCTAAATAGCGAAAAAGTACAAACACCACTCAAGATTATAATAGGAATTATAATGATGTCTGTAAAAATGTCTATTACTTTATAAAATATCTCACTAAATCTCTTCATTTTTAATCCATTTTCCAATTCATAATAATAGTTTTCTCATTCAACAATATTTTACATTTTTTTTAGCAAATTTCAAAATGATTTTAATGCTTTTCTTTAAATAATAAAAATAAACTTAAAAGTTATTCAAGTTTATTTTTTACATAATATTAAATTATATTTATATTACCTTCAATATCATCAAATTTTACTCGTTTTACTCGCCTGTTTCAGTTCCAGCATCTGCTTCATCAATAAATGATGTTGTGGTTTGTGAACCAAGAACTAAAACGAACAGATTATCATCAATTGAAAAATCGGTTTTATAATTAGTTAAGGAATAAACGATTTTTAAAACATAAGTATAACCAGCTGGAATACCTGCACCATCTGGCACACCCTTCGCCTCATCATCAACTCTTATTCCTTTATAAATCATACCATTACCGCTAATAGTATCGGTATTTTCATCTTCTATTCCAACGCCATCATAGAAATCTCTAGAAATTCTATCTTTAAAACTTGCAGAAGGGCTTAGATTTTGCAGAGAAACGGTTAGATAAGAGCCATCAGTACAAGTATTAGTGATAGCAATAAACATTGTAATACTTTGAAATCTTAAGGTATCTGATGAAGTATTACGCTTCCATCTTAATTCTCCAATTTTCAATTGTATATCTGTTTGCCCCATTTCTTTTGTAACTTTGGCGCTAGTTTGATAGTAATCTAAGCCATCTTCATAAGATGATGTGTCTTGACCAGTAACATAAAGATCCAAATCGGCTTCAACATTGTTAATCTGAATTAAATTATTGGAGTCATCTGACATTATTAAATTTTTAGAAGCCAAATATATAGCAATAAACATTGATAGCAAACATATTACCATACAAATTATGGTTAATATCAATTTAGTTGTGTTATTTAACCTCATAAACTCCTCCTTTTAATTAGATTTGAATACCGCCCTCTTTCTTTCCACCACGAAGAACTTTTTGGTTACGGATTTTTATATCATAATACATTGATTGTTCATCAATTGGGCTTGGAACTCTATAAACATCTCTAGGTTTTCTCATATCATATAAAGGAACTTTATAAGAAGGAGTAAAGATAGAACGCAATGGAGATTGTTGCAAAATTGAAACAATACATTCACCAGAATTTGGCTTTAAAGCCGCAAGTTCGGCTGGATAAATCAATGGTCTTGAATCCACAGATATTGAGGTTGTGGTACTAGAAGAATCATCTTTCTTGCCTTTTGAAGCAGATGTTGTTTCAGTTTCAACGGTTATATTACCACAACGCTTACTAAATTCATCTAGCGAGCCTTGGTCGTTTGATGCAATAAATATATGGATATTGCAGTTATCCTTAATAGTTGCAGAAACATCAGAACCATATTTTATTTGAAGCTGAGCATAAGATTGCAAAATTAGAGTGAAATAAATTCTTCTTGAACGAGCAACCGTGATAATTGTATCAAAATTTTCAATTTTTGGCATATTACCAAACTCATCAAGCAAGAAATAAACATCTCTAGGTAATGCTCCGCCACCACGCCTATTTGCAACATCAACTAGGATTTTATAAAGCTGAGAAACGAACATTGTGGCAATTGGGTGACGAGTGGTTTTTTCATCTGGGATTTTAATAAACAATGCAGTTGGTTTTTCAGCAAAACTTTCCAAATCCATTTCGTTTTTACTTGTGGCATAACAAATACCAGAGTCTGCAAATATACCCATTCTATCGGTAACAATACCCATATAGGATTTTGCAGTTTTTTCAGCATTGGTTACAACTTGGTTAGCAAGTTGTGCTGCCAAAGATAAAGAACCTCTTCCCTGAAAATATTCTGTAATACTTCTAATTGGATTATACGCATCATTATCTTTTAAGTTTAGTATTTTACTTAAGTTATAGAAATTAAACCTATCTTTTGTCATACCAAGTTCTGGATTTTCGCTATCTTCAAGCATTGCAAGCATAGTACCTAAAACCAAATCCTTAGCACCTCTTTCCCAAATAGGATCGTTATTAGATTGAACAGGACAAAGAGTATTAGCAATATCTCTTAAATCTTCAAAGGCATCATTTTTAAGCTTTTGCTTAACAGAAATTAATTGAACTTTTAAAGATTGTTCATCAGCAAACGCTTTACCATCAAATTCATACCAAGTTCTATAATATTGGTTTGAAGTTAGAGTAAGCCCAGAATTTCTAGGATCTTCACCTTCGTGAACTTTAACTTCCTTGGCTAAGTTCATTGCTCTTTCGTTCATTTCATAAGCTCTTGTTAGAGGATTCCAACAAGTACTTTGGAATGGTTCTTTAAGGTCGAAAACCAACACATTATATCCTCTATCACGCAACTTTTCAGAGTGATTATCATAAATTTCGCCTTTAGGGTCGGTTATAACCATACAAGGTTTTGCGTGGCTCTCCGCCAAAATTTGAACTGTTGGGTTTACAAATTGCGTTGTTTTACCAGAACCAGTTGTACCAATAACCAATGTGTGAATACTCTTATACATATTAACTTCAAGCTTATGCCCAATAAGTTCTGCCCTAATAGGAATACCTATATTATCACTCCTAGATAATTGGTCATAAGTATGATACTTAAATTGAGGGTCTTTCTTCAGTTGCTCGATAGAAAGCCAATTTGTATCATAATATTTTGAAACTTTACCTTTAGTTTTAACTTTAGCACCAGAGTTTCCTCCTCCGCCACCACCACCAAGCAAGCCTTTACCATCGCCAATATTTAATAACATAAACAACAATACAAGCAAAAAAGATACACCAAAAATACTATAGAACTTTTGGTCTGAAAATAATTCTAATGAAAATCTAAATTCCTTATATGTCCAATAGCTTGCCAAAACATAAGAAGCACAAAAAAGTGCAACGGCAAAGCCTAGCAAAAGTAATATAAAACTTGAAAATCGGCTTAAAAATGAGCCTTTATTTTCTTTATCATCTGCCATCTTCATTTTTCCTTTAATAATATTATTCTTAGTTTATATTAAAATTAAATTATAGTCAAATAAATAAAGAATATTTAAAATAATTGTATGTCAAAAATTGTTTAAAATATATCTATCTCTATTTTTAATCATATAAAATTATTTTTTAACACAACCTTATTCATAAAAAACAAGGCAGGTATTAAAACCTGCTTTGTTTAAATTATTTACCAAGTTGTTTTGTAAGTGCTTCCAAAGTTTTCTTGATATCTTTTTCGCTTGCTTTATCATCTCTAGCTTGTTTTTCAAGCGCTTGCATAATTTCATCAATACCTGCAATTTCAATACCCCTACCAGAAAGCATTTTCTTAAGCTCTTGAGCAGATTGAACAGCGATAGCGTGTTTGCCTGCAGCAAGATCTCTTTGCATTTTTTGCAATTCAGATTGAATATTTGGATCTTTCATTGCAACATCCATCTTGGTTTCAAATGTTTGCTTATCATTAATCATTGCTTGAAGAGTTGTTGCACTTCCACTTGAAGCGAAATCTCTAGCACCTTTTTCAGCTTTCTCAATTGCTCCATTTGAATAATTACCAGAAGTTCTCATTTCATCAACTTTAGCATTAACTTGTTTAACTGCCTCATCTTTGGTCATAGTGCCTGCATTTAAACTATTTCCAATTTCTTGAAGTGCTTGTTTAGTTCCAGCAGCAACAGCTTTTTGCATCTTATCTGCACCAACAATTTCCTTGTAAGCTTGACCAGCGGCATCTTGCGCTATCTTAGCTCTATTATCTGTATCGGCAGCCCTACTCCAGCCTTTCGTAGCATCTTTTTCATTTGCTTTTCTACCTTTCTCTTTAGCCATTTGACCTATTAATTGAGCATAGGCATCAGATTGACCAGCAATTTCTTTATCATAAGCACTAAAGCCTTTACCTCCAACAAGTTCTGGAGCCATATCTCCCATAACTCCTTTAACAAACTTACCAGCCCCTGTGTTTGCAGCAATATTTGTTACATTATGCAATGCACCAGTCTGCAATCTTGCACCCATCAAACCTGTCTTCTTACTAAATGATCTCAATTTAGCCATTTTTTCATCTTGTTCTTCAACGCTCGCTTCATAAACTTTAGATTTTGCGTCTTCCAATTTTGCTTCTTCATTTGCCTTTGCGGAATCAAGATTATTCTTAGCACTGGTATATTTCTTACCTTCACTACCCATATTTCCAGCTAAATCTTGCATATAGGCATCATCTGCATTAGCATATAGATTATCAAGGGTTTTCTTTTCATCAGCAGACAAATCGTTATATGATTTACCATTCATCAAATCCTTAGCCATTGCATCTTTAGCAGCCGTTTTAAAGCCTTTATCATCTTTAACTGCATCAAATGTTTTTTGTGCTTTAGCAGTATTTGCTATAGCTTTATTTGCTTCACCTGCCGCTTTATCAGCTGCAAATGATTTCGCAGTTGAAATTTTACCAGCAATACCAGAAGCCATTTTAGCACCAGCACCAATTGCAGCACCACCAACAGCTAATCCAATAGCACCAACTTTAGCAGCACCTGCAGCCACTTGCTTACCCATACCTTCGCCAGATTCCATAGCATCTTTAGCACCAATCAATCCGCTGATTGTTTTAGATATATCTTTAAGCATATAACAACCAACTAATATGAATATTGCTTGCGTTAACCCATTAAAGAAATTATCCGCCATACCCCAAAATCCTTCGTTACCACCAAACAATTCAATTTTCTTGATAATTGGTAGGATAGTTAGGAAAATGTTCATACCAACAACTGTACCATAACCAGCTAAAACTTGTCCGATAAATTGATTTTTCCAGTTTCCTAGAGCCTTACCATTATCTAGCGGACTCATTGCAATGATAGGAGGAGAAATTATAAATAATACGCAACACATATATATCCTCATAACCATTCCGAATGCGGCTTTATATAAGCAAATAATACTAAATATAGCCAAAACCCAAAGCAATACGAATGAGAAATCTTGCATATTATAGAAATATCTAACTGCTCTAATATTAGTATAATTTATTTTTGATCCTTCTCTAATTCTTGTTAGAGGAGATAATGAAACTATCGAAATTAAGTCATCGCCTGAATTTATAGAACCAATTTTTCCGATATCTGTTTTAGATTTAACAACATCTTTACCGCTTAATGAGAATAACTCATCTATAGCAGCAGCTAAGTCAAGACCAGTTTTACCTTTTAAATACTCTGGAGCGATAGCGGTTGGGTCTATATTAACAACTGTTAGAGTTAAATCCCCACTAAATGAAATTGATTGATCATAAGAGAATATTTTGTAAGCATCAACATCTTCACCCTCATAGTTTTTCTCAGTTTGACCCGATGGAACTACTTGCAATTTAACCAATGTGGTTAAACCATAGATTAAATCTTTTGCAGTTCTTTTGAATTTATCAACCGTTATCTTAAAATCATCGGTTTCAATTTTTGCCTCATTATATGCATCATACTTACTCAAATACCGAACCGACTGAATTGCATTACCTATTGGGCCTGCCTGAACATATTTCGATTCGCCCGCTCTTATTGGGTTTGCATCATAAGCACAAACTCTAAATATTTGGCCACCAATAGTGGCATCGCTTCCCTTAGTTGCATTATCTAAAATTTGCAAAATTTTATTTGATAAGAATATACCAACAAGTGAACCTAACGGAATTATTACAAACATTGCCAAAGATTTTAGCGATTGTTTTATAATATTTCCTTTTGAGTTTTTTGCTCCTTCCGTTGTATATTCAATTCTTATAAATTGAATAATTGTAAATATAAATAAGAGAATAATACCAACAACAATTAAAGCTCCAAAAGCTTTTAAAACTTCCGGCGTGGTTAATAATCGTTGCAGAATATCTTCGTGTTCGAAACCATCAGAAACGCCTTCATAATAATATGTATCTAAACCTGCAAGCTTTCTAAAAATGCTTTGAATAAAATCAAGCAACATCAATAGCAAGCAACTAATAGCATAAAGCAAAGCATATAATGATGTTTTTATTACTTCAACACCCCATAGTATTCCGCCAATAGCCAATTCTATCGATTCAACAATACCGCCAAGAAACGAAACCATTCTCCTACCTCCTTTTCCATTTTTCCATAAGTTTAAAAAGAATTGATGAGAAATTTTTAAGATTTTTCAAAAAATTAGGATTAAAAATTAAAATTTAATTATTTTTTTGATAAATCTCACACCTTTTCCATTTTCATACTTTTAGTATGTTATATTTTACAAAAAATTATAAAAAAAAACAAATAAATTAATGCTATTATATAAATATTTATAAATTTATTTATATTATTGAAGATTTTTATTCCTAGCAGAGGCTTTTATAATCTTTATTCAACTCACCCGAAATTTTCAATCTTCTTTTTATTTTTCAAGCAAAGTTTTAAAAACATATAACAAAATTTTCATTCTATATTTATATTTTTTTAATAAATCAAAAAGCAAATTAAATATCTTTAATTAATTATTAATTAATTTTTCAAGATAAATATTTTAAAATAATTAATATTCAAACTAATAAAAAGGCGTAAAAAAAGTCCTAAATTAAGATTGCCGATAATCTTATAATTTAGGACTTTTAATATATAAAATCTTTTTGAAAAGGAAAACCTTCCAATCTTATTTTATATCAAAATTATATTGCTTAAAAATAATTAAGCAGCCATTGCCATAGCGAATGTTACGCCAGCATCAAAACCTGTAACAGAAGTATCAGCTGGAACTTCCATTGACAATGTGATAGTAACAACTAAAGTTGCACCAGCGTCAACTTGTGTACCTTCACCAGTTAAAGCAGTATAAACATCAGCACCTTCGCCAACTTTTGCTGTAGCAGCAACTCTAACATTTTGAGCCTCTGCAGGTTTTTTAGTTAAAGTAACTTTCATATTTGTTTCACCAGTATTTTTTAATGTATAAGTGAATACAATATTGCTTGGGTCATTAACACCATTATCAGTTCCATCATAGAAATTGATGTTTAAATCCTTAGCAGCAGTTTGAATAGCTTCTGTGTTGCTAGTTGAAGAAGTTACAACGATTTGATCGATTGATTTAGCATCTTCAGCTTTACCATTAACAACGCTACCATCTAAAGTAAATGTAATACCTTGAGCTGCTGTCCAGTTAACTGTTGCATTAATAGATGCTGAACCAGAAGTTGCAGCATAGATACCAACCACCATTGCAGTAATAACCAATGCGATTGCAACAACAGTAGTTAAAATTTTTGTAGTTTTGCTCATT
>CAKVMJ010000002.1 GCA_934772445.1 uncultured Clostridia bacterium
ACAATATGAGAAGCCAAGTGTTAAGAGAAAGAAAAAACAAAAGGCTGCTATCAAAAGAGCTAGAAAAGCTAAATAGTTTATAAGCAAAGGAAATCCCTTTGCTTTTTTATTTACAGATAATTCTGTGTTTTTCTTGATTTTCTTATGAAACTTCTAATAATCCTACAAAATAAGCCATTTTTCTTACATCGATTAAATATCGTATTTTGTAAGATTATGCTAAAATAAAACCATATAAATCATTAATGGAGAATGGTATGGGAAAAAGAAATAATCAACTAAAACAGTTAGCAAATTTAGCAAAACAGAGATTGTTAAATAAAAATTACAACGATAATGTTACGGATAAATTTTTACCCAATAGAGCTAGTGCTTATTTCTTAGAAAATGCAAAAGCTATGAAAAAACTAACTGCAAAAACTGAGTTTGTTAGCATTTCGCTAGCTGATGAGCCAGAGTTTATTAGGCAAGTGGTTGAAATATTAAGGAATAACGAACTTGGCAGTTTGGGTTATTTAACGGATAAAAATTATTATAAAACTCTAAAAGAAGATGAAAAACAACTTTATATGTTGAGATTATCCGAAAAATTTAATAGAGTTAAACAAGCGTATGAAAACAACACATTACCAACGGAATTTATAGCATAAAATTATGACCAATATTTAAAACACGATAATATTTCGTGTTTTTTTATAGAGTAAATGTTTGAAATAATTGTATTGTTTGATATAATTAGTAGGTAATTTTAAAAGGAGAATACCTATTTTGTTTTCAATCAACGATTTAAATAAAACTCAATTAGAAATAGCAAAAGATACAGAAGGTGCAATATTAGTAACAGCTGGAGCAGGAAGCGGAAAAACTAGGCTTCTAACTCATAGAATTTGCTATATTATTGAAGAAAAACATATTAATCCAGAGAATATCATTGCTATCACTTTTACAAATAAAGCCACAAATGAAATGCGAGAAAGAATTGAGAAAATGCTTCCTATTGCAAAGAATGTTTGGGTTAGTACTTTTCACGCAATGTGCGTTAGAATACTTAGAAGTTCAATCAATCATCTAGAAGGCTATACAAAGTATTTTACAATTTATGATGAGAGTGATAAAGATAAATTGTTAAAGCAGATTTTAAAAGGCTTTGATATTAATGTTGGTGATTATAAAAGCAAGATTGAATGGCATATATCCAATGCTAAGAATTTAGGGCTAACTCCTAATGAGTATATGGAAAATATAAAATATGACCCTTTAAAAGATGATATTTATAAAGTTTATAAAGAATACGAGCAAAAGTTAAAAGAAAATAATGCTCTTGATTTTGATGACCTTCTTGCAAAAACTCTTTATTTATTTGAACATTGCCCAGATGTTTTGGAATATTACCAAAAGAAATTTCAATATATATTAGTTGATGAGTTTCAAGATACAAACTTAGTTCAATATAAGTTAATTAAGTTATTGGCAGATTACCATAAAAATATTTTCGTTGTTGGAGATGAGGACCAATGTATTTATTGTTGGCGTGGTGCAAACATTGAAAACATTAAAAACTTTATTAAAGATTTTAAAGCTAAGGTTTATAAATTAGAGCAGAATTATAGAAGTTCTAAAAATATTATAGCATCAGCAAACGAGCTTATTAAAAATAATAAAGAGCGTATTCAAAAAACTTTATATACAGAAAATGAAGATGGCGATAAGATAGATTATTATAAACCCTATGATGAGCAAGAAGAAGCCGAGTATGTAGCAAGAAGTATATCTAATTTAATAGCAAATGGAGTAAACCCAAATGAAATAGGCGTTTTAATGAGAATAAGCTCATTATCTAGGTTATTTGAAGAAAAGCTATTAAATTATAATATTCCATATAAAGTAAGCGGTATTTTTAAGTTCTTTGAAAGAGCAGAAATAAAAAATATTTTGGCATATATGAGTGTGCTTGTAAATCATAAAGATAATATTAGCTTTTTAAGAATTATAAATATTCCAAAACGAGGAATTGGTGATGCATCAATAGATAAGATGATGCAGTATGCAACAATGCATAATATTAGCTTATTTGATTTAATTTCAAATATTAGGGTGGCGGATTTACCAAGTGTTTTGAAGTCAAAACTATTAGAATTTTCAGATGTTTTGAATGAGCTAGATGAACTTATAAATAATTCTAGCCTAACAGAGTTTGTTAAAGCGTTAATAGATAAAGTACATATTAAGGATATGTATGCAGAAGATACAGAAGAAAACGAAGATAGAAAACGAAATATCGACCAAATGGTGCAATCTGTAACTTCATTTGATAATCTAAACGAAAAAGCAACTGTTTCATCATATCTTGAGAGTGTTACATTGCAAAACTCAATTGATGAAGATGAAAACGAAGCAAAGGTCAGCGTTTCAACAGTTCACGCAAGCAAAGGTCTTGAATTCGACTATGTGTTTATTGTTGGTGCGGAAGAAAATGTTTTCCCGCTTGCTAGATGCGGTGAAATTGAAGATATAGAAGAAGAACGCAGGCTTATGTATGTTGCTATCACAAGAGCAAGAAAGAAAGTGGTTATAACCAAGGCTAAAACTAGATTCTTATATGGCTCAAGAGAAAATACTTTGGAAAGCCGTTTCTTAAAAGAGGCAAAGATTTCTGGGGGTGAAACTAAAGAGAGATTTAATCCAAGTCCTTGGGACAATTCTCAATTTAATAAATATTCTCAAAATAGTTTTGGAAATCAAGGTTATGGATATAATTCAAGAAGAGAAAGTTATGGTTTTGAAAATAACTTCTCTAAGCCAAAACAAGAAGAAAAGTTTGAAGCCACAAAACCATCAGCGCTTGCGTTTATGGAAAAGAAAATTAAAACAAATGATAAATATAAGGATTATATCGAAGGAGCGAAAGTTAAGCACCCTAAATTTGGGGTTGGCGTTATAATCAAAAAAGAAAATATTGGAGATATAACATTTGTTAAAATAGATTTTGGCGGATTTGGTGTTAAAAATCTATCATTAGCATTTGCTCCGCTTGAACTTTTAAAATAAGGTTAGAAATATGAATAAAGAAGAAAGAATAAAGCAGTTGGTTGAAGAACTTAATTATTATAATGAATATTACTACACATTAGATAACCCCATTATCTCAGATGATGAATGGGATAATCTTTATAAAGAATTATTAACGCTAGAAAAAGAAACTGGCTTTATTTTGCCAAACTCTCCAAGCCAAAATGTTGGTGGGGAGAACTTAAAAGGCTTTAAGAAAGTAAAACACGCAAAGAAACTTTATAGTTTATCCAAATCTAATTCTATTGAAGAACTTAAAAAATGGCTAAATGATATGCGTTCTTTTGGTGCTAATAAATTCTCGCTTGAATATAAGTTTGATGGTCTTAGAATTGTGGTAACTTATAAAAATGGTAAGATTGTTAAGGCAGCCACTCGTGGGAATGGAATTGTGGGGGAAGATGTAACAGAGCAAGTTAAAACTATAAAAACTTTGCCTAAAACTATAGATTACACAGGCGAACTTATCATAATGGGCGAAGCGATGATTAGAAGAAGTGAACTTGAAAAATTTAATCTAACTTCAAATGAGCAATTGAAAAATGAAAGAAATGCCGCTGCTGGTGCTATTAGAAACCTAGATGTTAATGTAACAAAAAGCAGAAATTTGGATTTGTTTTTCTATGATATTCTAGAAATTTCAACTGAAGAATTTACAACTCAAACTGGTATGCACGACTTTATGAAAAATCTTGGTTTTTCTGTTTGGGATTATTATAAGTTGTTATCCACCGACGAGGAAATTGAAGAGAATATAGAAGACATAAATAATGCTAGAAAAGATTTAGATATTTTGATTGATGGTGCGGTTTTGAAAGTTGATGATTTATCTATTCGTGAGGATATTGGCTATACTTCAAAATTTCCTAAATGGGCAATGGCATATAAATTTCCAGCCGATGAAAAAACTAGTAAAGTTTTGAATATAGTTTGGCAGGTTGGTAGAACTGGTAAACTAACACCAATTGCTGAAATAGAACCAGTTGAACTTGCAGGTGCAACAGTTAAAAGAGCCACACTTAATAACTTTGGTGATATAAAGAGAAAAGATGTCAAGTTAAATTCTTATGTGTTTGTAAGAAGAAGTAATGAGGTTATACCAGAAATATTGAATGTGGCAAGACATACGGAAGAAAGCATTGATATAGAAAAACCAACGCATTGTCCAAGCTGTAATTCATTATTAGTTGAAGATGGTGCAAACTTATTCTGTCATAATAAAAATTGCAATAAGCAAATTAATGAACGAATTACGCATTTTTGCTCAAGAAATGCTATGAATATTGATGGTGTTAGTTCTAAAACCATTGATAAATTGCGTGAAGAATTTGATATAACAAGTTGTGCGGACTTATATTATATTTCCTATGAACAATTGTTAAATTTGGATAAATTTAAAGATAAAAAAGCAAAGAAGTTTATTGATAGTATTGAAAAAAGCAAAAAATGTAACTTTAATAATTTCTTATATGCTTTAGGAATAAATGGTGTTGGTGAGAAAACAGCCTTAGATTTATCTAAAAACTTCAAAAGTTTGAAAGAATTGAAAGATGCTTCGGTTGAAGATTTAGTTAAGATAAATGATATTGGTAATATTATGGCTGAAGATATATATAAGTTTTTCCATAACGAGGCTGAATTAAGCCTTATTGATGAGTTGATGAAGCGAGGCGTTGAAATTCAATATCCAGATAATTCAACTATGCAAAATGAGTATATAACTGGCAAAACATTCGTTTTAACAGGCACTTTGCCTAATAAATCCAGAGATGAAGCTAGTAAGATAATAGAAAGTTATGGCGGAAAAACATCTGGAAGCGTTAGTAAAAACACAGATTATGTTTTGGCAGGCGAGAGTGCTGGAAGTAAACTTGATAAAGCAAAACAGTTAGGTGTTAGAATAATCACAGAAGAAGAATTTGATAACTTTCTAAAATAATAAATTTGTCATAGAATATTTATTATAAACATTATATATGGTATTATGTTACCACACACAATACTATATATAGTGTTTTTTTATTTCTAAATTTTGAATGTGAAAAAATTTTTTTAAAAAAATTTATTAAAATTTTTCGTATAAAATTTATAAAAATTAAACTTTATGAATACTTATAAATTCTATAAATTTTGTATATTTTCAAATCTTAAAGTTTTTGAAAATAACGAATGGCTTTATTAAGCGAGATTTTAAAATTTTGTATAAAAATAAGATATTTTGCAATCAAATTTTTTGAAAAAAATCAAATAAAATACATATATTTTTTAAAAATTTTTAAAAATTTTATGAGTAAAAATTCAATATATAGATTTTAAAATTTTGGTTGACACTATATATTGTGTTGTGATATATTGGGAGCGTACAACAAAAAATGGAAATGACAAAGGAGATAAAAATGGTACAGTATGTATTTAAAAGAAACGGAGAAACACAAGAGTTTGATGAAAAGAAAATAGCTAATGCTATATTCAAAGCAGCACAAGCTGTTGGTGGGGAAGATTTCGAAAAAAGTAAGGAATTAGCAGGCCAAGTTGTTGTGGCTATAAATGAAAAATTTAAAGATAATATTCCAACCGTTGAAGAAATTCAAAATATCGTTGAAAAGGTTTTGATTGAAAATAGATGTGCTAAAACTGCTAAAGCATATATTCTTTATAGAGAAAAAAGAACTGGTGCAAGACAAACAAACGCTCTTATTGGTGCAACTATTGATATGTTTAATAACTATCTTGAAGATAAAGATTGGTTGGTTAAAGAAAACGCTAATATGCAAAGAAGTGTTGCAGGCTTAAATAACTATGTTAGAGAAGCCTTCACAAAGCATTATTGGTTGAATGAAATCTATCCAGCAGAAGTTAGAGAAGCACATCAAAATTGTGAAATTCATATCCACGATATGGGATTCTTCGGTGCATACTGCGTTGGTTGGGATTTAAAAGCTATCTTATTAGAAGGATTTAGATGCAATAACGCATCAAAGATTTCATCTTGTCCTCCAAAACATTTAAGAAGTTTCTTAGGACAAATCGTTAATTATACCTTCACAACTCAAGGCGAAACTGCTGGTGCTCAAGCTTGGAGTAGTTTTGATACATATTGCGCACCATTTATTAGGCGTGATAAACTTACATTTGAACAAGTTAAACAATGCTTACAAGAATTTGTATTTAATATGAATGTACCTACAAGAGTTGGTTTCCAATGCCCATTTAGTAATGTTACATTAGATATTAAAGTTCCATCAACATTAAAAGATATTCCAGTTATTATTGGCGGAGAATATCAAGAAACAACTTATGGTGATTACCAAGCAGAAATGGATATATTCAATAAAGCATTCTGTGCTGTAATGTGCGAAGGTGATGCACAAGGCAGAGTTTTCACATTCCCAATTCCAACTATTAATATAACTAAAGATTTCGAATGGGATAGTGATGTTTGTAATGCAATTATGGATATGACTTGTAAATATGGTATTCCATACTTTGCTAACTATATCAATTCAGATTTAAACCCAGAAGATGCGGTTTCAATGTGTTGCAGATTAAGACTTGATGTTAGAGAGCTTAGAAAAAGAGGTGGTGGATTATTCGGTAGTAATCCTCTAACTGGTTCTATCGGTGTTGTTACAATCAACCTACCAAGAATTGGTTATTTAAGCAAAACTGAGGAAGAGTACTTTGATAGACTAGATCATTTATGCGATATAGCTAAAACAAGCCTAGAGATTAAGAGAAAAGTTATCGAACAACAAACAGATAACGGTTTATATCCATTCTGCCAATTCTACCTAAAAGATATTAAGGCTAGAACTGGTGAATATTGGAGCAACCACTTCAATACAATTGGTATTAATGGAATGAACGAGAGTTTGCTTAACTTTATGGGAAAAGATATTACAACTGATGCTGGTAATGCATTTGCAATTAAAGTTATGAACCACTTAAGAGCAAAGATGCAAGATTACCAAGAAGAAACTGGTCATATCTATAACCTTGAAGCAACTCCAGCCGAAGGTACTGGTACTAGATTTGCTAAAGGCGATAAAAAGAGATTCCCTAAGATTATTACAGCTAATAAAGAACACCCAATCTATACAAACTCAACTCAAATTCCAGTAGATTATACAGATGATATTTTCGAAGTTATTGAAAAGCAAGATGAACTTCAATCATTATATACTGGTGGTACAGTTCTTCATATTTATATGGGTGAGAGAATTGATGATAGAGAGAGTGCTAAGGCATTAATTAGAAAGATATTTACAAATTATAAGATGCCATATATTTCATTAACCCCAACATTTAGTATTTGTCCTGAACACGGATACTTGAAAGGTGAACAATTTGAATGTCCTCATTGCCATAGAGAAACTGAAGTATGGAGCAGAATTGTTGGATATTTAAGACCTATTCAAAACTATAATGATAGTAAGAAAGAAGAATATCTATTAAGAAAGAAATTCGTTTTAAAAAAGGAAGAATTAAACTAATATTATGCAAATAATTGGTATGCAAAAAAATTCTTTTATAGATTATCCAGCTAAAATCTCTTGCGTGGTATTTACACCGGGTTGTAATATGAATTGCTGGTATTGCCATAATAGAGAGATTATAAACGAAAACGAAGGTGCTTATGATGAGAACCAAGTTTTGGAGTTTTTAAAGAAAAGAGCAGGATTTTTAGATGCAGTGGTTGTTTCTGGTGGAGAAGCAACATTGCAACCAGATTTAATAGAATTTATTCGAAAAGTTAAAGATATGGGTTATTTAGTTAAATTAGATACTAATGGCTCAAATCCAGAAATATTGAATAAATTAATTAAAGATAAATTGGTGGATTATGTGGCAATGGATATTAAAGCACCATTTGAAAAATATAATATAATAACACCAATTAATCCTAATATTTTGGAAAATGTTAAAAAAAGCGTTTCTATATTGAAAAGCTCTAATATTGATTATGAATTTAGAACAACATTCGCACCAAACCTTTCAAACGAGGATATTAAATGTTTGCTAGAGAAAATTGCACCTGTTAAGAATTTTTCATTGCAAATGTATATGAAGCCTAAGTTTATAAAAGAAGATAAATTGGAAAATCATAAAAGCGAAGATTTTGAAGAGATAAAAAAATTTGCAATTGATGGAAATTTAGTTCAAAATTTTCAAAATAAAAACTTAAGTTAAAAGTGTTAGCAAAAGCTAACACTTTTTGCACTCAAAAAATAAGATAAAATAATTTTTAAATATTTTGACATAATTATTTTGTTTACTTGATTTTCATTGGTATAATAACTAAAAGGAAGAAGTGTTATGAAAAATAATATTTGTATATTTGGATTAGTTAAAGATTATACTTGTAAAGTGGCAAAAAAAGTTGCAGATAAATTCGAGATGTTTTTTGCAGATATTGATGCATTGATTGAATTTGATTTAATAAATACAAATATGGTTGTGGATATTTGCGGTAAAGAATATTTGGAAAAACAAGAGAGAAAAAAGATTAAGCAGGTGGCAACTTTTGAAAATACTCTGCTATCTTTAAGGTTTGCTTTGCTTAATGATGAAAGCAATATGAATGTATTAAAAGAACATTGTCTGATGATTTATTTAAAATTAGATTTAGAAACTTATGAGAAAAAAATAAGCAGAAGCAAAAAAGATAAATTAAATAAAATCATTAATTTATCTGTGTTTGATGAAAGAAATGAGCTTTTAGAAGAAAAAGCAGATTTAATTATTGATTGCAGTGGGTTAGATTTGAATAAATCTGCAAACCTTGTTAAAGAAAAAATATTAGGTTATTATGGGTGTTAAAATGGGAATTGAAGATAAAGTTATTAATAATTTAAGATATTTAGGTGCATCGGTTGTTTCTAATGCTAAGAGCGGACATACAGGCATAGTTTTGGGTGCAACACCGATTTTATATTCGTTATATTCAAAGCAGATGAATGTTTGTCCAACTAGAGCAAATTCAATCTTTAGGGATAGGTTTGTATTGTCTGCCGGTCACGGTAGTGCTATGCTATATTCTGTGTTGCACGCTTTTGGTTTTCCTATAACAAAGCAAGATTTAATGAACTTTAGAAAGTTGGATAATCCAAAAGTTGCTGGTCATCCAGAGTTAAATGAACAATGCGGTATTGATTGCTCAACTGGTCCTTTAGGGCAAGGTGTGGCAACAGCTGTGGGTATAGCGTTAGGGCAAAAAATGTTAGAAGCAAGATTTAATAAGGCTGGCGACAAACTTTTTGATGCTAAAACTTTTGCGTTAGTGGGCGAAGGTTGTTTGATGGAAGGTGTTTCTAGCGAAGCCTTGAGTTTAGCTGGTACATTAAACTTAAATAACCTAATCGTAATTTATGATAGAAATCAGGTGAGTTTGGATAGTTCAACAAATCTTACTTTTGATATAGATATAAAAGCAGTAATGAAAGCGTATGGATTTGCAGTATTTGAAGTTTTAGATGGTAACGATATTCAAGAGATAAACCAAAAAATATCTATGGCAAAAAAATCTCAAAGTCCAAGTTTTGTTGTTGTTAATACTAGAATTGGTTTTAAATCTGAATATGAAAATTCGAATAAAGCACATGGCTTGGTTATGAAGCCTGAAGAATTGATAGCGTTAAAGAAAAAACTAAAAATAGAGAGCGAAGATAATTTTGAATTAGATAAAGATGTTCAACTCCAATTGGCTATTTTGAAAGGAAGATTTAACGCTATAGAGAGTGACTTTGATGCTAAGATGAAACATTTAAAGATGAAGTATCCTAAAGATTTTGAGAGTATTGCCTCTATGAGTTTAAGAACGCCAATAAGTTTTTCAGAACACGATTTATCTAGCTTAAAAGGCAAGAGTTCGAGAGAAATGGGGGGCGAGATTTTAAACCAACTAGCATTAGCCGATTTTAGAATCGTTGGTGGAACTGCTGATGTTTCGAGTAGTACAAAAGCATTTATAAAAGATAGCCAAATTGTTGGTAAAAACAACTTTAGTGGTAGAAATATTTTATATGGTATTAGAGAATTTGCAATGGCGTGTATTTCAAATGGTCTTGCATTGATGGGATTTAAGGCTTTTGCTAGCACTTTCTTTGTGTTTAGTGATTATATGCGAAGTGCGGTTAGAATGAGTTCTCTAATGAAACTTCCAGTTGTTTATATTCTAACGCACGATTCAATCGCCGTTGGCGAAGATGGTCCAACACACGAACCAATCGAGCAATTAGCATCTTTTAGAGCAATGCCAAACTTAAATGTTTTCAGACCTTGCAATGAAAGAGAGTGCTTTGAGGCTTATAGAACGGCTTTTAGCGAGGTTTCAACACCTTCTTTGATAATTCTTACAAGACAACAATTAAGAGTTTTGGAAGGTATTGAATATGATAATATGGATAAAGGGGCATATATAATCTCAAAAGAGGGTAAGGGTGTGTTAGATGGTATTATTATTGCAACGGGAAGTGAAGTTTATTTAGCATTAGAGGCTAAGGAAAAGTTAGCTGCTAAAAAAATAAATGTGAGAGTTGTTAGTATGCTAAACACAAATAAATTTGATGAGCAATCAGATAGTTATAAGAAAAACTTATTATGTAGTAAGAATATTGTTGCAATTGAAGCTGGAAGTGAAAACGGACTTTGTAAGTATGTAAACAACATAAATGGTGTTATTGGGATAAATACATTTGGTGAAAGCGGAAATGCAGAAATGTTATTTAAAAAATTTAATATAACCAGTGATGAGATTGTGAATAGATTAAGAGCAATTATTAAAACAAATAAATAGTTTATATAAAAATGAAGAATGATGAGTTCTTCATTTTTTATCTTAATTTACAATTTAAATCATATATTATTATATGAATAATGGTTCAAGGATAAGAAATTTTAATAGAATAGGTTCAAATATTTCTAAATTTTTTGAATGTTTTAAATGGGAAATAATCTTATTTTGTGTTATATGGTGTGCTGGTTTTATTTTTGGAATTGTTATGGGAAGTAAGATTGGCGGAGATTTGGAAATTGATAGAATGTCGAATACATATATTGTGGCGTTTATAAATATAGAAATTTCGTATTGGAATTTAATCGGAATAGAACTTGTATATGTGATTATAATATTTCTGCTTTCGTATGTTTTTAATAAAATGCTTGCTTTTCAGATTATAAACTTTATTTTAACCATATTTTTTGCATATTTATTTGGATTTGACCTTGTTGTTGCATTTGTTTGTTTTGCTTTGTTTTCAAAAATTTGTTTTCTGCTTTTCTATGTGTTGATTGGAATTATAATCTACTTAATAAGTTGCGTGATGCTCGGTATTGGATTTAAAGTTTATAAAGTAAACAAAAAGTATGGTAGATTTTGTTTTGGAGAGGGCAACGATTTATTTATAGTGATGTTACTTCTATGTATTTTAATGATAGTGCTTCTGCTTGTTCAAGCACTATTGCTAAGCTTCGTACATTTTGTTTATGTTGGATAATTCTTATGTATAAAGTAAAAAAAGTTAGCAATAATTAGAATATGGGATTAACGATTATTGTTAGATGTATTATTATTTACACTCTTCTTCTATTGCTTATTAGAATTATGGGTAAGAAACAAATTGGGCAAATGCAACCTTATGAATTAGTTGTAACTTTAACCATTGCCGATTTGGCTTGTATTCCAATGTCGGAAACAGCTTTGCCTTTATTGCACGGAGTTATACCCTTGGTAACTATCGTTGTAATCCACACTTTATTATCTTTTTTAGATAGAAAGAGTTTGAAGTTTAGAAAGTTCTTAAACGGAACACCTGTTATTTTAATTAGCCCTAAGGGAATTGAATACGAAAACTTAAAAAGATGCGATATGGATTTTAACGATTTGCAAGATGCTTTAAGAGGTTGTGGTTATTTCAAATTAGAGGAAGTAAACTATGCAATTATTCAAACTAATGGAAGTATTTCCGTTTTACCAAAAGCAATGTGTCAGCCAGCAACTCCTGAAGATTTAAAGGTGGAAGTGGAAGAAGATAGTTTGCCGATGATTATTGTTTCAGAAGGCAAATTAGTTGAAGATAATTTAAAGGTGGGTAAATTTGAAGATAACCAAATTATAAAAGAATTAAAGAAAGCGGGATTTAATAATATAAAAGATATTATGATTGCCACAATTGATTGTGCTGGTAAAATGTACTTGCAAGATTATAAAAATGAATATAGAATTTTCGAATCTTCATTAGGCGGTGAATGGTAATGAAGAGGGGGATATTTATGATAACATTAACGGTGTTGTTACTCAGTTTAGCTATATGGGAAGCAGTTGCTGTTAATGGGGTAATTAGTAATTTATCAGATTCTATAGATTTAATTATAGATGATTTTGAAAACCATAAAAATGATATAACAGTTCTCTCTAAAGATGTTTCAGAAATTAAATCGTTCTGGGATGATAGAGAATGTACACTATGCTTAATGTTTAATCATAAAGACTTAAGCGATGTTACGGATAGTTTAAATAAATTAAAGACTTATACTGATTTAAATGATTATGATGATGCGCTAACAGAACTTTATTTATTACAAAATTTTTCAAGTAAAGCCACCCATATAATGGGATTCAATATTCATAATATTTTATAAAAAAATCAAAGAGTTTAGGCTCTCTGATTTTTCTTTCTTGATAATGATTTTACTTTTAATCTATTCTTAATCGTTTCTATAAAAGAATGGGTATCTAGTATGTTAAATGTTGATAATAATATAAAAAATATGCCAACTGAAACTATAGATGTTATCGCTAAAGATATAAATAATGGTAAAAAATTATAAAGTATATTAAATAAGTATTTTGTTAATAATGTGATAGGAATTGACAATAATAGTAGTATTATTGTCAATTTAATATAAGAATAAGACAAATTAGATTGTTTTGAAATTATTCTCATATTTAAAATCGTTGTAATGGTTGAAGATATTCCCATACCAATAACAATAGATGTTGCACCAATGTATTTAGGTAAGAACCAAACAGAAGCAAGTAAGAATATGCTAGCAAATAAGTAAATCCAAAATGATTTTTTCTCTTCTCCAATTGCATTTAAAACGCTTGTTGAGATTTGTGTAAAACACATTGGAATCATAAGCCAAGCCGACATACTAAGATAAATTCCAGCCTCGCTTGAATTAAATATAAACTTGCAGGCAGGCTCGCCTAAGGCGATAAATGGTGGAATTAAAAGGAAGGTTAATATAAGTGAAAAATTTAAAGAACTCATCACTTCATTATTCATTCCATCATAATCTTTTTGTCTAAATGATAGAGCAGTTCTTGGAATAAGAGCAGTGGAGAACGCACCTATGATTGTTGATGGAATAGTTAAAAGGGGAAGGGTCATACCCATAATAATTCCTATTTGTGAAAGAGCATAATCGTTTGTAAATCCAGCACTAACAAGTCGAAGCGGAATTAAAATTGAAATTAATGGAACTATTAAACTTCCACCAATTCTTACAAAGGTTATAGGCAAACTGGATTTAATTATGTTTGAAAAATATCCTTTAGGGTTTCCAATTTTACCACCAACTTTAAAGTAAACACAAACGCCAATGACAGTACTTAAAGCTCCGGCAACGCCAAAACTAATACCAGCAGGAATAGGTGAGTTATCTGGGAATAAGAATATAATTAAAATCACGCATAAAACTATTCTTAGGATTTGTTCTATTAGTTCAACTAATCCGATGTGGAGGTACTTCTCTTTTCCATAAAGGTAACCTCTAAATGATGTGTAGAAACCAGTTGATAAAATAGCAGGAATCATTGTTAGAAGAATAATATAACTAGTTTCATCTGTAAAGAATAACCCAAATAAATTTTTAAATACCAAAACAAAAACTGTAAGAAGAATGCTTGCGGTCATATTGATAATAAAACCAGCTGTTACAGTTCTGCCATTTTCTTTATTTCC
The DNA here is from genome assembly GCA_934772445.1 of uncultured Clostridia bacterium. Lineage (GTDB taxonomy): Bacteria > Bacillota > Clostridia > Christensenellales > UBA1242 > UBA11490. The sequence continues at coordinate 14,037 of CAKVMJ010000002.1, forward strand.
GTTTGGATTAGTGGAAACTATTCTAGAGATTGTTAAGGGAGTACCGCTCGCTAAAAGAGTATTGAAAATACCAAAAACACTTAATGCAATTGTGTAGATTCCCAAAGTTGAATTTGTTAAGGTTCGAGATAGAAATATTCTATAAACAAAACTCAAGCATCTTGTTAATATGCTAAAAATAGATAATAAAGCAACTGCTTTGAATAAAGATTTGATAATCGTATCTCCTTTTAAATATATAGAATTTGTCCAATAAATAATTTATTAGATTTAAGATTATTTCTTCTGATTATTTCATTAATATCTGTATAATACATAGAAGCAATGTCGTTTAAATTTTCTAAAGGTTTAACAATATGCCTTTTGCCATTAACTTTTGAAAGAATTACAATATCATTGCTTGAAATATTCTCGCTTGGTGAAATTTCATAACCTAGAGCCTGAAGTGATTCTATTGTTTCATTTTCTTTAAGCTTGTAAATTCTTGGAACAAAATAATTCTCAATTATCTGAAAATCATCATCGCCATCTTTTATAATTGCATAATCATAACCAAGCAATTTTTGATTGCTATTAAATTTTATATTGTCACTTTTTATATTGCATATCTTTGCCACTTTTTCTCTTGCTTCATTTTCTTTTAAAAGATAAACTTTTTGCATAAACTTTGTCCTTTTACTTATTTGTATGAAAATTCTTTTCAATATTATGTTTTAATTTGTGATTTTATAATTAATTTTCTTTTAAATAAGGATATAATGTGATATAATATTAAATATATAAGATGTATAACCTAAAAGGATGAAATGTGATGGTAGAAATTGTTGAGGTAAAAACAAAGAAACAAAGGAAAGCCTTTGTTAATTTTCAAGTTGAATTGTATAAAGATAATAAATATTTCGTTCCGCCAATCTTGGCTGATGAAATGGGTATATTTAATAAAAAGAAAAATGCGAATTTTGAAGAATGTGATACTTGTTATTATTTAGCATATAAAGATGGGAAATTGGCTGGAAGAATTGCTGGTATTTTGCAAAAAGCTTGTAATAAAAAAATGAATCAAAAATATGTAAGATTTTCAAGAATCGATTTCATAAATGATTTAGAGGTTGCAAAAGCATTATTCAAAGCTGTTGAAGATTGGGCTAAGGCTCAAGGTATGGAATATGTTCACGGTCCTCTTGGATTTAATGATCTTGAGAGAGAAGGTTTATTAATTGAAGGATTTGATGAATTATCTTGTTTTGAAGAAAATTATTCTTATGATTATTATCCAAAATTGATAGAACAATGCGGTTATTCTAAAGATGTTGATTGGCTAGAATATAGAATAAAAGTTCCTAAAACTATTGATGAGAAGATTACAAGAGTTAGTGGGAAAATCGCTCAAAGATATGGTTTTAAACTTGTTAATATTAAGAGTACTAGAGAAGTTGTTAATAAATATAGAGATCAAATTTTCAAACTTTTAAATGAATGTTATAGTCCGCTTTATGGCGTTGTTCCAATCACTCCAAAACTAGAAAAACAATTAGTTAGTCAATTCAAACTTATAGTTGATAAAAAGTTTATTGCAATGGTTACAAATGATAAAGATGAGCTGATTGGTTTTGGTTTGGTTTTCCCAAGTATTGCTGAAGCAATGCAAGAAATGAAAGGTAAATTGTTTACTCCAAAAATCTTTAAACTACTAAAAGCAGTTAAACATCCAAAGGTTGTTGACACAGTATTTATAGCAGTAAGACCAGATTATAGAGCAAAAGGTGTTCCTGCATTCATAATTAATGAAATACTTTCAAACTTAATTAAATTAGGTGTTGAAGAGGCTGAATCTTTGCTTCAATTAGAAACAAATGTAAATATCAAGAATGCGTTTGATGATTTTGATAGGCGTCAACATAAGAGAAGAAGATGCTATATTAAAAAGATTGATTAGATAGGGAGAAATTAAATTTCTTCCTATTTTTTCAACTTTTATAAAGTTAAAACATAAATATAAACATATAAAAATAGGAGAAATGTATGGTTATTTATGTAATAGAAAAAGGTGATACAATTTTCAATATTGCCGAAAGATTTAATGCTTCACCTGAAAAGATTATAGAAGCAAATGGCTTAACAAACTTAGATAATTTAGTTGTTGGGCAATCAATAGTACTTCCAATTAATGTTTATGCTTATGAAGTCCAAAAAGGGGATACTTTATATAGAATTTCGCAAAGATTTAACACTAGTATTGATGCAATTTTAAATGAAAACCCAGATATAACTAATCCAGATATGCTTAGTATTGGTCAAATTGTGCTACTTCCAATTGGTATTCAACCGATTGGTAGAATGGAAGTAAATGGATATGTTTATCCCAATATTTCAAATTCAAATTTATCTAAAACTCTTCCAAATTTAACCTATATTAGTATTTTTAGCTATGATATAAATGCTGATGGTTCATTAAATACAATTACAGATGAGAGAATTATTAACCAAGCAAAGCTATATGGCGTTGCACCAATGATGGTTATAACAAATTTTGATAACGAAGAGGGTAGGTTTTCAGGTGAACTAGCAAATCAAGTATTTACCAATGCAGATGCTAGAGCAGTTTTATTTGATAATGTTATTCAAACCGCACTCGCAAAGGGTTATAGGGGAATAAATGTTGATTTTGAATATCTATTCCCAAGTGATAGAGAAAACTATGTTAATTTCTTAACCGAATTAAAACAACAAACTCAAGCTAACAATTTAGAATTATTTGTGGCTTTAGCACCAAAAATTAGCGGAGAACAACAAGGAACTTTATATGAGGCACACGATTACGAACAAATCGGTAAAATTGCAGATAGAATAATATTAATGACTTATGAATGGGGTTATTTATATGGTGAACCTCAAGCAGTTTCTCCAATAAAACCAATTATGCAGGTTTTAGATTATGCCACAACTGTTATCGAACCAAGCAAAATCCTAATGGGTGTTTCAAATTATGGCTATGATTGGAAATTGCCTTATGTTGAGGGTACGCCGGCAACGATATTATCTAATATGGAGGCGGTTGACTTAGCACGAACTAAAGGTTCGTTTATCGAATATGATGAGGTTAATCAAGCACCATTCTTTACATATAATACCACCGAAAATGAGCATATTGTTTGGTTTGATGATGCAAGGAGTTATTTATCTAGGTTTAAATTAGTGGATAAATATAATCTGGCAGGCATTAGTTACTGGACTTTAAATAATTATTTCCCACCAATGTTCCAAGTTCAGAATGGTTTATATGAAACAATAAGAGTTTAGAAATGGCTTTATAAAGCCGTAAATCCTCAAAAAGTTTGACAAAAGGGTTGAAATGTGCTAAAATATTCGTGTGAGGTGCAAATAAATGAATTTACACGAATATTTAAAAAACAAAATAAATAGTATGAAAGCAGGTACATATTTTGCTGATTACTACCAACAAGCTAGTGATACTTTATTTTTAAACTCATTAAAATATAGTTTTGAGAAGATTAAAAACACATCTGATGAAACTAGAGAATCTTTAAAACAAAATCACCAATTTGGTATTGAAGTGTTAACTCCTAGTGAGTTTGCAAATTTAACTTCTTCAAATGGTGTTTCGATGTTGCAATTAGCAAGTTCGAAATTAAATTCAGAAGCTGTTAAATTATTAATTGAAAATGGTGCTGATGTAAACTATAGAGCAGAGTTTGGTTTAACTAAAAACTATACTCCGCTTGCTTGGGCGTTAGGAAATAATGGCTCAATTGAAATATTAACAGAAGAAACAGCAGATGAATATAAATATGATTCATCATATAATGCAAAACCTAAAAGCTATGATTATAGTTTAGTTAATTTTGATGATTTTAAGAAAACTGTGGATGTATTGCTTGAAAATGGTGCGTTAGCATTAGGAAACGATAAAATGAATATAACGCAAAATCAGAAAGAGAAGAACTCTGCAGAAAATGTTAATATGTTTTTATCACAAGTTTTAAATGGTCAACAAAGATTTTATTCAAGAGTTGATGAAAATGGTGAAAGAACTAACATACATAATGTTGATAGAGCTGAAGTGGTTAGATATGTTATGTCAAAACCCGAACTTGCTAAGGATATTAGTCCAGCTATTATAAGTATTGCAAAGAGAAATGATATTGATTCGTTTGTTGAGATAATGGAAACAATTGAAGAAACTGAAAGACCAGCATTACTTAATAAAGTTCACGAAGTTGAGGCGTACGAATTAGCTGAAACATATCAAAAACTATATAAAGATGTTCAAATGGTAAAGAGTTTGGAAAGAACGATAACCGAGAATGGTGGCGATATAAAAAATCCTGTTAACGACTTCACGGGTATGGCATATAAAGAGTACCAACAAAAAATTGATGATTTAAGTGCTGAATATAATCAAATGAGTGAAGGGCATAGTGTTTTAACTCAATATGATTCAAAGGATACCTTTAATTTTAATTATCCGCCATATTATATGTTTAGATATGTTAATGATGGAGTTTGTGATTTAAACGATTATAAACAATGTGCCATTGATTATTTCTTAGAAAATAATAATGATGCATATAAAACAATTGAAAGTTATGCTAACGATGTGAGAGTGGCAGTTCCAGCTTTCTCTAAAGAGGAAAATCTAGATGCTCTTGCAGATTATATCCAACCATTTAAAGAAACATTGAAAATAATCAATGAAAAGAATAATGAGTTTGAAGCAAATAAAGAACTAAAAATGTAATAAAAAAAACATATTAGATTAATTTTCTAATATGTTTTTTCTGTGTTACTTATAATTATTTGTACTAGAAATTTCTTTAATTTCTTCATTTAGTTCGTTGATTTCATTTTTAATTTCATCAACTCTAACTTTCTTGTAATCAAGTTCAAATTGAAGTTTGTTAATTTTCTTTTCAGTAGCAGCTTCAAGTTTTTCAATTTTTGCTTTAATTGCATTTTCTTGTTTTTCAATATCTGCAATCTTTTTATTGAATTCCTTATCTTCTGAAGATGTGGTTGCTCTTTTATCGATTGCTATTTTAGCATTGTGTTCTTGAGTTATTTCATCATCTTGTTTATCTAATTCCTTTAATTGTTCTTTATAGCCTTGAACATCTGCATTTAATGAATTAGCAATTTCATCTATTTGTTTATCTGTGTTTGCTTTTGCTTGATTATAAGTTTCTTCTTCTTTAGCCAAATCTGATTTTAATTCTTCAAGCATTTGCTTTCTAAGTTCGATTTGCTCTTTAGCACTTAAACCTTTCTCTAAAGTTTTTCTTCTATCATAAGATGAAGTATTTTTCTTTTTAGAACTTGGTTTTTTCCAGTTAATTTTTCTTACTGTAAATCCAACTAATGCGATGATAAGTGCAATAGCTGTGATTGAACTTGAGATAGCCATCCAAATGCTTCCTGAATTGATATGATTATCTGTGTGATCATTGTCGTTATCACTATTATCGTTATCATTATCATTGTTATTTTCTGTTGAAGATAATGAAATTTGTTTAACATTATCTGAAGAATCTGTTGCATTTGTGTAATCTGTAGTGTAAGCTTCTTCATTTTCAAGTTCTGTTAATTCTAAGTTCTTGAAATCTGCAATAGCGGTTAGGGCAGTGGTATCACTTCCTAAACCAATAACTAATCTAATATCAACTTCGCTTTCACCAGTTTTGATAAAGATATAATATTTTTTAAATCCGTTTGCTTCCACGATTTCGGTCATAGAATCTTCTTCTTTATCAATTAAAACACCAAATCTTGCGCCACCTTCAATTCCATCTAAAATTGTAGTTTTAGCAAGAACAGTTATTTTATAAAAACTATTTGATGAAAGAGTAATTTTGTTTGTTGAAGTTAAAGTTAATTTAATATCATCTAATGTTTCGATATTTAAGCCTTGTTCATTTTGTGAAATAATATAATCGTTAGTGTTGGCTGTAATATCCCAATTGTTGATATTCTTTAATAAATCTTTATTTAAGTCGATAGCATAAATATTATTCAATTTATCTTCTTCTAAAACTGTGCTAACTGTATCTAATTTAATAGCATCAAAGAAGATATAACCTCTAATGTTTTCAAAGTTTAATTCAACTTTGAATGAACCGCTATTTAAACCAGTTGAAATATATAATGAATATTTTTCCCAATTTGAATTTGTGTTTATATCATTAAATTCATAAATAACTAAATCATCATTCAAAACTTTTAATGAAGCTTTAGCATTTGTTCCTTTAACGGCATAAATTGAGTTTGTATAGAATGTTAGCAAGTAGTTTGAACTCTTTGAAAGTGAAAACTCATCAGATGTGTAAGTTACCTTATTTTGAGTGTTTTCAGAACCTATAGCTAAAACATAGTTTTGATTAATAGAATCATAGTTTGTGATGCTAGGGAAGGTTGGGTGATTAGCTTTAACAGCTTCAATATCGCCAGTATTAACAACACCAGCAAAGAAATTTTCATAATCTTGATGCTCGTTTAAAGTCCAGTTTGATGGAGTTAGAGGGTATGTTAATTCATTACCTTCATAAGATGCAACATCAAAAGTATAGTTTGTAATTAAACCTGCAGTTGCATTTTTTAATAAATCCACAGCCACACAATTAGAACCCTTAGAACCAGTTGTGTAGTTAGAAGATGAGATTTGTTTTAAGTTAACATCATCAAAGAATACATAACCTTCGCTATTTAATTTTAATTGAAGAGCCACTTGAGTTTCTTCAAAATTTGCAGTGTGGATATAAATTGAATAATTTGTCCAACCATTTCTATAATTGTTATCAGCAGAAACAGTTGTTGAAACTTTTAGTGAACTAGCAATGCTAGAATCAGCCTTGCCTTTGTTATCAATTTTAACTAATTGAATAATACCACCATCGCCAATATTGCAATCACTCTTTGCCCAAACAGATAATAGATAATATCTATTTGCTTGTAAGGTTAGGGTAGAACTTTGTACGCCAATTTCTCTAGCACCATTTTCGCTATAAATAAATAATGCTTTATTGTTGCTTTTTGAGTTATTTGATTTTGGATTTTCAATATCATTATGAGCAAAACTTGAGAAAGAGATTTGCTTAATTGCATCATTACTTGCAATTGTTCCTAATGATGTCCAACCGGTAATCTCATTTATTAAACCATTTTCAAAACCGTTATTTTCAACAGAAGTTAGTTCTTGATAATCTGTTAATGAAATTAAAGATTTTTTACTATCATCTGCATCTTCATAAGCAGTTTTGAATGAGCTTTCTGTATAACGAGCCACTTTAACATCGTTGAAGAATACAGCACCTCTGCAAACATCTGATTTATTTTCGCCACCAACCCAAAGTTGAAGTTCTAAGCTTTCATTAGTATAAGGGCTAGTTTCAATAAAGAATGTTCTATTATCCCAAGCATTATTTGTGGTTAAAGTTTCAAATTTATTTTCTGTTTTGATTTCACTATTTGAAAGATTTTTTAAATAGATGCTCGCAAAACTATCACTATCGCCATAAGAACTTGAAGCTTTTGTGGTTTTATAGGTAATTGTGATGGAATAATAAGAATTTGATTCTAAAGTGAATTTAGATGAGGTTTTATAACCAAGCCTTCCAAGACCATCGAATGAATTTAACATAAGATATGTTTCTTCTTCATCTTCCATATAAGCGCTTGGAGCTTCGATTAATTTAAACCTATTCCATAATGTTTTACCATCATCAGCATCTTCTGCTTTTTGCATAGAAGTTCTCTTAACTGAACCAGATTTATATAATGAACTATTATATCCATCATAAGAGATGCTAGACCAACCTGTTAGGGAAGCTATAGAATCTGATTCACTAGATTGTTTGAATGTGTTATTAGTGATAGGATTTGTAAAAACTTCTTTAGCAAAAACTAAATTGGCATTAGCAAAAACTAAAGAGCATAAAACACCAACGATTAATAACATACTCATAACTATTAAACTGAATTTGTTTTTTTTGCCTGATTTCATAAGTATCCGCCTTTTAAAATATAAGTAATTTCCTAGTTGCAAATAAAGTTATAATATAATATCTAATAGAGTTTATAATATAATTTACATACAAATTGATTATAACTTAATTCAAATAATTATTCAACTAAAATAATGTAGATTTATTCTTTTTTTTTCGTTATTATTTGAAATTTTGCGTTCAAATACCCATTTGGAAAATTTTTCCAATTTTATTTTGTTTAAATTTTTATTTTTTATTCATAATTGCGAATACTATTATTATGAAAATTTTAGATTATAATTTTGAAGTTCGATGTAATGGCTATACTAAGTTCTTTTCTAAGAAACAAGAAAAAAGCCAACCTAAAAAAGTTTGGCTTGCGCTTATATGCGGAGTTTTTATTGGATTTATAAATGGATTCTTTGGTGGAGGGGGAGGTATGATATGCGTACCTGTTTTAACATCTATCTTAAAACTTCCAGAAAAGGTGGCTCATGCAACCACTATTTTAATAATCCTACCAATGTGTGTTACTAGTCTAATAATATACTTTTTAAATTCCGAATTAAATTTAGCACTCTCTTGGCCAATCTTAGTTGGATTTGTGGTGGGTGGTGTTATAGGTGCAATAATACTTAAAAAAATTAATAATGATATTTTAAAGTTAATTTTCGATTTTATCATCTTGAGTGCTGGTATTCTTAGTTTGATTAAGTTTTGATTTAACTTTTTGATAGATAAACACAATAATTTGATAAACACCAATCATAATTAAAAATATGCCAAAATATAACTTTAAACTTTTGTTCGAAATAGAATTTGCAAGCATTGCACTTAAAAAAGATGTAATTGCACCTGTAATTACAATTGGTATGCCTATTTTTAAGTTTACTAATTTGTTTTTAAAATGAATAATTAGCGAAACAACTGCCATTGGTAAGAATGCAAGCAGGTTAATACCTTGAGCAGTTTTTTGAGCGAACTCGAATATAATAGTTAAAACTGGAATTAAAAAAGTACCTCCGCCCATTCCCATTCCAGCGATTATTCCGCTAATTGTTCCAGCAATAATATAAAATAAAATTTCCATAATAAAAATAAGCAAAATTAATCTTTTGCTTATTTATTTTTTACTAAATTAAAAGTTTTTATACAATAATTATATCCCTAAATTAAGCCTTTTTTCTGTTTTTCATTTTAATATAGAAAATAAGCAAGAATATCCCGCTAACTAAAGCAATTGAGCTTATAATTATAGCAGTTAATTGACTAGAATTAATACCATTTAATCTTATAAATTTAGTTTCAACCCAGCCAACTTGTTCCACTTGGTTTTCATCATAATAAGTGATATAAGTTAATGTTTTTGTGCTATCTAATTTATCAACATAAATTCTATATTCGTGAGGTAAGGTTGTTTTAATATTATTCTCATCAATAGAGTTGAATCTATAAATATTAACTGTGTTATCTTTATCATAAGCATTTATTTTGGCATTTGATTCTTTTAGGTTTACCACATCTTCTTCATTAAAGAAAACATCAGCTGAATTAATATAACCATAACAATTTTCTAAATAAACGATAAAGAAATTGTTGCCAGCGAAAGAGATAGGGTATTTAGAATAAATTGTTTTATAACTATCTATTTCAAGAGTTTCTAAAACTTCAACATTAGATGAATTTAAACCTGATGGTTTTGCAAAAACATAAGTTTTAGTGTTTGCAGTTTTAATACTAGTTGGTCTTTCAATATAATTAAAATCAACATTGGTATATAATCTTATTGCACAAATTGCGTTATCAAATGCATAAATAATTCCGCTAGTTGGGTTGATAGAAATATCGTAAAAACTGCTAAAATCTGCCTTTGTTTCGGATTTTATTGTAAAATTATTATTAAGATATTTTATTTTAGAAATTGTGTTATCAGATAGAGCATAGATGTTATCAAATTCATCAACTGCTATGCTTCTAATATTGGAAATTAATGTTGTTTTAGCTTCTAATCCGCCAAATTCGGAAAGAATATATAAACCGTTTGATGAATAGAAAATAATCTTATTTGAATTTGGTAAAACATCAATTAAGCAGTTTTCATCAAACCCTAAGATTGAATTAAAGTTTAACACAACGGCAGAAGGGGAGGAAGCACTGCAAGTAAGCAAGCCTTTAGCGGTTAAAATAATTAAAGTTTCGTTAATTTTTTTCAAACCTAGAATTGTTGGGATAGATGTTAAAGTTGAATCAATTGAATATTGGGTTATTGCAAGAGTTTCATTTGTTTCAAGGTTGTATTTAATAACTGCACTTGTTGTTGAAGAGATTTTTACGCTATAAAAAAGTATATTTTCAGTAAATTGTACAGGGTGGTTAGCGTTTACAGATAATGGATAAGTGTTTTTTAAAACATTGGCTTTATTATTTGAAATTAATTGAATACGGTTGTTTAATGGGTCGCCAACAAGTATTTTGTCGTTTGAACTAACACTTAATGTGGCATTCTTGTTAAATCTTCCCAAACTTCCACAAACAGAAGCTATTAAAACATTTTCGCCAATCATCTCAGCACCATTATCACTTATATTTAATGCAAAAGATTGAATACTTTTAGTTCCGTTATCCGCAACAAGCATTTTACCATTAAAGAATTTTATATCAATAGGAGAGTTAATTCTTCCGCATTTAAAGCCATTATTATCTTCTAAGGTTTCATCGCCTTTTTTCCAGTTTGTTTGGTCAATACTCTCAGTTAGTGGTATATCTGTTTTTACTAAGCAAACATTTTTAGTTGAAATAGCAAGCACATAGTCATTTAGATTTTTTTGTGCAACTATTAAAACTGATGCGTTTGATGGATAAAATTTACTTGGATTATTAATTACAATCGTTGGAAGAACAGAAATTGTGAATAATTTATTTTGATTTGTTTCATCACCAGCCACTGCATAGATTTTGTTTTCGTTTGAATTTGCGATATTTGAGAACTTGGTGATAGGGCTAGTTGAACTAGTATTATCGTTTATATCTTTAATTGTGATAATTCCAGAACTCTTAATTTGTATGCAATTTTCATTAGTGATAAGGTAGTAGTATTTCAGAAAAGTTGGATTTAGAGTTGAAATAAAGATTTGAGAAGAATTATCATTTGCAGTTTCGATAATGGAGATTTTATCAAATAAATTAATATTGAAATTATTATTTGTTTCATCTTTTATGTTGATTTTCTCAAAATTGGATAAAGAATAAACATTTAAAATACTTCCGCTAGATTTTTTATCGCCAATAAATAAAAACTTATTTGAAAGTTTTAGATATTCAATATTTTCAAAATGTTCTAATAATTTTTCAGATTTATTTCTTCTATTTAAAATTTCAATGCTAGAGGAATTAGTTGTGTAAACAATAAAACTGCTATTAACATCAAAGCAGGTTATGTTTGTTAAATCTTTTGAAAACTCACTATCCTCAATATAAAGTTCGCTTAAAATTGAATCATCTGCTATTTCATCGGCAAAAACATCTACTTGGTTAAAACCACTAAATAAAGCCGAAATTAATATACAAATTGTTATAAAATATAAATAAATTTTCCTATTTTTCATTTGATTTATCCTATATATATTTTTATCTATAATATATAATATAACATTATTTAATCAATAACAAACAAAATTAATTACTTTAAAGAATTTAATGTACAACTTCATAAAATTTTTGTAATGCACCAAATTTGATGCTGGTAAAAAATGGAAAAATTTGTTGACATTGACTATTGATTTTTTTTATTTTAACATATTATAATAGAACAAATGTTCTAAGATATTGCAAAAAATTTTAGAAAATTTGAAACAAAATAGCAAATTGAAATTAATTAAAAGGAGTTGAATTATGAAATTAGAAGATTGGAGTAAGATTATTTTATCTTATTACAGTTATTTGGAGCAATCTGTGAAAGCGATAGATAAATTTGTTTTAGATAAATGCGTTTATACATCATACTTTGATTGTGGATTAAATTTTGACATTGAGAAAAGATTTAACAAAGTTATGGAACTAATAGATAAAAAAAGGCGTTTTATAAATCTAAAAGTAATAATCGAAAAAGCTCTCACGCAAATTAATGAAAAATATAGGAAAATATTAGTTTTGTTTTATATAGACCAATTATCTTGTGAAGAAATTGCAAGATTAATGAATTTGAATATAAGAACATTTTTTAGATATAAAAATCAGGCCATAACATCGTTTTCAAAGGCATTATCAAGAGAGGGGTTTAATATTGAATATTTCAATGAAAACTATGCTTCAGATAAATGGTTATTTATGGTTAATACATATCACACAAAATGCGGAAATATGAAAAGAATTAATGAATATAAGTTAATAAGTTCGTTTTTATAAAAGAGAATCGTAATCAATTTTATCGTTTGAGCGAACCACTTTTGCTTTAACTTTTGGCTTTGATGGTGGTTTGAATAATAAAACCATTACAGCTATTACTGGTAACATTATAACACTAATTAAAATTATGCAAGTGGAATTAGATAAGGGATTTACAGTTAGAAAACCATCGTTGTTTGAAAAACTTACAGTTTCTGTGTTTACGGAAATTGCAGGCAGATTATTTAAGTAACCATTATAAATATAGCCATAAACTCCCATATAGTCCACAAGATACCAAATATTGCCAAAGTAGTCCATAACATAGTCGCCGTAAATTTTGCCAATATAGTTAATATCGCTGGAGTTGGCTGGAACCGTTAGTAAAACAGTGGCGTTAGATGATGGTGCGGACCTTAAATTGCATTTAAAATTGTTTGTTTTGAGTTTTGCAATAGGATATGGATTTTTAGGTATTGATGAACAAATTTTAACATTTGTTTTTTCAACATATCCATTAACTCCGTTATAATTAACATTATAGAAGTTGTCGTTTTCAAAAACGCAGATTTTAACGAAATATGTGGGTTCTAGGTAACAAACGATATTTGAAATATCTAAGTTTGAATTAGCGGTTTTATAGAGTATGCAAGATTTTTGAATTTGTGCAAATTCATTATAGGCAAAATATATTGAGTTTGGAAAAGTGCTAAGTAAAAGAATAAATAATATATTTATAAGCACGATAAAATTTAATTTATTTGTGTTAATTTTCATCTTATTTATATTCTAAATAATAGAGGATTAAATCACAATTTGAAAGTTGAAAGAATTTATGTTTTTTTGACTTTTTTTGTACTTTTCATTTAGGGGGTGAGATATTGAAAGATGCGGAAATTATAGAAAAATTAAACCGAATAGAAAAAGAACTTTTATTACATTCTTCAAATAAGCTGGAAAATTATAATAAAGGTGAAAAGGTTCATAAAAAGCAATTAGAGTTCCATAAAAATATGCATAGAAATAGGTGGGTTTTTGGTGGAAACAGAAGTGGTAAAACTGAATGTGGAGCGGTGGAAACAGTTTGGCTTGCTAGGGGCATACACCCATTTAAACCTAATAAAAAAGATGTTTGTGGTTGGGTGGTTTCTTTATCAACTCAAGTTCAAAGAGATGTTGCACAAGCAAAAATCTTTAGCTACTTAAATAAGGATTGGATACAAGATATAAAGATGAGTACGGGCAGAAAGGATTCGCCAGAGTTTGGCGTGGTTGATACCATTATAATAAAGAATATTTTTGGAGGATTATCTAAAATTGGATTTAAAACTTGTGATCAAGGTAGAGAAAAATTTCAGGGAACTAGTTTGGATTTTGTTTGGTTTGATGAAGAACCACCATTAGATATTTATCTGGAATGTAGAATGAGAGTTTTGGATAAGTGTGGTGAGATATTTGGTACAATGACACCTTTAAAAGGATTAAGTTGGGTTTATAACTATATCTATTTAAATGAATTTAACGATGAAGATATTTGGTATATACAAATGGAATGGGCAGATAATCCGTATCTAAATTATGAAGAGATAGAGAAATATACAAAAGCTTTTAGCGAGAGTGAATTAAATTCAAGAAGATATGGATTGTTTGAAAACTTTGGAGGCATTGTTTATAACGAATTTGATCCAAATGTTCATATAATCGAGCCATTTGAAATTCCGAAAGAATGGCAGGATAACTTATCTATAGACCCAGGGCTTCATAATCCGCTTAGTTGTCATTGGTATGCAGTTGATTACGATGAAAATATTTATGTGGTGGCGGAACATTATGAGGCAAATAAAGATGTGGCATACCATTCGAAAAAGATAAAAGAAATATCTAAGCGTTTGAATTGGAAAACCACAAAAAATGGCTACATACAAGCATTAATAGATAGTGCTGCAACTCAAAAAACTTTAGCAAGCGAAAAGAATGTTGTTGATTTGTTTTATGATAATGGCATTGTGGTAAACACAAAAGTTTGTAAGGATTTATATAGCGGAATTAATAGAGTGAAAAGTTATTTAAGAAATGGTGAGAGCAAGCCAAAACTTTTTATATTTAAAAATTGTGTGAATTTAATTCGGGAGATAAAAGGATATTTTTGGGGTAATGATGATGTGCCAATAAAAAAAGATGACCACGCATTAGATGAACTTAGATATTATATAATGTCCCGACCTGCGCCTCCAGTTTTAAAACAAGAAAAAAGTGAGATTGTGAGAAATAAAGAAATGCTTTATCGTAAATTGAAATATCGAAGAATGGGGTACTATTAATGTTTAATGAAAAGCAGAATAATGAAGAATTGAAAAAAGCGTTAGTTAAAAAAGCGTTAGGATATAGTACGGAAGAAGTGGTGGAAGAATATTCTTTAGTGGATAACGATTTAGTTCTAATTAAAAAAAAGAAAAGCATAAAGGATTATCCTCCAGACTTGCCAGCTATTAAATATTTGCTTGATGAAGAGTGTGAGGAAGATGAATATAAAAGTTATACAAAAGAAGAATTAGAAGAAGAAAAACAACGCTTACTTAGAATGTTAAGAGATAATAAAGGAGAAGAAGATGGAGATTAAAGAAGCAAAATTTAAAGTTAAATGCGATGTTGCTGGTTGCAGAAATTATGGAATGGTATATATAGAGAATAAAGGTTTTTTATTAGATAAAAGCATCTATTTATGTGAGGATTGCGTTAGGCAAATTTATGAATGGTATGCAAAAAGAATAACTCCACCAAGCATATCTAATATGCTTAATAAAAAGGGTTTAATTGATGATAAACCTAAAAAGAAAAAGAGAGGTGAATAGAATTGAAAAGAAGAGTAAAAGATGTGGAAAAAATGCGAGAAGAAAATAAAAGTATTTTTGAAGAGCAACAACTGGTAAACGAAATTTTGGAAGATTTAAAAAATAGGCAAATTGCTCGCAGACAATTAGAAACTAATTGGCAATTAAACATCAATTTCTTTATTGGTAATCAATATTGCGGAATAAACACCAATGGAGATATTGTTGATGGCTATAAACAATATTTTTGGGAAGAAAGAGAAGTTTTTAATCATATTGCACCTTTAGTAGAGCTTAGGCTTAGTAAACTTGCTAATGTTAGACCATCTTTAACCGTTTTGCCGTTTTCTGATGAAATGGAAGATATAGCGAGTGCGAAAGTAAGCAAAAAGATTTTAAAGTCTGTTTGCCACGAGATAGGTTTTTCAAAACTTTTGCAAGAAGCCACAAGGTGGAGCGAAATTTGCGGTACTGTTTTTTATAAAATTGGTTGGAATGATAAAAAAGGCAGATTTATAGCAAAAAACGAAACTGGTAATAAGATTTATGAAGGCGATGTGGAAGTAAGCGTGGTAAGTCCGTTTGAAATTTATCCAGATTCAAATACCTATTCTTCCATTGAAGAATGTGAGAGTATTATATATGCCCGTTCATTTTCAAGTAAAGAAGTTAAAAATAAATGGGGAGTTGAAGTTGAGGGTAAAACGATAAATGTTTTCTCATTAGATAATATAACTTCTGTTGGCGGACTTGGATATAATGCTACAAGTTCAGCTCTAGCAAAAACCACAAAACTTGATCAAGTTATAGTTTTGGAAAAATACGAAAGTCCATCTATAGAATATCCGAATGGCAGACTTATTATAATAGCTGGAGATAAACTTGTTTATATGGGCGAACTACCATATATAAATAAAGAAAATGGTGAGAGAGGTTTTCCGTTTGTTAGGCAATGTGCAATACCAATTCCTAATTCATTTTTTGGGATTAGCACAATTGATAGATGTATTCCAATTCAAAGGGCATATAACGCAATAAAGAATAGAAAACACGAATTTTTAAATAGACTAACAATGGGAATTTTAGCAGTGGAAGATGGTTCTGTAGATACGGAAGATTTAGAAGAGGAGGGCTTATCTCCGGGTAAAGTTTTAATATATAGGCAAGGTGCGAATGCACCAAAACTTTTATCCACTGGCTCTGTTCCGCTAGATTTTCAATATGAAGAAAATCAGCTTTTAAGCGAGTTTTTAAATGTGAGTGGTGTAAATGATTTATTAAATGCAAAAACGATTAGTACAAATATATCTGGTGTGGCGTTACAATTATTGATTGAGCAAGACGAGGTAAGGCTGTTATCTAGTGCGGAAGAAATACGAAACGCAGCAAAAGAAACGGCAAAACAAATGCTAAGACTATTTAAACAATTCGCACTTTTACCACACACTTCAAGAATTGTTGGTGAAGATGGCGGAATTGAAATGTTTTATTGGCAAAATTCGGATATACAAGCTGATGATATTGTATTCGAAACAGAAAACGAGATAAATGAAACAGTTGCACAAAAACGCAGTATGATATTGGATATTTTAAAAACAGGCTTGCTTCACGATGAAGATGGTAAATTATCTAATTCGGTTAGAACTAAGTTGCTTGAGCAATTGGGTATGGGACTTAGTGTTTTAGATAACGAACAAGATTTAAAATCGCTTCAAACAAAACAAGCCACAAAAGAAAATTTAAGACTTATTGATGAAGATATTATAGAGCTTCCAAAAGAAATTGATGAACACGATATTCATATTTCAAGTCATATTGGCTTTATGCTTTCAAAAGAGTTTGATAAAGCTTCTAAGAAAAATCCAAAATTAGAAAAGAAACTACTCGAACATATCAAAGACCATAAAAGATACTTAAATTTAACAAAAAAAGCAGAAGAAATGCAAAATTAAAGGAGAAATAAATGGATAAATTGAATAATATTGGAGAACAACCTATAAATCAAGATGTGAGCAATGTTGCGGAGGCAAGTAAGGAGATTAGTGCGGACACACAAGATTTTGATGGCTCTCCAATTGGGAAATTTAAAGATGTCAAAAGTTTGTTTAGTGCCTATGCTGAACTTGAAAAGGAGTTTACAAAAAAGTGTCAGCGAGTAAGCGAACTGGAAAAGCAGAAAACCGATAATGCAGAAGCAAATGCACCGGTATTTATGCAAAATAATTGGCAAAATGAGATTGAAAGTTTTTTAAAATCTCATAACGAGGCACAAATATTTGCAAAAGACATCGCAAAAGAGTTGATGGAAAATAAAGATTTAGCAAATAATCCAAATGCTTTAGATTTGGCTTACGCTAAAGTGCTTTCCAAAAATTATAAATCTGCAGATGAACTTTTGGGCGATGAAACTTTTGTAAATGAAAAAATATTAAATAATGAAAAAATTAAGAGCCAAATTATAAACGATTATTTAAAAGGTGTTGTACAAAATTCAACCCCACCATTAATTTTAGATAATAAAGGCTCTAGTTTGGGCTTTGCATTAGAGCAAACTCCAAAAAACTTAGAAGAGGCAAAAAGAATGGTGGAAAAGATGTTTAAGTAATTTGGCAAAAGGAGAAAATTTTGATTACTTTAACAACCGCTGAAAAAGCATTAAAAACTGTTTATTTAGGTGCAGTTGCAAATCATTTAAACCTAAAAGCAAACCCATTTTTAGCAAAAATGAATCAATCCACTTGTAATATCATTGGAAACGAAATTGTTAAAGTTGCTCCTTATGGAGTTAATGGTGGATTTGGTGCATTGCTAGAAGATAGTGCACTTCCAGAAGCAGTAAGTACTAGTTTTGAAAAGTTTAGAGAAACTTTAAAAAATTTATATGGTAAGATTGAGATTTCAGATAAAGCAGTAAGAGCAAGTCAAAGTAGTTCGGGTGCGTTTGTAAACTTGCTTAATAGCGAAATGGAATCATTAATCAAAACTTGTTCCTTCCATTTAGCAAGAATGTTGTTTGGTGATGGAACTGGTAACCTTGGAAATGTTGCAGAACATTATCCTCAAATTGATGCTTATGCCACTTATGATGATGTAAGAAATTTTGTTGAAGGTATGATTGTAGATTTTGAAGATACAACTAATGCTTCAAAAACCTATGCTCAAAATGTGGTTACATCTGTTGATAGAAGTTTGAATAGAGTTTATTTCAAAAATTCTTTCACCACTGCATTAAATACAAATTGTATTACATATCTTCCAAATTCAAAAAATAATGAATTAACAGGTCTTGGTAAGATATTTAAAAAAGATTCATCATTATATGGCGTGGATAGAAGTCAAAATAAATGGCTAAACCCAAAAACTGTTACTAATGCTGGACAAATTACAGATATTATAATCCAAAAAATGATTGATGATTTAGAAGATTACTATGATAGCGATATAGACTATATCACTTGCTCTAGTGATGTTAAAAGATATTATCAAGAATACTTGCAATCATTCAGAAGAAACATTGATTATATGGAATTAAATGGCGGATATAAAGCAATGTCTTATGGTGGTATTCCAATTGTTTCAGATAGATTTGCACCAAAAGGTAGTATGTATATCTTAAATTCAAAAGATTTCAATCTATATCAATTATGTGATTGGACTTGGCTTGAAGGTGATGATGGTAGAATTTTAAAACAAAATCCGGGTTACGCAACTTATAGCGCAACATTAGTTAAGTATGCCGAAATGATGTGTGATAGACCTGCAGCACAAGGATTGATTACTGGTATTACATCTGGTAGTACAGATTATGCAAAACAAATTGCAACTAATACTAGCACAATCGCCACTAAAACTGGCAATATTGCCACATCTACTGGTAAATTAGCTCAAGATTATGCCACTGTTAATGCCACTGCTTTAACAACTAATGGTGAATAATATAAAAAGTTTAAATTCAGGGGGAGAGTTATGAGGTTAATAAAAATAGATAATGATGTTTTTGATATTTCTAAAAGAATTAAAGAAATAGATAAAGATTATTATATTGTTTATAATTTAAAAACAAATAAATTTGAAGTTCATAATTCTTCCCAGAATTTGAACTCCTATGCATTAACTTGTCCGTATGAAAAGTTAGATAAACGGCTTTTGGATTACACTATGAAAACTAGGATTTGTAATTCAGATAAATTATTAGATGAAATTGATAACCATAATAGAAAAATAGAAAAAGAAATTGAAGAGAAAAGAAAAGATGAGAGTGGTATTATTTTTAAAGAAATTTATAAGTATGCAAACTTAAGCAAAAACTTTGATGAGAATAAAGCCTATAAAAATAAATGGTTGTAAGGAGAAGTTATGGAAGTTAAAAAAATTTTAAAAAATGTTGCTATATATTTGCAGTTAACAGATGTTTACGATTTTTTAGTTAATAACAAATCAGCCACACTTGATTTGATGACAGAGGTGGATTTGCTGGTTTCTTGCGTAAACTTTGTTAACAATTTGATTGCAACAGATTATATAAAACTTGTTAAAACGAAAGAACTAACAGTTAGTTCTAATTATGAAATTAAATTTGAAAATATTTCAACAGAAGAAATGCTAGGAGTTTTATCTATAAAAACTATGAGTGGAGATAAAATTCCTTTTGTTTTAACTAACACTGGAGTGGTTGTAAATTATAGTGGAAAGGTTAAAATTAAATATGCTTATTTTCCTAATGAAGTGGAGTTAACGGGAAGTGTTAATGATTATAAAACAAAAATTAATGAAAGAATTTTTGCTTACGGTGTTGCTTCAGAATACTTATTTATTAAAGGAAATATTGATGATGCATCTATGTGGGATACTAGATTTAAGCGAGCTTTATTAAATCTAACAAGACCAATAAGCTCTATAAAAATGCCACTTGAAAAAATGATTTGAGGGGGGGTGTTATGTTTTATAATAATAACTTAGGATTAAAAAATATTACATATAAAAAATATAATTTAACATCTTTTGCAAATGGTATAAACCCAAATATTGATGAACAATTATTGCCTCTCACAACTGCTGTTACCACATATAATTTAAACTTTAATAATGGTGCATTAAAAACTGGTATGGGTGTTAAACCATTAAGTATATCTTATAGTTTTGAAAATAAAAATTTAAAGAAAACTTTGAATAAAATTTCGGGTGTAGATTTCCTTGGAATGTGGGAATATAGTAGGTGGAATTCTGCAATGAATAGGTTTGAAAAATATCTTTTGGCGTATGGTAATGATGGGTATATGTATCAAGCATATTTATATTTTGATTATACAAATTTTATAAAATTAACTGCACTTCATTTTGATTCAATGCCTAATGTTGTGAGCTATTATTTGAATGGATTAGATGTTGCTTTAATATCAACCAACACAAATGGAATGTGGGTTTGGTCACCTGAGAAAACTCCATATAAAGTGAGTAACGCACCTAAAATTACGAGTATGTGCTTGCATTATGAAAGATTATTTGCAACCATTTCTGGAGATAATAGAACGATATGGTTTAGTGATGATTTAGATCCAACAAATTGGAATGTATCTCTCTCAGAGGGTGGTTTTATTTCTTTATATGATGAACGAGGCGGTGCAAATAAAATAGTAAGTTTTAAAGACCATTTATATGTTTTTAGAGAGTTTGGAATATCAAGAATAACAGCTTATGCTAATCAAGAGAATTTTTGCGTAGCACATCTTTTTACCAGCAGTGAAAGAGTTTATGACAAAACTATAGTAATTTGTGGCAATAATATATTATTTCTTGCCAACGATGGGATATATTCATTTGATGGAAGTAGTACCATAAAATTGAATTTAAAACTAGAAAAATTATTAAAAAATATAAATAATGAAAATGCAGTTGGTGCATATTTTAATGGTAAGTATTATCTTGCATTAAAATTAAATTATGGTGATGATAGAATTATTAATTGTGAATCTGAAGATGATTATGTTAATAACGCAATGATAGAATTAGATTTAAAAACAGGTAATGTTAATTTTATGAGGGGGATAGATATTAGAAATTTAAGCCCTGTGGTAACAGAACTTGATAGTGCTTTAATTTGTCTTATAAAATTAGCTGATGAAATTTCTATAACTCAATATTGTGATGATTGCGGTAAGTATATTGCTAATAACACAAATAAAGGTTGGGTATCTCCTAAAACAAGTTTTGGTTATCCTTTAAAACAAAAACTAATCAAATCTATAACGCTTGTAACTAAATATGATGTTGATATAATTTTAAATCTTGATGGCAGAAAAACCACATTCAAATTAAAGGGAAAAGAACTTCCTCAAACTATCTATCCAAACTTAAAAGGTTACTTATTTGGTATTGAGTTTTTCACGACAACTGCTGAAGCTTATATAACCAATTCAAGCATTGTGGTGGGGATATTATGATAAATGAAGAAATGTTTGTTTTGCAATCTCAGATAAACGAACTAAAGAAAAATTACGAAGAAGTTTCTTCATATAATAAGAGCATTGAGAAATTTAATTTTATATTAAAGCCGTTAGAAACTCAGTCTGTAAAATCTTTAAATTTTAAATGCTTTGAAAAGTATATAGTTTTAAAATTTAGAGGAAAGCAGAATTGTGAAAATTCTTTTTATATAAATTTTAATTCTGTAACAATTTTTAAAACAAGCGAAAAAGTTTTTGCAAAAGAATTTATCTTAGAAGTAAATAAGGTAAATTCAATTGAAATTTTTTATAAAGGTAATTCTGATGAAACTATAAAAACTTTTATGGAAATTTATGGTTCTATAGAGTTGGAAAATTTTAAAGGAATGAACTTAAGTAAAATTAATTCAAAATATTATTTGATAAATCAAAATGAAAAAATGTTAGAGAACTTTGATTCTTTAGATATGCTTGAAATTTTTGATGGTGGTTTCGAAAATTTAGAAGGATATATTGCTTGTTGTGAGAAATATAATATATCTGAATTTAAAGCAGATGACTTACTTTTGCTTTTAAAAGAAGATTCTAAATATTATGTTCGGAGTTGCTTAAATTCAAATAGAAATTTGGTTTTGGAAAATGGCGAGGCTTATGGAATGTTTCCAATTTTAGATGAAACATATAAATATGGATTGTTTTGCAAAGTTGGTAATGATTATAAAATTAAATATTTTAAATTGGATAACACCACAGATAAAGAAGATGTTTTAAATTTGAATTTAAAGTTTGATATTTTTAAAGCGGGTGGATTTTGTTATATTGAGAGCGGTATATCACATTATGGATTTTGGTTTATAGATGTTAATAATGATGCGTATTTGGTTTTTTCAAAGTTAAGTGCGGTTGGAGAAACTAACGAATTTTATGAGCCAATCTATGTTGGAAAATCTAACCACATTAATATATATTTATATAATAGTAATATAGTAAGTTTTAATAGTATAAATAATTTTGTGGTTTATAGTGAGTACTCGCTCTCAATATTATCAAGCGTTGCATCGCTTACAAAAACTCAATTAAAAAAATATAAGAATGTGGAATATGGATTTGTTGTTGGAGAAAATAAAATGCTTTATTCAAATGGGTGCTTAACATATTTATAAGAGGAGAAACAATGAATAAATATATAGATAAGGAAACTTCAAAGAAAGTTGATGCAATCACAAATGATGCTTTTGCAAACGATCTTGTTGAAAAGATTAAAGATTTTAATTCAAAGTTTGATACAAGTGTTGGAAATGTTCCTAAAAACGAGCTTGATTTAGATAGGCTTGAAGATATTGTTATAGATGATAATAAAATTGCAAAACAAGTTGAGGAAGAATTATTTGATTATAAGAAATCTGGAATAGATAAAATCAATAATCAAACTAAATTAAAAGAAGAAGAGTTAAACTTAAATAAAGAGAGTTTAAAAAATTCATATAATAGTTCAAAAGAAAAAATAGAAGAGAATTATGCAAATGCAAGGCAAAGAACGAGTGATGAGGCATTGAAAAGGGGTATTAGTAGAAGTAGTATTGTTATAAACCAGCTAGATGCTTTTAATAGAGAGGAATTGGATTTATATAATAAGTTAGATGAAGAACTAACATCAAAGATAAATCAAGTAGATTTCGAATTAAATGCTTTGCAAACTCAGCAAGATTTAGCACTTAGCGAGTTTGATATTGCTTATGCAGTTAAATTAAATTCAAAGATAAATTCTTTAAAACAAGGATTAATAGATAAACAAAACGAGGTTTTGAAATATAATAATCAAATTGCAGAAAAGGAAGCCCAATATAAATTGAAATACGAACAATTAGAACAAGATTTAAGAAACGAGGCTTGGGATAAAGAAAAGGATTTAATAAATCTTGCAAGTAAGTATGGAGTAAAAGCAGTTGAAAAATATAAACAAACTAAAATATATAATATGGTAGATGAATATTTGGCATCACTTTCAAAAGAAGAAGCGAAAAAGATTTTAGAAAATAATGAAGAGGTTAGAAACTATTTAACTTCCACAAACTTAAATGCTCTGTTAAATAAATATAAGTAAATTTAAGGGGGAAATATGTGGGAAGAAATATTTAATCTCGCAATAAATAATGGATTATGGTCAGTTTTGTTTTTAATATTGTTGGTTTATGTTTTAAAAGATAGTAAGGCAAGAGAATTAAAATACCAGCAAACTATCACCACATTAGCAGATAGCTTAGAGATAATTCAAGATGTTAAGGAAGATGTACAAGAAATAAAAAGCAAGTTGTTAAATTCAGATTTGTCTAATCCTAAAAAGGAAGATAAAGATGAAAAATAACTTTTCTTCGTATGCATTTTGGGTTGCAGTTACTGGTGCTATAGTAGTTTTTTTGCAAAACTTAGGCAAAGTGGTTGGTTTCAACTTTAATTCTTCAGCATTTGAAAGCATTGTATTATCTTTTTGCGGAATTTTGGTAGTTTTGGGCGTTTTAAACCAAAATAAAGATGAAAACTCAGATTTAAAAGAAGATGAACCAAATTTAAAGGATAGTTCGAATGAAAATGAAGAATTATCTAAAGAAATAAAGGAAGAAAATGAGGAAAATATAGCCAAAACTAATAATGAAAACATAGAGAATAATGAAAATGATATAAAAAATGAAACAAGTGATGAGATTAATAAAATAGACCATAAAAACGAAAAAGACTAGATTAAATTCTAGTCTTTTTTGCTTTTTAGATAGATATATAACTAAATCAAAACTGAAATTAAATCTTATGTGCAATTCTCGAATTATCTATGTAATTTAAAAAGGTATGCTTATATATTCTTAGGTATAGGTAGTAATAGAATAAATAAATCTATTACACCATAAAATTCAATAAAATGGCTTTAAATTAGGTAATAAAGCAAAAAATATAATAATTTTTTTAATAAGTTAGATAAAAATATTATTAAGTTAAGAGAATTATGGCAAATTTTGTTTAATTTAAAAATTTAGATGTTTTTATATAAAATACACTTGAAATTTATTTTATTTTATGATATACTCTCATCAGATTTTTAAATGGTATGCTTTTGGGCAATCATTAATTGAATAAAGGATAATTAAAAAGTTTGAGATTTTGTGCTTTTCAAATTTTTTGGAAGATTATCGAGCTTAATTTTCTATTTTAGCTAGAAATTGGTTTTGTTTTATTTTGGTGATTATTTTGGATAATACAAAAGTTTTTAGCAATATTTAATAGAAATTAATATATTATTTAAAACATTTAAAAATAAATAAAAATATTTACATAAAGGGAGAAATATATGAAAAATACTCAACCAGCGTTGAAGTTGTCTTTTTTGGGTGGTGTTGGCGAAGTTGGAAAAAATATGCTAGCCGTTGAATATAAAGATGACATAATTATTATTGATGCCGGTGTTGCATTTCCTAGCGATGATATGCCCGGTGTTGATTTATTAATTCCAGATTTTGCTTATATTCAAGCAAATAAACATAGAGTTAAGGGAGTTTTCGTAACTCATGGTCACGAGGACCATATTGGCGCAATCCCTTATCTTATGCAAGAAATTGATGCTCCAATTTATGCAAGCAAACTAACTGCTGCTTTGCTTGAGAATAAATTTAGAGAACATAAAAATGTTAGATGCAAAGTTAATGTAGTTAAACCAAAACAATCTATTAAATGCGGAGCATTCTCCGTTGAATTTGTTAAAGTTACTCATTCAATCACAGGTTCTTTTGCCTTGGTTATAACCACTCCAGTTGGTGTTTGGTTTCATACAGGCGATTTTAAAATGGATTTCACTCCAATTGATGATGAACCAATGGATTTAGTAAGATTAGCAGAAATTAGTAAAAAAGGAGTGTTGCTTCTAACAGCGGATTCCACAAATGCTGAGCGTTCTGGATATAGTATGAGTGAAAAGAGAGTTGGTCAAACATTAGATGCTCTATTCGCTCAGAACAAACAAAAGAGAATTATTATTGCAACATTTGCTTCAAACATCCATAGAATCCAACAAATCTTGGATATTTGCGAAAAATATGGAAGAAAAGTGTTATTCTCGGGAAGAAGTATGTTAAACAACTGTGAAACAGCTTCTAAAATCGGCGAACTTAAGTTTAATAAAGAAAATATTGCTGATGTTTCAAAAGTGGATAAATACGATGATGATAAAATGTGCATTATCTGTACTGGTAGCCAAGGTGAACCGGGAAGTGCGTTATCTAGAATGGCAGCTGGTGAATTTCCTAAAATTGAAATCACTAATAACGATTATGTTATCTTCAGTGCTTCTTCAATCCCAGGTAACGAAACTGAGATAAACACAGTTATTAACCAACTTTACAAGAAAGGCGCTAAAGTAATTTACGAGAGCTTGGCAGAAGTTCATGTATCTGGTCACGCTTACCAAGAAGAATTAAAAATTATTCATAGCATATTGAAACCTAAGTATTTTATTCCAGTTCACGGTGAATACAGACACTTAATGGCTCACGCAAACCTTGCAATGGATTTAGGTATGCCAAAACGCCATATTCATATTCCAGATTTAGGCGAAAGCATTACAATCACTCAAAATTCTATTAGAAAAACTGGTACAGTTCCAGCAGGTATTAAACTTATTGATGGTTTGGATATTAGTGATGCAGGCGGTGTTGTTCAAAGAGATAGAATGCAACTTGCCACAGAAGGTTTGTGCGTTGTATTGCTAACAATCTCTGCGCGTTCTGCTGTTTTAACAAGCAAACCAGAGATTATTACTAGAGGTTTCTTATATGGAAAAGATAACTCTCAAACAATTGAAGAAGCAAAAGATTTGCTTATAAACACAATTATTAGCGTTAATTTCAAAACTCAAGATTGGAATTTTATAAAAGATAACATTAAGAAAACTTTAACCACATTCTTCTTCAAGAAATTTAAGAGAAAACCAATGATAATTCCAATTATTATTGAAACTGCTTAAAAGAAAAAATAAACTCCTAAATAATGCTTTTAGGAGTTTTTATTTTAATTAAAACTTGCAAAATTTGCATTGTTAAGATATAATAAATACATTAAGAGGAAAAGATTTTGGGAATTTTAGAAGAAATATATGCGTATGCTAAAGAAAATCATGTTCCGATTGTTAGAGATATAACTAAAGATTATTTGATTGAAGAGGTGAAACATTCAAAACCAAATAGTATTTTAGAGATTGGTACGGCAATTGGATATTCTGGAAGTTTGATGCTATTAAACTCAAACGCAAAATTAGTAACATTAGAAAAAAACGAAACCAGTTTTGAAATTGCTAAATCCAATTTTGAAAAGCTTGGTTTAACTGATAGGGTTGAACAAATATTGGGTGATGCAATGGAAACCTTGCAAGAATTAGTGAAACAGGGAAGAACTTTTGATTTTATCTTTTTAGATGGACCTAAAGGACAATATTTTAGGTATTTGCAAATTATAAAGCACCTTGTGAAAAGTGGTTCTGTGATATTTGCAGATAATGTTGAATATTTCGGTATGGTTAAATCTAATGTTTACCCTCATAGAAAGAAAACAATAGTTGTTTCATTGCAAAACTATTTAAACGAAGTGGAAAATAGCCCATCGTTTGAAACTAAGGTTTATGATATAGATGATGGATTTTCTATAACTAAAGTCAAATAAATATAAAGGAGAAAAATATGTTAGAATTATTATCGCCAGCTGGAAGTATGGATAAATTAAAAACTGCATTTTATTTTGGTGCTGATGCTTGTTATTTTGCTGGTAAAAAATTTGGATTGAGAGCTTTTGCAGATAACTTTGATGATGATGAGTTAAAAGAAAGTGTTGATTATGCTCATTCACTTGGAAAGAAATGTTATATAACTGTGAATATTCTAGCGCATAATGGAGATTTTGATGGATTAAAAGAATATTTGCAATACCTTGAAAAAATTAAGGTTGATGCAATAATTGTTAGTGATATTGGTATTATGTCTTATGCAAAACAATATGCACCATCTCTTCCTATTCATATTTCCACTCAAGCAAATATTACAAATAAATATTCTGCTATGGAATTTGTTAAGATGGGTGCTTCAAGATTAATCCTAGCTAGAGAACTTTCAATAAATGAAATAAAAGAGATTAGGGAAGCAGTTCCTAAAGATGTTGAGATTGAATGTTTTGTTCACGGTGCTATGTGTATTTCATATTCTGGTAGATGTTTGCTATCTAATTATTTGTCTGGTAGAGATAGTAATAGGGGTGCTTGTATTCAAGCTTGCAGATTTGAATATTGTATCACAGAGAAGAGTAGGCACGAAGGCGAGCAATATGAAATTCAAGAAGATAATCGCGGAACATATATTTTAAATAGCAAAGACCTTTGTATGATAAAACATCTTAAAGAGATGGTTGATGCTGGTATTACAAGTTTTAAAATTGAAGGAAGAATGAAAAGTCCATATTATGTTGCCACTGTAACAAATGCTTATAGAAGAGCAATTGATGCCATAACTAAAAATAAAGATGTAAACCTAGATGAGCTAGAACAAGAATTGCAAAAGGCTAGCCATAGAAGATATACCACTGGTTTTTATTTTGGAGCAAAAGATAAAGAATGTATTGAATCAAGTATGCCAGTTCAAACTCACGAATTTATGGCTGTTGTGTTAGAAAATTCAAATGATGGTTATGCTTTGATTGAGCAAAGAAATAGATTTAAAGTTGGGGAAACTTTAGAAGTGTTATCTCCATCTGAAAACTTTAATAAGCAAATTGAAATAACAGAAATGTTAAATGAAAATGGCGAACAAGTTTTAGATGCAAGTTTGGTTCAACAAAAACTAAGATTAAAAACTTCATTAAATCTAAATGCTGGCGATATTTTAAGAAAGAAAATTTAATTTTACTATAATAATTAAAAACAAAAAAGAAGCAATATTATAAATTTATATTGCCTCTTTTTTTATTATTTATCTTTTTCATTATCCGTAACAATACATTCGGTTGTAAGTAATGTACTTGCCACACTTCCAGCATTTTGTAAAGCTGAGCGAGTAACTTTTGTTGGGTCTATAATTCCAGATTCTATCATATTCACAAATGTTCCATCATAAGCATTATATCCTAAATTTGGTTTATTGCTATTTTCAATTTCGTGGATTATAACAGCTCCATCAACACCTGAATTTTCAGCGATTATATATAGTGGTTTTTCTAAAGATTTTAAAACGATTTCAGCGCCAGTTTTCTCATCTCCAGATAATGTTTGGATAAAATTTCTAACATCTTTTTTGCAAGAAATTAATGCCGTTCCACCACCAGCCACAATGCCTTCTTCAACCGCACTTTTCGTTGCAGAAATAGCATCTTCAATCCTAAGCTTTTTCTCTTGTAATTCAACTTCTGTTGGTGCTCCAACATAAATTACGGCAATGCCTCCTAAGAATTTTGATAGCCTTTCTTGTAGCATTGTTTTATCAAAATCATTTTCCGTTTCAGCTATTTGTCCTTTAATTTCTGCAATTCTTTTATTAATTTTATCCTTTTTACCTTGTCCGTAAGTTATAGTTGTATTGTCTTTATCTACCTTAATATTGGCAATACCTAATGAATTTATGTTAATATTGGATAAATTATTGCCAAAATCTTCACTTATAAATAACCCACCAGTTAGTATTGCAATATCTTCTAAAATAGCTTTTCTTTTATCTGCGAATGATGGAGCTTTCACTGCTATAACATTTAAAGCACCTCTCAATTTGTTAACAACAAGCGTACTTAAAACATCATTTTCTATATCATCTGCAATTATCAGTAGTGGAAGATTTGATGCTGAAACTTTTTCAAGTATTGGTAAAATTTCGTTTAAAGATGTTATCTTTTTATCTGTAATTAGTATGTAACATTTCTCATAAATTGTTTGCATCTTGCTTGTGTCTGTAACCATATAAGGGGATAGATAACCTCTATCAAATTGAAGTCCTTCAACAATCTTTAATTCTGTTTTAAGTGTCTTATTCTCTTCAACGGTTATAACACCATCTTTGCCAACTTTTTCAAAACCTTCTGCAATTAATTTTCCAATCTCTTCATCTTGAGCAGAGATAGATGCTATTTGAAAAATTTCCTTTGATGTGTTTATAGGAATAGAAATTTCTTTTAAATGATTGCAAGCAATTTCAATTGCTTTCTGTATTCCTTTTTTTAGCATTATCTGATTTGCTCCAGCCGTGTAATTTCTAACACCTTCATTAACTAAACTCTGTGCAAGTACGCAAGCAGTGGTTGTTCCATCGCCAGCCACATCGTTTGTTTTTATGCTCACTTCTTTCACAAGGCTTGCTCCCATATTTTCAAATGCATCTTCAAGTTCAATTTCTTTTGCAATTGTAACTCCATCGTTTGTGATTAGGGGAGTGGTATATTTTCTATCTAAAACAACATTTCTTCCTTTAGGCCCAAGTGTTAGCTTAACCGTGTTGGCAAGTTTGTTTACTCCTTGTTCTAGTTTTTTAATCGCATCAAAACCATATAAAATTTTTTTACTCATTCATTTCTCCTTATTCAATAATTGCTAAAATATCTGATTGTTTTATTAAAATAAATTCTTCTCCATCAATGTTAAATTCATTGCCTGCATATTTATTGTATAAAACATTATCTCCAACCTTAACTTTGAAATCTATCTCTTCGCCATTTAATTTTCCACCAGTGCCAATCTCCATAACTTTTGCAAGTATGGGTTTTGCTTGAGCAGTGTCTGGTAAAATAATATTTGTTTTTTCTCGTTGCTCTTTAATTTGTTTTAAAACAACTCTATCAAATAATGGGGTAATCTTCATATTTATCTCCTTTTAAATTTTTAGACAAAAATTCCTCTATTTATGATTTATTTCCAAAAATTCTTGCCTTAAACCTATGCTATTATATATCTATGATTTAAGTATTTTCAATTTGAACTGACATTTAAAAATCATAATTTGCCAAGTTTTAAAATATCTTATTTTAATAGGAGATAGAATAATGAAAGAACAGTATGCAGATGGAGTGAAAATAATAAAGAGAAAAAGAAAATTTAAGGTTTTTGGAATTTTAATGATAGCACTAAGCTGTATTTTAGTTGTTTGCTCATTAAGTTCAATTTTATCTCGAACTTTAAATTTAGAAAATTTCTCGCTAGTTTCATTTATTTTCGGACAAAGTGATAATAAAATTGAAAAGCATACTCTTTATGCTGTAACATTAGGCGAGTTTGAAGATAAAAAACAATGCCAAGATGTGGCACTTGGTTCATCTGTGGCTGGTGCTAGCGGATATGTTTGGAAAAATAAAGATAAAAGTTTTTACGCAATCGGCTCAATATATTTAAGTGAAGATGATGCAAAGAAGGTGGCTGAGGGGTTAAATAGCAGTGTTTACACAGTTGATGTTAAGCAAATAGAGTTTAAAGAAGTTACATTTGACATAACAAAAAAAGATAAGGATACTATTTCTTTGTGTGTTTCCGCTTTATCTTATTTAAACGATTTATTTAATAATTTTTCAACCACATCTATGCAATTAGAAAAAGGTGAAATTTCGTATGTGGCAAGTGCTAGTTTTATAAACGCATATAAAAGCGAAATTAAAACCTATGAAACAAAGTTTGATTTGCTTTTAAAAGAAAATTCAGATGAAACGCTTAAAAAATTGCTTGCTGGATTTGTTGCAATAGAAACGAGCCTTGATAGTACGGTAAACACTCTTCTATCCAATTTTTCGCCAGTAAGCGACATAAAATATGGTTTAGCGGATTTTGTTTTTCATTATCACGCACTAATTTTATCAATATAAGTTAAAAAGAATTTGTAAATAGTTAAAAATTTGTTATACTTACAATATGAGGAAAATCAATGTAAAGAGTATTTTAATAAAGGTTGCGATTGTTGTTGGACTTGTGGCAGTGGATTTAATTACAAAAAAACTGGCACAAGTTTATTTGCAGAATAAAGAAACAATAACACTTATTCCGAATATACTTGAGCTTAGTTTTGTTAAAAACTCAGGTGCTTCTTTTGGTATGATGTCGGATAAAACATTAATTTTAACGATTTTTTCAGGCGTTTTTATTGTTGGTATAATTATTTATGATTATTTCTTAGGAGATAATAATAAATTGTATATTTCTGCATTTGTATTAATCTTGGCTGGTGCAATTGGCAATTTTGTTGAAAGAGTTGGTGTAATGCACGAAGTTACAGATTTTATAGGTATGTTTAATTGGTATGTTTGTAATATAGCGGATATATTTATTTGCGTTGGTATTGCATTATATATGTTATATTGCATTTTGGATATTGTTAATAAAAGGAAAACTAAAGATGCTAAAGATAATAGTTGAAAAAAGTTCGAGGCTTGATTTGTTGCTTTTGGAAAACATTCCTTCCCACACTCGTTCGTATATAAAAAATATGATAACCGAAGGCAAAGTACTAGTTAACGGAAAAGAAGAAAAAAAAGCGGGCTTTGAAGTAAAAAAAGGTGATGAAGTTGAATTTGAACTTCTAGAACCAATTCCATTAGAGGCTAAAGCGGAAAATATACCGCTAGATATAGTTTATGAAGATGATGATTTGTTGGTTATAAATAAACCTCAAGGAATGGTGGTTCATCCAGCTGTTAAGAATTATGAAGGTACACTTGTTAATGCGCTTTTATATCAAGTTAAAGATTTAAGCGGAATAAATGGTGTAATGAGGCCGGGAATTGTTCATAGGCTTGATAAAGATACATCTGGACTTTTGCTTGTTGCTAAAAACGATTTTGCTCATAATTCTCTATCTAAGCAAATTCAAGAAAAAACTTGTAAAAGATATTATATCGCTTTAGTACAAAATAGAATGAAAGAAAGCGAAGGCGAGATAAAAACATATATTGGAAGAGATCCAAAAAATAGGCTGAAGATGGCAGTTGTAAAAGATGGTAAGATTGCAGATACATTCTTTAAAGTTTTGAAAAATTATGTTGGTTATTCGCTTTGTGAATTTGAATTAAAAACTGGTAGAACACATCAAATAAGAGTTCATAGTGCGTATATTAATCACCCAATCGTGGGAGATAAATTATATAATCCTAATAAATGCAAATTCGATGTTGTGGGTCAGATGCTCCACGCATATAAAATAAAATTTTATCAACCAACCACTAATAAACTCTTGGAGTTTGAAGTTCCGTTGCCTGAATATTTTACAAAGATTTTGGAAAGGTTAAAAGAAGAATAGAGAGGAGAAAAATATGGGAAATAATAATTCAACAAATAATTGGCGTCATTTTATTAATTTTCTTGCTTATGTTGCCGTAATAATGATAGGACTAGCCTTAGCATTATCATTTATATTAAATAAACTAGGCGTTAGTTCAAGCGTTTGTGGTAGTTTAACCACGATTGCAAACGCGCTTGCATATATCATAGTTTCAATATCTGCATTTTACTATTCAAGAAGTAAAAGAAATGCTTGGTTCTTTGTTTTATGGTTAATTGCAACAGTATTAATTATTGTATTTATGATTTTATAATTTTAATTCTAACGGAAGAAAAATGAATTTTTTGAAGAAAATTTGGTCGAGTAAACTTAATAGAGTGATAATAATCACAGTTTGTGTAACTGCTATAAGTTTTTTCGTTTCTATTTATATAGGATTTTTAAAGTACTTAACTTTAGCAAGTTTGCTTGCTCTTTGTATTGAAGGTGCAATAAAATGTTTTGTAAAGCCAAAGAATGAAAATAATATAAAAGAATTTTTTCCGCAATCTAATAATATAAAGGAAAATTTAAAAGAAGAACATGAGGAAAATTTGAATAAACTTAATAGAATGATGTTTGGCTTTTTATGTATTGTTTTAGCAATTGTTATAATATTTATGTTTATTAGGAATATTTTTTAAGAAAACTAGATATAAAGAATACTCAAAATAGGTATTCTTTTTTTTGTTCTCTAATATATTAGTTGTATAAAAAGTAACATTCGACATTTAATTATAAAAGCATACATTATTAGATAAAAATCTTTTAAAGTTAAATTTGAATTATGAGTTAATATAAAGGAGTTCAGGCTTGAAATTTTTAGTTATTTATAAAAAGTACTTAAAACTTGCATTGGTTTGCTTGGTATGTATTATTCTACTTTCGCTAAACTTTGGTGGCGGAGCGAGTGCTTCAGTTTACTTTGGTTATGCGCCAAGGCTTGTACCAATCTATAATGTTGACACAACCGAAAAACGAGTTGCTATTTCATTTGATTCAGCTTGGGGTGCGGATAAAACAACGAAGATTGTGGATATTGTAAAAGAATATGGCTTTAATGCAACATTCTTCTTGGTAGGTTTTTGGGTTGATGATTATCCAGATATGGTGAAATATATTATGGATAATAATCTTGAAATCGGTACACATTCAAATACTCATCCAGATTTTACCACTCTTTCAGCTTCTCAGATGCGATTAGAACTAGAAACCAGTATTGAAAAAATAGAGAAAATCACAAATAAAAAGGTGGAATTATTTAGAGCACCTTATGGTGCGTATAATAATCAAATGTTAAATATCACTGGTGAGATGGGATTAAAAACAATTCAATGGGATGTGGATACCCTTGATTGGAAAGGTTTGAGCGGATTGGAAATTTGCGAGAGAGTTATGGGCAGGGTTAAAGAAGGTTCAATTATTCTTTGCCATAACAATTCCGACCATATCTTAGATGCGTTACCATTATTGTTAGAACGCTTAAAAAATGCGGGATATACTGTTGGAAGTGTTGGAGAATTGATATATCAAACAGACTATTATATAGATAATCTAGGAATTCAGCATAAAAATTAAAAACATAGGAGATAAAATTATGAGCAACAATGAAATAAATAATAAGGTGCAGATTGCAGGAGAGGTGGTAAGCGAACCAAAGTTTAGTCACGAAATATATGGCGAAAACTTTTATGAGTTTGATGTGAAAGTTAATAGACTTTCAAATAGTTTTGATACCATTCCAGTAACTGTTTCAGATAGACTTTTAAATGGTAAGGAATTAAGTGTTGGTAAATTTATAGAGGGAATTGGTCAATATAGAAGCTATAATAAATTAGATGGTGAAAAGAGCAGGCTTCTTCTAACTATATTCTTGCGTGAGTTAGAGGTTAAAGAAACTATCGAACAAACAAATAGTATTCAAATAGTTGGTTATGTATGTAAAGAACCGATTTATAGAACAACACCTTTTAATAGAGAAATATGCGATGTTTTACTAGCAGTTAACAGAAATTATGGGAAAAGTGATTATATTCCTTGCATTGCTTGGGGTAGAAACGCTAGATTTGTTAAAAACTTTAAGGTTGGCGATAAAGTGAGAGTGGAAGGAAGAATACAGAGCCGTGAATACCAAAAGAAAGTTGAAAACGAAGAAACTCTAACTAAAACAGCGTATGAGGTTTCATTAAGTAAGATTAGTTTGGTAAATGATAGTAATATAACATTTAGCGAAACTTCAAGGGAAGCCGATGTTGTTAGTAAGGAAATTATAAAAGGGGTTTATGCGATATAATGATTTTAAAAAAAGAAGCTTAGTCAATGCTGTTTGAAACTAGCAAAATATAAGCACTTTAATCTACAAAAGATTAAAGTGTTTTTCCTCTCTCTTAACTAAAAAAAGAAACAAAAATTACTGAAGTTGTCAAGGATTGTCGCCAATAGCGACATACACTTTAACCTTGACAACAAAGAATATTTGTTTACCATAATAAGAAAGAGAAGAAAAAATAACAGCAAAAAGCGAAAGTGTGTTATGTTTACCAACACTTTCGCTTTTTGCATTCTTTAATTTAGTTTATAAGTGTGTGCTTGTCTTCGGTGGAGCATAGCGACACCGACTTGTATCAAGACAAGCACATGTTTAACTGCCAAATTATAGTTTTATATCTTCAAACATTGAAGAATATTTAATTTCGTGCTATAATTTTAGAAAATTTTAACAAAGGAAAAGTTATGCCATTAAAAGTATGTAGTTTATTCAGTGGAATTGGTGGAATAGATTTAGGTTTCAAGCAAGCAGGTTTTGAAATAGTTTGGGCAAATGAAATAGATAAAGCAGCTTGTGAAACATACAAATCAAATTTTGGTGATGAACATTTAGTAAATTGCGATATTAGAAAAGTTGACACAAAGAATATTCCTGACTTTGATGTTTTAGTTGCAGTTTTTCCTTGTCAACCTTTTTCATTAGCAGGCGAACAAAAAGGATTTTGTGATGCAAGAGGACAATTGTTTTTTGAAATAAAAAGAATTATACATGCCAAGATGCCAAAAGTAATTTTTTTAGAGAATGTTGCAAATTTGATTGAACACGATAATGGTAAATCTTTTGAACAAGTTTATTTATCTTTAATGGAAGAAGGTTATGCAGTTAGATATGCCACACAAAATCCAAAGACACATGCAAATATTCCTCAACAAAGAGATAGAGTTTTTATAGTTGCCTTTTTAGATATAGAACAATGTAATAATTTTCAATATCCCGAGGAAACACTATTAACAACGAAGCTTTCCGATATAGTGAATATTTATGAAAAGCATGATGATTGCTACTATTATACAAATGATAATAGGTATTATATAGATATGAAAAAATATATAATTCATAGTGATTTATTTTATAGAATTTTTGATTTTGGCTTAAAGACAAATGGTTTTACCATTTGCCCAACATTGACAGCTACTATGGGAACAATGAAGGACAGAATACCTATTATTAAAGATTTTTATGGAATAAGAAAGCTTACACCGTATGAATGTTTAGCCTTGCAAGGTTATCCCAAGGATTTTATTTTTCCTAAAGGAATAACGCTATCTCAAGCTTACAAACAAATAGGAAATTCTGTTTGCATTCCTATTATTAAAAATATTGCAGTAAATATTTATAATATTCTTAATAAAAAATAGGTGCGTTTTAGTTTGATATATGTTATAATATTAATGTTATAGCAAATATGTTATATAAGAGGTATATATGGAATTTAACAATAAGTTAAAAAAAGTACGAACATTGTTGAATATAAGTCAAGAAACGATGGCGAGAGAGTTAAATGTATCATTTGCAACAATCAATAGGTTAGAAAAGGGCAAAACATTGCCAAGTTATAAGACATTAAAAAAATTTGAAATTTTATGCCAAAATTATAATATTATATTGGGGGATAAAAATGTTTAAAGGATTATCATTATTTGCAAGTGCAGGAATTGCGGAAATGAATTTATCAAAATGTAATATTGATATAAAAATTGCAAATGAACTTATCCCAATTAGATGTAAAGTACATGAATATTGGAATCCCAAAACAAAAGTTATTTGTGGAGATATTACAAAAGATGAATTAAAACAAAATATAATTAATGAATCTATAAAAGAAAATATAGATTTCATTTTAGCAACTCCACCATGTCAAGGGGTATCTTTGATTGGCAAAAACAAAAGTAACGATGATATGTTAAGAGATGAAAGAAATTTCCTAATTTTCCACGCATTTGATATTGTTGATGCAATAAAACCAAAAGTTATTGTAATTGAAAATGTTGCAAGATTTTTAGGTATGAAATTTCCTTATAATGGAAATATGTACAATATCGAAAGTATATTAAAAGATAAATATGGCTCTCAATATTCTATTTGTGTATCGGTGTATAATGCGGCCGATTATGGCATTCCTCAAAATAGACTTAGAACAATAATGGTTTTATGTCAAAAAGGATATTCTTTCGTAATGCCTAAAAAATTAAAGCCAATAACGGTTAGAGATGCTATTGGATATTTGCCATCTATTGAAGCCGGAGAAAAAACTAACATAAAAAATCATAATGCGAGAAAACATTCTCAAAATCATATTTTGTGGATGAAACATACCCCAACAGGTAAATCGGCAACTGAAAATGAAAAATACTATCCACAACATGAAGATGGCACACCATTAAAATGTTATTCAGCATCATATAAAAGAATAGAATGGGATAAACCTGCTCCAACGATTACAATGCGTAATGATGCCATTTCTTCACAAAGTAATGTTCATCCAGGCAGATTATTAGCTGATGGAACATATAGTGATGCGAGAGTTTTAACTCTTAGAGAATTATTTATTTTAAGTTCTATTAATCCTGATATTGATGTACCAAATTTTGCAACGGATATTCAAATTAGACAAATGATCGGAGAGGCTGTCCCACCTATGTTAATGGAACAGGTTTGTAAAAATATAAAAAAGGATGAAAATTAATGAAAGGATTATCATTATTTAGCAGTGCAGGTATTGCTGAAACATATTTTAAAGATTGTGGAATAGATATAGTTGTTTCAAATGAATTAATAAGGAAAAGAAATGAATTACATTCTGCACTATATCCTAATTGTCAATCTATTTGTGGAGATATAACCAATAGCAATGTTTTTAACGAAATATTAAACATAACCCAAAAAGAAAAATGTGAATTTTTACTAGCGACACCACCATGTCAAGGAATGAGTAGTTTAGGGAAAAAAGATTATGATAACGATAAAAGAAATTACTTAATTTTTTATGTTTTTGACATGATTGATAAAAATGATTTTAATTATATTTTAATAGAAAATGTACCAAAATTTTTGAAAATGTATTTTCCCTATAATAACAAATTAGTTCCTCTTCTTGATATTATTAATGATAAGTATGCTAATAAATATAATATAGATTCCTTTGTGTTAAATGCGAAAGACTATGGTGTGCCACAAAGTCGTCCGAGGGGGTTTATTAGGTTGTGGAAAAAAGGTTTAATTTGGGGAAAACCACAAAAACAAAAGATTATTACACTAAGAGATTCTATAGGGAATTTACCATCACTAGAATCTGATGAAGACAGTGGTATTAAATGGCATTTTGCAAAGCATCATAATGAACGAGAAATAATAGCAATGAAACATACAAAAGAAGGGTGTTCTGCAATGAAAAATGAAATTTTTTATCCTAAAAAATCAAATGGAGAAAAAATAAAAGGATTTCATAATACTTATAAAAGAATGAAATGGGATGAACCATGTCCAGCAAGAGCGATGAATAATGGTAATATTGGAGGTCATAATAATGTTCATCCAGGTAGACTTTTAGCGGATGGCACATATAGTGATGCACGAGTTTTAACATTAAGAGAATTGTTTATAGTAAGCTCATTACCTGCAGATTGGAATTTGCCAGATTGGTGTACCGATAATTTAATTAGAACAGTTATTGGGGAAGCCATTCCACCAATGCTTAGTAAATCAATAATTGACATGATAGGAAAAAATTAAGGAGTTGTTTATGATTAATTTAGAAAGGAAGAAAGACCATAAGTGGATTTTTCAAAAAAATATTAGCTCTTCAGAATTAATGAAAGCATATGTAGAAGCTTTAAGTGATATTGGGAACAATATTAATCTTGATAATGTTAAACAAAAATTAAGAAATAAAAATTTATATAAAGGCAGGTCTACATCTGGAAATGTAAATACTATGGGAGTTAGATTTAGCCAAATGTGTTTCTATATGTTTGGGTATAAAATTGGTAAAAAGTTTATGCCTTCTCCTATGACTTTAAATATTCTAAATTCTGATAATAATAAAATTAATATAAAGTCAAATTCACTAATAAATTTATTTAGTATGCAGTTTCCTCAACCTTATAGTAACACTCCTGCAACTTTCAATATTTATTGCGGAAGATTAATTGTTAAATTATTGTTAGATAAACGGATTGATAATAAATTATATATCGATGAAATGATTTGGTTTCTTCCGTTTTTGGAAAAAATTAATGAAAATATTTATAATGAATTAATTGAAAGCATTTTAGAGTTTAGAAATTTGTCATATATGGAGAAATTGAATTTGTTTAAAAGTGTAAGAGACTATGATAATGTGTTTTCTAATGTTACACATGAAGTAAATTATTACTTTTTAAGAATTTTTCAATCATTTGGAGTACTAGATATTAATAAAGATGAAAATCATAATGAGGGCCATTTATTTTCATTTAATCATGGTAGAGGTGTTACCAAAAGAACTGATGCATATAAATCTGGAGCAAAAGTGTCTGGATATGTCACTCTCTCAAAAGAAGTTGTTTCAGATGCAACCAAATTAATTGATAAATTTTCAGCTTTTGATTATCCAACAACACAGGCATCTGAAGGAATTTTTTCATTAAGAGATTGGCTTACTGAATTGTATGAAGTTGAGCCACTAGAGTATCTTAATTGTATTTCAAATAAATTTACACAAGACAAAATAATTACAGATGTAATAACAAGAATGACTTATGTTTCAAAGTATGGTAGTAGTGATGGTAAAGAATTTGAACAAGCACTAAAACCATTTATTGAATTGTTTAGGGAAACTGAAAATGTTGAAATTATTAGTGGTGCTGGAAATACTGATTTATTGTGTGCTATGAGAGATATAGATACTGATGTTGTATATAATATGAATGTTGATGCAAAGACTCGAAAGTCAGCACTAGAAGAAATTAATGCTCGAAGAATTAATAATCATTTAGAAAAACATGGTTCAAAGTTTTGTATTATCGTAGCGCCTAAGTTTGCAATGGGTGTTAAAAAGGATATCGAGGGACATAAAATAGTTGTTGTACGTGCTGAAGAATTAGGTGCATATTGTTATAGAGAATGCACATCTTCTCGCGATGGATATGCAGATTTTACATCTTTATTAAATATTATAAAAAGCAAGTACGGTTCTGATATTACTGAAGAACTTAGAGATTTAACTCAATATAGATATGGAATTGCTGTTTAATAATTTATATTCATAAAACATATTGAAACAGATATTAAAATTCTCAATAACTGGTAATATAAATAATGGGGAAAATATGGGAAAAAAGAAAATAAACGCAAAAAACACAAATTTATAAAAACATTGATACAGTCCAAATATTTTTATATTACTTTAGTAATTATAATAGGTCTTTTGCTCACTATGATATTTTCAAATATATATATAGATTGTGATATTGTATTTGCTATTGGTTCAGGTGTTTTTGGTTCAGCTTTTGTCACACTTTTAATTGAAATTTTAAATGATATTCGTGAAAATAAAAATATTAAAAGATAAAAAAATTTACTTTATCGCATTAAATTAATCATTATCATAAACATTCCGAATAATTATAATTACTTTATTCTTATTCATAATAAAAAATAACACGGACCTTGATTTCTCTTGGTTCGTGTTATTCATGAATAGTATAAACTATAATTATTGAATTAATTATTTTGCTAGTTTCAAAATTGCCAGCCCTTAGGCTTCTTTTTTGTACTTTTCAAGGCTTTTTTGTTAATTAATTTGACTTAAATTTGTTAATTGTATATAATTTAAAAAAGAACTTTGATTAATGGAAAAAGGAGGCTAAGATATGAAAGATAAGAATGTTGTTATTTTAGATATACAATCATCTAAGATTTGTGTTTTAGTGGGTTCTGAAGGCGTTAATCAAAATTTAAGAATAGTTAGTAGAAGTGTTTTAGATTATGCTGGTTTTATGCAAGGGAAATTCTTGTTAGAGGAAAAACTTGAAGATGAAATATCAGATATATTAAATTTAGCGCAGATAAATTATGATAGAAAAATTGAAAAAGTTTATGTTGGCGTACCAGCAGAGTTTTGTTTTAATGGCTTGAATGAGGCGGAATTACAATTTAAAATGCCTATGAAAATAAAGCAAAAACAATTGGATATGATGTTTGAAAGAACAAATCCTTTAAATATCACTGGCAAAACATTGATAAATCGTTCGCCAATTCAATATTTAGTTGATGAGAGAGAAATTGAAAACCCAGTTGGAAGTATAGCAAGTAGAGTATGGTGTAGAATAAGTGAAGTGTTTGCATCAAATTATTTTTTAGATATTATCGGGGGTGCATTAGAAAAATGTAAGATTAGATCCG
Source organism: uncultured Clostridia bacterium (assembly GCA_934772445.1). Taxonomy (GTDB): domain Bacteria; phylum Bacillota; class Clostridia; order Christensenellales; family UBA1242; genus UBA11490. The sequence goes on from CAKVMJ010000002.1 coordinate 55,710, forward strand.
TGGAATTTGTAAGTGCGGAGCTAGCTGAAGGCTTATATTTAATTGAGGAAAATATAAGAAAAGATGGTGCTATAATTGTTGATTGCGGATATATTACCACGGCATTGTTATCGGTAAAAAATGAGGGTTTGCTGGATTTAAGGTGCTTTTCGATGGGTGGCGGATATATCACAAGTGATTTAGCGGAGATTTTAGAGCTTAGTTATGATGAAGCTGAAACGCTAAAAAGAAAACTTGTTTTAACAATTAAGCCAACAGAACTAGATTTTTACCAGTTGCCAATGGATAAAACTATAGATGTAAAAACCGCAAATGATATTGCACTTGCCCGAATAGATGCGATAATTGATGGGATAAAGAAGTGTTTAGGTAAGTTTAGAATGGAAACAGATACTATTTATCTAACAGGCGGTGGTATCGCAAAAATCAAAGGAATTAAATATTATTTAAGTAATAGATTGAATAAAAAAATAAAAATTGAGTTTCCAAAACAGTGTAATTTAGATGGTTTTGAAGATTCAAGTTCGATGGCAATTTTGAAGATGGCTGTCGTTTTAGAAAAAAAATATCAAAATTCTTAGCAAATAATTTGACTTTTGTTAAATGTTTCAATACTATATATATAGATAATTCCGTTATTTTTAGGAGAATGTGTTATGGAAAATGAATATTATGGAAATCAAGAAGAAGTATTTCGCCCAGTTTGTAATATCAAAGTTGTAGGTATTGGCGGTGGCGGAAACAATGCAGTTAATAGAATGGTGAACGCAGGAATTAAAAGTGCGGAGTTTGTTGCTGTAAACACAGATAAGCAAGCGCTTTTAATGAGTAAGGCTAAGCATAGAATACAAATCGGTGAAAAGCTTACTGGCGGTAAGGGTGCAGGTTCTGAGCCGGAAATCGGAATGAAGGCTGCTGAAGAAAGCAAAGATATATTGGTTTCAATGCTTGAAGGTACTGATCTTGTGTTTATAACTGCTGGTATGGGTGGCGGTACTGGTACTGGTGCTGCTCCAGTTATTGCAAAACTTGCAAAAGATATGGGAATTTTAACTATTGCAGTTGTAACAAAACCTTTCGGCTTTGAAGGTAGAAAGAGAATGGAAAATGCTGAGAGAGGTTTGAAACTTTTAAAAGATGCGGTTGATACTCTCGTTGTAGTTCAAAACGAAAAGTTGTTGAAAATTGTTCCAAAGGGTACTCCAATTGTTGAAGCTTTCAGAACAGCTGATGATGTGTTAAGACAAGGTATTCAAGGTATTTCAGATTTGATTGTTACTCCAAGCTTGATAAACCTAGATTTTGCCGATGTTAAAACCACTATGAAAAATAAAGGCTATGCTCATATGGGATTAGGTAGAGGTAGAGGCGATAATAGAACAATCGAGGCTGTTAGACAAGCCGTTTCAAGTCCGCTTTTGGAAACAACTATTGAGGGTGCAACTGGTATCATCTTGAATATTAAGGGTGGTATGGATTTAACATTAGATGAAGTTTATGAAGCTGCAGATTTAGTTAAAGAAGTTGTTGACCCAACTTGTAATATCATCTTTGGTAGTGGAATTGATGAAAATATGAGTGACGAAGTTGAAATTACAGTTATTGCAACTGGATTTAATAACGCTTACTCTGATGAAGATAGACCTCAACCAAAAGAATTGATAAACCAAGAAGAAGAGGAGGAGGAAGCTCCTGAGGAAGAAACTGAGGAGAACACTCAAGAAGAGGAAGAATCTAGTATTGAAACATTAGATGATTCAGATATTCCTCCATTTATTAGAAATAGATTAAAAAATAAAAGAAGATAAATCTAAATTTGAATAGATAAAATTAGAGCAAAACAGACAAAGTTTTGCTTTTTTCTTTTAACTTAATTAGGTTTAAATATTATAAAATCAAAATGTGAAAAAGGGAAAATATGGAAATTATAATAGAACAAGTGTTATTTGATAATTTTTTTATAGACCTTATCGTTTTGCTTTTAACAAATAAAATTTTAAAACTAAATGCAAAAAAATTAAATATATTTTTAGGTTCGGTTATTGGAACAATTGGTGCGGTAATTCTTCCATTGCTATATTTTAATAACATTCTAATGTGGTTGTTTAAAATAAGTATTGGATTTTGTATGGTTGTAGTTCTTAAAAAGTTTCAATCATTCAGAGAAATTGTGGTTGCATTTTTAACTATCCTAACTTTAACATTTGTATTTGGTGGACTTTGCTTTGCGGTGTTGATAGCTATAAATAAGCGGACAGATATAAATTCTTTAGTGATAGGAAAATATAGCGTGCCAGTGGGAGTATGTATTTTAGTAGTGCTTATTTATTGGTGGCTGTTTGAAAAACTGTTGAATTATATCAAAAGCAAAAATATATTATCTAAATTCACTTATGATATTCAAATCCAAGTTAAAGAACAAGTCTTTAGTTTTAAGGCCTATCTTGATAGTGGTAATAGACTAACAGATGAAGATGGTAAAGATGTTTCGTTAATTTCACTAAGTTGCTTTAATAAAATTAATAAAACTTTTAAAAACTTTAATAACATACATTTTATAAAAACCAGGTCTGCCGTTGGAGAAAATGCTGTTATGGTTTTTGAAGTGGATAAACTAATTATCAAAAAAGAAAACGAAAAGATTTTCAATAAAAATGCTCTTATTGGAGTATCGGAAAATGAGTTTAAAAACTTTGATTGTTTGCTTAATTGCAACACTCTAAAATATATTTAGCGGAGGGATATATGTTTAAAAAGTTGTTAAATCTATTCAAAAAAGTATTTAATTTCCAATTCACGGAAAAAGAAAGTGAGGTTAATTATTTATCTTTAGGAGAGGCACTTCCTAAGGCACTAAAACCAAATGAAGAAAAAGAACTTGTATCTAAGGTTATGGAAAATAAAGATGAAGTTGCAAAACAAAAACTTATAGAACATAATTTAAGATTGGTAATCTATATTGCAAAAAAGTTTGAAAATACAGATGCGGATATGGAAGATTTAATTAGTATTGGAAGTATCGGACTTATAAAAGCTATAAATTCTTTTAAGGGTGAAAAAAATATAAAGATTGCCACTTACGCATCTCGATGTATTGAAAATGAAATATTGATGTATTTAAGAAAGATAAGTAAGTTAAAAAAAGAGGTTAGTTTGAATGAACCTATTAATTGCGATAGCGAAGGTAATGAATTATTGATCACAGATTTAGTTTCAAACGAAGATGTTGCACCTCAAAGCGAATTTGAAAGACAAACCGAAGTGCAAATACTCTGGTCTGTTTTAAATAAATTAAATTCTAGGGAACGCCTTATTATGGTGATGCGTTTTGGTCTTGATGGAGATAATGAGAAAACTCAAAAAGAAGTTGCAGATGATTTAGGTATTAGCCAAAGTTATATATCAAGGCTTGAAAAGAAAATTTTAAGCAGAATTAAAAAAGAAATTTTAAAACTTGCATAGTATAATAATTGACATAAAATCTATATTATATGACAAAAATATACTCAATATAGACAATTTAATACAACATAAAAAAATAAAGAATCTACATACTAAAATAAAGGAGTAGATTTTTTTATGGCTAATAAAGTTGAAATAACAGGTATAAACACAAATAATCTTCCAAAGGTATCTGCAAGTGTTCAAGCAGAACTTATGGAAAAAATAAAACTTGGGGATATGAAAGCCAGAGATGAATTTGCAGTTGCTAATCTAAGATTGGTTTTAAGTGTGGTTCAAAGATTTCAAAATAGAACAAATAATTTTGATGATATTTTCCAAGTGGGTTGTGTTGGACTTATGAAAGCCATAGATAATTTTGATGTTAGTTTAGGCGTTAGATTTTCAACCTATGCAGTGCCGATGATAATTGGTGAGATTAAAAGATATTTAAGGGATAATAATTCTATTAGAGTTTCAAGAAGTTTAAGAGACACGGCATATAAAGCATTAAAGGCGAAAGAAGAATTGATAAGAATTAATAGTAAAGAACCAACAGTTACAGATATTGCAAAATATTTAGATATGAAAGAATCCGAGATTAGTGTTGCCTTGGAAGCAATTAGTGAGCCTATTAGTTTGTGTGACCCCGTATATAATGATGGAGATGACACAATATATTTAATGGACCAATTAAGTGATTCTGAAGATAGGGAAGAGAGTTGGTTAGAAAAATTAAATTTAAAAGATGCTTTAAGAAAATTATCTCCAAGGGAAAAGCAAATAGTGATGTTAAGATATTATGTTGGAAAAACTCAAATGGAAGTTTCAGATGAAATTGGAATTAGTCAAGCACAAGTAAGTAGGCTTGAAAAAAATGCAATTAATAGCATTAGAAAAAATTTTTAATTTTATGAATAATTTGTCGAATTTTGCGAAAAATAAAAGTACAAGGAATTGAATTAGTGTTTATCGTTTCATAGTTTTATGTGTAAACCATTCACAAAAAATAGTTTTGTTCCTTGTGAATATATGGAGGTGAAATTATGGCTAGAGCAAACTCTTCTAGATCTAACCAGACCACAACAAAATCTTGTGGTTCATCTAGTACAAAATCTTATGGCTCAACCAAAACAAAAGGTTGCAGTTCAAAACTAGAGGCTGGTAAAGAAGCTAAAAGAAAAAAATGCGGTTGTAAAACTTGTAAATGTTGCAATTAGTTAAACAATTTCATTTTAAAAAGCACCAAATCATTGGTGCTTTTTGTGTTTAAATAAATTTATTGTGTTTTTGAATATTTTAATGTTAGAAAATAAAAACACTAGAAATCTAGTGTTTAAATTTAAAAATCAATTTTATTCATTAATTCGTTGTATTCCTCTAAAGTGATTTGACCTTTTGCATACATTTCTTTTAATTTCATAATTTTGGCTTCCATTTCATTTGCCGAATTAGATTGTGCAGGTTGAGTATAGAAACCACTTTGAAGTGTAAGATTGTTTTTAGTGTTGTGAGCTAAAATACCTAGTAATCCAGAAATCCAATTTGAAAGAATTAGGCTAAGGATACCAATAAGAAGGTTTTTAGTTTGGCTAAATTCAATATCATCATAAATTTTTGCATATTTTAATTGTTTTATAGCAAAGAAAATAAATAATCCAGCTAATGCAATTAAGATAACCCCTAGGATAATGTTAATTCCGCTTTGGAATGTTTCTATAACTTGTTGCCATTCTTCAAAAGACAAATCGTCTGGCGCACCAGTATAATATAAGTTGCGGTAATTTTCATAAGTTGTTTCTATTTTAAAGAACATTACTAAAATACCAATAAAGAAATAAGCGATAGCAGTTGCAATATTTAAACCGCCAGCCCATTTCAACATAGCAGATCTTCTATTTTTAACTGGTTGCGAAGATGAGGTTGTCATTTCATCCATAAAAATTTCTCCTTTCTTTTCATTTTAACATATTCTTTAATTTATTCAAAACTTATTTGTTGCTATTTTTAATAAAATAAAACTAATATATTTTTATGTAAGTTTTTAAATAGTTATGTATTAAAATGACATTAAGTTAGGTATGTAAAAACTTTAATTAAGTGCTTTATATTCTGTTGCTGTTAAAAATTATTAAATTTTCTTAAATCTAAAATGATTAATATTTCTTATTTTAATATAAGGTTTCCATTGCATAACTTAATATTTGTTTAATCCTATTAGTTAAACAAAGTTTTTCTAAATTGAATTTAGTAATTTGAAAATTTGTCACATTTTCCTATTTATAATTAAATGTGGAAAACATAAGAATTTATTTATATATGATTTTACTTCTATATAACATTTATATATAATATATATGGGAAAATGGTGGAAATTCTCTCTTAAAATATGGAAAATGGCTTAAAATAGCGGTAAAACCAGTAAAATCGTTGATTTTTATAAAAAAATATATAAAAATTTATCAAAATTTTAAAAAAGTTAGTAAAATTGCTTGCAATTTATCTTAAGATTTGCTATATTATTAAAGCAATCGTTTGAAAGAGGTTGCAAGCAGGTTTAATTCCTATTAATTTGGGAGCTTAGCTCAGTTGGGAGAGCATCTGCCTTACAAGCAGGAGGTCGTAGGTTCGAGCCCTACAGTTCCCACCAAATCTTAAGTGCCTGTTCTAATTTGAACAGGCATAAATTGATTTAAGAAACAAATTAAGAATTAAATCATATAAGATTATAGATAAAATTATATGCGGGAGTGGCTCAGTGGTAGAGCGTCGCCTTGCCAAGGCGAATGTCGCGAGTTCGAATCTCGTCTTCCGCTCCAAAAGATTAAAGGAAGCATAATTTTATATTATGCTTTAAACTTTAAATAAAGTAAGAGAGAAACTAGGGAAGAATATGGCACCATAGCCAAGCGGTAAGGCCAAGGTCTGCAAAACCTTTATGCCCCAGTTCGAATCTGGGTGGTGCCTCCAAATCTTATGCTGAAGTGGCGGAATAGGCAGACGCACAGGACTTAAAATCCTGCGGGGGCGACTTCGTACCGGTTCAAGTCCGGTCTTCAGCACCAGTTAAAAGTCCTTCAAAAGGACTTTTTTTCTTGCTTAAAGATAAAGTATTTAAAGATGTAAATTTTTAAAGAGTTATATAGTTAATTTTCTCATAACTTTAATATTAGAATAGGGGGATATAAAAAATAGCATTAAAAAATTTAGTGCTATTTTTTCATTTATTCTTTCTCTCCACCAATCAAATAATCTATGCTAACATCAAAGTATTTAGCAATAGCAATTATTGATTGCATTGATGGTTTATTGTTATCGTTTTTCCACCTATAATAGTTAGCCTCGCTCATATTAAGGCTTTTCATAAGCTTTTCAATAGAGATATGGTTATCTTTCATTAATTTTTTAAGTGTTTCGATAAAAGATAAATTATTTTTATCGCCATTGTTGTAATCTTCGCTCAAACCCATTAAGTATTGTAAAGAACAATCAAAATAAGTTGCTATTTTAATGGAAACTGAAAGCTCCGGATAAAAATCTTTGTTAAAGTATCCATTCAAAGTTTCAAATGATATACCTATATTTTTTGATAATTTCAATCTGCTTAAATCGTTTTCACTTAATAATTCTTGTAATCTTTCTTGAAATTCATTCATTTTATTAAGTAGTTTCATTTATTATTTCTCTCTGCCGATTAAATAATCAATACTAACATCGAAATATGATGCAATTATAATTAGTGAGCTCATATTTGGAATTGAACCTCTTTTCCAAGCGTAATGGCTAGAATAATTTAATCCCTTTTCTTTGCTAAGCCTATAATGAGTTATATTATATTTTCTTAATAAGTCATCGTATCTGTTAGCAAATAATGAAATATCATAACTATCTTTAAATTTAGTGGTACTTGGTTCATCATCTATACCCATTAAATAATTTAATGAGCAATTTAATTCATTTGCAAGAATAACAGCGTATTTAACATCGGGATAAGCACCATACAAATAATCATAGAGTACAGAGTCATCAATTCCTGTTTGCTTGCTAATTTTTTGTATGTTAGTATTTCTCTCTAACATAATATCTTTAAACACTTCTTTAAATTCCATAACTTATCTCCATAACATCTGTTCTGCCAATAAGATATTCAATATTAGTATGGAGCTCTATGGATAATTTTATTAATATGCTTAATTTAGGGAATAAGTGTTTGTTTTGCCAATTATAAATACAATTCCTATTTATAGATGTGTGTTTTGAAACTCTATTAATATTGGTGTTATTTATTTTGAGTAAATTATTAAATCTCTTATAAAACAGTTCAGCGTTTTCATTTTTTAAAGCACCAAAATTATTTCTATTTTTATTAAGACCACATAAGTAATCAATTGAACAAGAAAAACTATTGCAAATAATAATTGCATTTTTTAATGATGGCTCATAAAAACCACTTGCATACTTACTTAATTGAGAACTGCTAATTCCAGTAATTTTTGAAAATGATTGCAATGTTAATTTTTCATTTTCAAGTTCATTTTTAAATCTTTCAACAAAATTAGACATAATTAGTGCCTTTTACACTAAATATTCTATTTAAAAGTGTCTGTTTAGTATTTATTCCCGTGTTAAAAGATGGTATAATACAATAGTTGCAACATAGAACGAACACTTTTTAAACGAGTGAAAAACAAAAGGAGAAGCATAAATGAGTGATACACTAATAACTGAAATTCTATCCCAATACTTCAATATGGAAATATCAAATAAAATAGAGATATTAAATAATGAAATAATTGTTAATCTTGAAAATGGAAAAATAGCGAAAATTAAAGTTACCGAATTAAATTAAGTATTTACATATAAAAAAATAAATTTCATCAAAGGAGAAAATAATGAAAATAAAAAATAGTAGAGATTATGTTTTAAATCATCAATATGGATATGGATTAGAAAAAGAAAAAAGAGAACTTAACAAATTAAAGTTAAGAATTCTTGAAGATTTAAAAGTTTATTTGAAAGATATTCTAGAAAATGCGTTTAACGCAACCTATAAAAATAATATACTTGAATTTAATATAGATAAATCCAAGTTTGAAATTATTTTCGAATAATCAATAGTGCTTTAAAATTTTTATTGAAAAACATTTAAAATTCTTTTTTCATAAATTTTTTTATGTGATATACTCTATCTGTGCGAAAAATAAAACAAAGGAGTGAAAAATGGCGGAAAAGAAATATGAAAATGCTAAGGCAACTAAATCTTCAAATAAAGCGTTTATTCCTTGGCCAAATGCAAATAAAAATAAATCTTCAAGTTCTTCTAAATCCAATAGGGCTTCAACAAAATCTAGCGTAAGCAAAAAATCTTCCACAAGTTCTAGTGCTAAGAAAAATTCGAGTGTGGAACAAGCTAAAGCCACAAGAGTTGAAAAAAATTTAGAAATCTCAGTTCCTTCAAATAGTAAGGTTAGTAAAAAAGTTACAAAAGAGCTTACAAAGAAAACAAATCAGCCTTTAGTTATTTCAATAGTGCTATGCTTGGTTATTGGAATAGTGATTGGATATTTCTGTTTGGTTTATCTTTGCAAAAACGATTGTTTTGAAATGAATGTTGATGCTCATAACCAAATAGACATTTATTTAAACGATGATGATGGTATAACTGAATATACAGAACTTGGTGCAAAATGCGTGTTGTTTGGTAAGGATATATCTAGTCAGGTTAAAGTGCAATATAAATATAGGGAAGATATATCTTTTGATCCAGAAGTTGTAAGCGGTATAGATTCTTCAAAAGCAGGAATTTATTATGCTATCTACACAATTGATAACCCAAGATATAAATCTGTAACATTAATCAGAAATATTATAGTTTTGAGGGAGGAAGAATAATATGGCAAGACCTAAAAAAGTATCGGTAGCAAAAATAATAATTTGTTCGTTTTTATGCTTTGTTGTTGGTGTTGTGATTGGTAGTTTCTTTAGATTATACTACGCAACTCCAGATTCTTATATGATTCCAGAAACAGTAACAGTTTCAAATAATAATGGTTCAAATACCGCCCACGAAGGTGAGATTAATGCCGAAACAGTAAAGAGTAATGATTTATCTATTCATTTTCTAGAACTTGGCAATAAATATACAGGCGATTGTACTTTTATTAAAATTGGAGATGTTGAAATATTAGTTGATGCTGGTTCAAAGTCAACATCTGTTCAAACTATTTATGATTATATAAATCCATATATTGAGGGTGAACTTGATTATGTTATCGTAACCCACGCCCATCAAGACCACTATGCTGGTTTTGCAACGAGCAATAGCCTATTTGATAAGTTTGAAATTACAAATGTAATAGAATTTAATAAATGTAACCAAAACTCAAGCAAAGGCTTATATAAAGCATATATTAATGAAAAGAAGCAATTAGCTGAAAAAATGGAGTCTTTAGGCAAAGAACATCATCAATATAAGGTTACAAAATTTGTTAATAAAGATGATATATCTAATAGAGAGATTGATTTAGGAAATAATGTTAAATTGCAATTCTTATATCAAAAATATTATGATTTAGAAACTGCAACCACAGAAAATAATAATTCTGTTTGCTTCCAACTTGTTCAACAATTAGGAACAGAAACTAAAAAATATATGTTCACAGGCGATTTAGAGAAAGAGGGCGAGGCTTCATTGGTTAATGCAAGTCAAAACGCAGGTTTGCTTAGCGAAGTTGAATTGTATAAAGCAGGTCACCATGGCTCAAAAACAAGTTCTTCAAAAGCACTTTTAGAAGTAATTAAACCTAAAACAGTTTGTGTTTGTTGTTGTGCTGGTAGCCCAGAATATACAAAAACAAATGCAAATCAATTCCCAACTCAAGAATTTGTAGATAATGTTGCTAAATATGCTCAAACAGATAAAGTTTATGTAACAAGTTTGTGTGTTGATTATGATAAAGCAGAATTTACATCAATGAATGGAAATATCGTAATTTGTGCTAAAGCACACGAAAGTTCAATAGAAATAAATATCTATTGTTCAAATAATAGCAAACTTTTAAAAGAAACAGATTGGTTTAAAGCTAATAGAACAATGCCAGCGGAATGGGCTGCTTAATGCTTTAATAGGATAAAAACAAAAAGAGTCTTTAAAATATAATCTAAGGCTCTTTTTTTATAAATCAAAATAGTTAATTTATATAGAAATTGAACGAATATTAAGCAAAGTAAAAATCTATCTTAAAATTTGGTTAAAAACTTTAAAATTGTATAAATTTTTAAAAAAATCGGTAGAAATTTCTGAAAAATTTTTTAGGTAAAAGCTATTTTATTTGACTAGCGGGAAAAAAATAGATAATATATATTCGAAGTTAATCTGTAGATTATGGATAAAATAATATAAGGAGAATTGGAAAATGAAAAAATCTACAAAAGTTGTAGCAACAATAATTGCGGTTACCCTTGTAATTTCAGCAATGATAATAGCAATTTATGCAGCAACAGCAGGTAACTTTGGAATAAACGCAAATGTATCGTGGACTGCTCAAGCGGGTGTTGACCTAGAGTTTTGGGCAAAAGTTTCTGGCGGAAGCGAAACTAAAGAAATAGCAAAAACAAGTATTACTCCATCAACCACAAATGCTAACGCAAATATTATTGGGGATTTAAGTTGTAATTTCTCAGATACATCGGAAGATGGCGTTAATAATCCAAATGCTATTGAATATGTTTATTATGTAAAAAATAAAAGTTTAACACCGCTTAATATTAGGGTTACTAAAACTCCAGCTCAAGCGGAAGAAGCAGGTACAAGCCCAGAAAATCATACACCAAAAGTTGTTTTAAATTCGGAAACTGAAGGAACAAACACTCTAACTGCTGTATTAGGTTCATCTGGATATAATCTAGGTGCGGGAGATGTGTTTGCATACACTGTAACACTATCTCTAGCAAGTGGCGGAGAAGGAACAATCAATGCTGATACCGGTATCAGCACAAGTTTTGATGCTGGCGTAACATTTAATTTTGCAGTTGGTGGAAGTTCTCAAGGAACAATCATCACCACAGTTGATGGTGTTGGTGAAACCACTGTAAATTCAAGCAGTTTAGTAGGCCAAACTCTAGGAACTTACTTATCAACATTGCAAACACCAGAATATTTTACAGGTTGGTTCTTTGATGAAAATCTAACAAAAGCCGTTTCTGATGATTATCTAAATGTTGAATTAAAAGAATCTTCAATATCTTCTCTATATGGCAAAACAGCTTCAACCACAGGCTTAACTTTTGAATTAGATTCAGATACCGACACATATATGGTGAGGGGTGATAGTACCACACCTCCAAGTGGAGAAGTAATAATTCCGAATAAGTATAATGGTAAAAAGGTTACCATTTTAGGTTCAGCATCATCTGGTTCTGGTGATCTTTTGGGAAGTAATAAGGGAATTAATGCAACATCTTCGGTAAGTTCTACATTTGAAAACAATACAAATATAACAAGCGTAGTTCTACCAAATACAATAGAATATATTAAAGATAGTGCATTCTCTGGTTGCGAAAATCTAGTAGGCATATATTTGCCAGATAGCCTTAAAAAAATTGGTTCTTCAGTATTTTCAGGTTGTGGTATATCTAGCATTGTTATACCAAGCAGTGTAGAAGAAATCAATTATGTTAAAATGCAAAATATCCTATTGAGTGGTAATGATTCCAAACCGCTTACAAAAAGTATAGGAACAAATAAAGAATTAGGTGGCTTAGGTGGCGGTAGTAGTTATAAAGGTGTAGATACGGTTAATTATTACCATATCTTTATGAATTGTCCTAATCTAATAAGTATTACCGTTGCATCTGGTAATACCAAATATGATAGCAGAAATAATTGTAATGGTATAATTCTTAGTAAAACAAATACTTTAATTGCAACTTGTAAGAATACAGTTATTCCTAAAACTATTGAAAGTATTGCTTATTTTGCATTCCAAGGCTGTAAAGGGTTAACAAGTGTGGTAATTCCTAGTAGTGTTAAAAGTATAATTAATAATGGCAGTAATATTCGTGACACAGATATGGCAAAACCAATGTCCATACAAGCTTTGGATAATTTAAATGGAAATCAAGGGCAATTATTTGCATATTGCAATGAACTAACATCTGTTTATGTTGAAAGCGGAAATCGTTATTTTGATAGTAGGGAAAATTGTAATGCTATTATTGAAAAAAAATCAAATACTATTCTAGCCACTTGTTCAACATCTAAAATTCCTTCAACAGTTGAATATATTGGTGCATCTGCATTTAAAGATAATTTAGGAATTACAAGCATCTCAATTCCATCAGGTGTTAAAGTTATTGGCACTCAAAGTTTTGCTAATTGCTCAAATCTAACAAAGATATTCATACCTTCTTCTGTAACGAGTATTATTGCTGATCAATATGCTCCATTCTATGGTTGTTCTTCTGTAAAGATTTATTGTGAAGCAAGTAGCCAACCAACTGGCTGGGGAACATATTGGAATAACTATGATAGTAGTAAAACTAATAAACTTACTCCAACTTGGAATTATTCTCGTGAACAATTTGATTCAATTCAAAACATACTTTAATTTTAAGAATGTTAATAGAATAAGAATTATTAAAATATATTCTTAAAAAATTCTAACCTAATTTAAAATTTAAATAAAAATTTATAATTCTATAACTGTTACAAAAATAACATTAGATGCTTCTGTATATTTTTATTTTCCATTTTATGAGTGCTCTTCAAACTTAACGATATGGTGTGAAGTTGAAAGTAAGCCAAGTGGTTGGGATGAATATTGGAATTATTATGATAGTAATCAATTTGAAGTTTATTGAGGTAGTAACTTAAATGCTTTTTTAGGTATTAAGTAAACTAATTATTATTAACAACAAAAAAAAGAACATTATTTAAAATGTTCTTTTTCGTTTTTAATTTTAAGCGTGACCATTAATAAAATCGTTAATAGCCTCTTGGTCAAATTCAACGTATGCTTCTCTAGATGTTATGCGTTGGCTAGCTCTATTAATCATATTATCAATATTTTCAATTGGGTCTGCTTGAGTTCTAATTTGACCTTCTTCAATAACAATTTTACCATTTTCATCTAATGATGCGCCAGCATAACCGCCTTCGTTTCTTGTACAAATATCGTGGAAACCATTGAATCCTTTAATATATTCGCCATAAACTAAGTTAAATTCGCTTGAATCTGCATCTAGATATAATTTCTTATTTGGAGCTTGAATTGTAATAACTCCTTGATTGAATTTATATGAAATAGTTCCTTTTTCATCTTTAGATAATCCTGTGTTAATTTCGCTTTTATCTGAATCTAATGTTTTATTCATATCTGCAAGCAAGCTATCCATTCTTTCAGAATTATTATCGCAAACATAACTAACTCCATCAACTAAGCTATCAAAAATCTCTTTGCAAGCGTAATTTTTGATGTTGTCAAAATTTTCTAAAAATCTAATTAGTTCATCATTATTATTCATAATAATTTCTCCCTTTTTTGGTAATCTATGGCTATTATACCACTTTAGAAACTAAATTTCAATACTCTTTTTTAAATTAATTATGCTTTAGTTTCTTTACATTCAATCTTTTTTAGTGCTATAAATAATGAATTTTATCTTATAATATTAATTTAGATATAATATAAGAAAAAGATAAAATATTTTTGAAAAAAGTATGAAAAAACATTGACAAATCAGTTCGAATTTTGATAAACTCTTAATCGTATTATAATATGCCGAATATTGCTATGCTTTTTTTGCTATGCGATGTAAGGCTATGCAAGTGTAAAATAATGGTGTGAGAAAATTTTATAGTTTGCAAATTCCTGCGATATTATAATCAAACATTAAATTGTTGTGCTATGCAGGGAAAATTGGCGAGTTTTAAAGGGTTGAATTAAAATTTGCTAACTTGTTTTGGTTTGAAGAAAAGCGAAAAATTGGCTAAAACAAGTATTATGCTTTTCAATAAAAATATCAAGGGAGGAAAGATTGTGCCTACAATTAATCAATTAGTAAAAAAAGGCAGAAAAACTGTTGCAACAAAATCAGCAGTTCCAATTCTAGATGAAAATCCTCAAAAAAGAGGTGTTTGTTTGTCTGTTACAACAACATCTCCTAAAAAACCAAACTCAGCTTTAAGAAAGATTGCAAGAGTTCGTCTTTCTAATAGCCAAGAAGGTACTGTTTATATCCCAGGTGAGGGACATAACCTTCAAGAACATAGCGTTGTTCTAATCCGTGGCGGAAGAGTTCGTGACCTTCCGGGTGTTCGTTACCACATTATTAGAGGTACTATGGATACAGCTGGTGTTGCTAAGAGGAAACAAGCGCGTAGTAAATACGGTGCAAAAAAAGGTAAATAAACTATAAAATAAATTTAAGATAAATTAAAGGAGAAATTATGCCAAGAAGAGCGGGAGTGCCTAAGAGAGATGTCCTTCCAGATCCTAAGTATGGCAATAAGGTTATCACTAAACTTATTAATGCCGTTATGTTAGATGGTAAGAAAGCAGTTGCTCAAGACATCGTTTATAGTGCATTTGATATTATTAATCAAAAACTTGGTGTTGAACCAGATGTTTACTTTATGCAAGCATTAGATAATTTAAAACCACTTCTTGAAACAAAATCAAGAAGAGTTGGTGGTTCAAACTATCAAGTTCCATTGGAAGTAAAACCTGCTAGACAACAAACTCTAGCAATCAGATGGTTGGTTACTTACACAAGAAAGAGAAACGAAAGAGGTATGGATGAAAAACTAGCTGGCGAGATTATGGATGCTTATAATAGCCAAGGTGGAGCATACAAGAAGAAAGAAGATGTTCACAAAATGGCTGAAAGTAATAAAGCGTTCGCACATTATCGTTGGTAATCATTTAGGAGAAAAATATTATGCCTAGAAAAGTAGCATTAAATAATTTAAGAAATGTTGGTATTATGGCGCATATTGATGCCGGTAAAACCACTACTACTGAAAGAATATTGTTCTACACTGGTAAAACTCACAAAATTGGTGAAGTTCACGAAGGTGAAGCAACAATGGACTGGATGGCTCAAGAACAAGAAAGAGGTATCACAATCACTAGTGCTGCCACAACTTGCTATTGGAAAGGTCATCAAATTAATATTATTGATACCCCAGGTCACGTTGACTTTACTGCGGAAGTTGAAAGAAGTTTAAAGGTTCTTGATGGTTCTGTTGCGGTATTCAGCGCAAGAGAGGGTGTTCAACCACAAAGTGAAAAAGTTTGGCGTCAAGCTGATAAATATCATGTACCTCGTATGATATTTGTCAACAAAATGGATAGACCAGATGCAAACTTCTTTAATGTTGTTGAAGGTATCAAAACAAGACTTGGTTCTAATGCAGTTCCAGTTCAAATTCCAATCGGTACTGCTGAAACATTCACAGGTATTATCGACCTTGTAGAAAACCAAGCATATATTTATAAAAATGATTTAGGAACTGATATTCAAGTTACTGAAATCCCAGCTGAATATAAAGCTGATGCAGAAAAATATAGAACTCAACTTATCGAAATCGCTGCAGAGCAAGATGATGAGTTGTTAGAAAAATATTTTGCTGGAGAAGAATTAACAATCGAAGAATTGAAGCGTGGTATTAGAAAAGGTACATTAAATATGACTATTTTCCCAGCCACTTGCGGTACAGCTCTTGGAAATAAAGGTGTTCAAAAATTGTTAGATGCAATTTGCGATTATATGCCTGCTCCAACAGATATTAAAGCAATTAGAGGAACAATTCCAGGTACTGACATTGAGGAAGATAGACATAGTTCTGATACAGAACCATTCGCTGGTCTTGCATTCAAAATTATGACAGATCCTTATGTTGGTAAATTAACTTTCTTCCGTGTTTATAGCGGTACTGTTACAGCTGGTACTTATGTTTATAACCCAGTTAAAGATAAGAAAGAAAGAGTTGGCAGACTATTAAGAATGCACGCAAATAATAGAGAAGAGATTGAAGAAGCTTACGCTGGTGAAATCGTTGGTATCGTTGGTTTAAAAGATACAACAACTGGTGAAACTCTATGTGATCCAGCACATCCAATCGTGCTTGAAAGTATGGATTTCCCAGAACCAGTTATTAAAGTTGCAATCGAACCTAAAACTAAGCAAGATCAAGAAAAAATGATTTTAGCATTAGTAAAACTTGCTGAAGAAGATCCAACATTTAAAACTTACACAGACCAAGAAACTGGTCAAACTATCATTGCTGGTATGGGTGAACTTCACCTTGAAATCATCGTTGATAGATTAAAGAGAGAATTTAAGGTTGAAGCAAATGTTGGTGCTCCACAAGTTGCTTATAGAGAAACTATCAGAAAAGAAGTTGAAGTTGAAGGTAAGTATATTAAACAATCTGGTGGTCACGGTCAATATGGTGATTGCTGGGTTAGATTTACTCCACTTAAACCGGGCGAAGGCTATAAATTTGAAAACAAAATTGTTGGTGGTGTTATTCCTAAAGAATATATCCCAGCAGTTGATGCAGGTATTCAAGAAGCAAGACAAAATGGTGTTCTAGCTGGATATGAAGCAGTTGACTTCCAAGCAACATTATTCGATGGATCATTCCACGATGTCGATTCTTCAGAACTTGCGTTCAAAGTTGCAGCATCTTTAGCATTTAAAGATGGTTTCAGAAAAGCAGACCCAGTTCTATTAGAACCAATTATGAAAGTTGAAGTTGAAATGCCTGATGATTACCTTGGTAATGTTATGGGTAATATCAACCGCAGACGTGGTGTTCTAAGCGGAACAGAGGTTAAAAATGGGTTACAAGTTATCAATGCTGAGATTCCACTAGGTGAAATGTTTGGTTATGCCACAGAACTTAGAGGATTAACTCAAGGCAGAGGTACTTTTAATATGGAATTTTCACATTATGCGGAAGTTCCGAGAAACATCGCCGAGAAAGTAATCGGCGAGAGAAAATCAAATTAATTTGAATTTTAAAGGAGAATTTTAAAATGGCTAAAGCAAAGTATGAAAGAACTAAACCACACGTTAACGTTGGTACCATTGGCCACGTTGACCACGGCAAAACTACATTAACTGCCGCTATCACAACAACCCTAGCTAAAATGGGTCAAGCATTAGCAATGGACTATGGCGCTATTGATAAAGCACCAGAAGAAAGAGCAAGAGGTATTACTATAAACACTGCTCACGTTGAATATGAGTCAAAAACTCGTCACTATGCACATGTTGACTGCCCAGGACACGCAGACTATGTTAAAAATATGATTACTGGTGCTGCTCAAATGGATGGTGCTATCCTAGTTGTTGCTGCAACTGATGGTCCAATGCCTCAAACAAGAGAGCATATCCTTCTTGCTAGACAAGTTGGTGTTCCATATATCGTAGTATTTATGAATAAAGTTGACCAAGTTAATGATCCAGAACTTCTAGACTTAGTTGAAATGGAAATCAGAGATTTGTTAACTGAATATGGATTCCCAGGAGATAAAACTCCAATCATCAAAGGTTCAGCATTAAAAGCATTAGAAGCTGCTAAAGCAGGTAATATTGATAGCCCAGATTGCAAATGCATTTTCGAATTAGTTGATGCACTTGACACATATATCCCAGAACCAGAAAGAGCTACTGACAAACCATTCCTTCTTCCAGTTGAAGATGTATTCACAATCACTGGTCGTGGAACAGTTGCTACTGGTAGAGTAGAAAGAGGTACTGTTAAAGTTGGCGATACTGTTGAAATCGTTGGTATGAATTCTAAACTTCAAACTGTTATTACAGGTGTTGAAATGTTCAGAAAGATGCTAGATCAAGCAGTTGCTGGTGATAATGTTGGTTTACTTCTTCGTGGTATCCAAAGAACAGATATCGAAAGAGGTCAAGTTCTTTGCAAACCAGGTTCAATTCATCCACATACTGAATTCACAGCTCAAGTGTATGTATTGAAGAAAGAAGAAGGTGGTCGTCATACTCCATTCTTCAATGGTTACAGACCACAATTTTATTTCAGAACAACAGATGTTACTGGTACTATCGAACTTCCAGAGGGTGTTGAAATGGTAATGCCTGGTGATAATGTTAAGATGACTATTAAATTAATCACTCCTATCGCTATCGAAGAAGGTTTGCGTTTCGCTATCCGTGAAGGTGGTAGAACAGTTGGTTCAGGTGTTGTTTCAAGCATCATCAAATAGTTTAAATT
>CAKVMJ010000003.1 GCA_934772445.1 uncultured Clostridia bacterium
CGTGAAAACAATTTGTATTACTTACGTTAACTTAGTTTATTAAAAACTATTATCGAAAATAATTAAAATTTTTAAATATAAAAATTTTTTACTCGTTGTTTATATTTGTTCAATACTTATTAAATATGCAGTTGTCAATGTACTGTTTGTTAAAGCAATCTAAATTATCTTTAACCAATTATTTGTTGCAACCTCAAGTGAATTACCTTCTCTTGATGTGTGCGGTGATAGTTTACCACCCTATAAGGAGTATGTCAACACATTTTTTTAAATAATTTTAAAGTTTTTTTAAAAATTTTTAACCTTTTTTACCCCCACCCTTCCGTGCGTTTCTTTTTTTGGCGAATTTGAGCTCAAATTTTATCAAAAAAGGGTGTTTTTGACCCCGAAATTTTATTAAAATTAAACAACTTTATTTGAAAAAACTTATAATTTTTTTAAAATTTCTTTAAAATTTTTGATTTTTTTTTAAATTTTTGGCTCTCAAACCATCTTAACCAATAAAAAAACACCTAAAATTTAGGTGTTATATTATTATATATATTATATATTAATATTAAATCATTAATATAGAAAATTTATTCAAATTTAAAAACTTTAAATTTTACAACCAAACGCTTTCAGGTCTTACATTCTTTTCTTTTTCTATTTGCTCGGCCTTTGCTATCAATTTATTAAATCTATGATTAAGTCCGCTTTTAGTTATATTATATTTATAAAGTTTTCTTAAATTTTCCAAACTCTCATCTGGATTAGCTAGCCTAATTAAACAAAGTTCCATAAGTTCTTCATCTAAACTTTCCAATCCAACCTCTTCTTGAATAACTTTTATAGCATTTAATTGTTTAACGCTTGCATTAACAGTTTTAGCAATATTTGCGTTAAGACAATTGGTTTGCCTATTAATATTATTTCTTAAATCTCTTATCGCTGCTTCGTTTTGCAATTCCAACACTGCCCTATTTGCTCCAACCAAGGCAAGAGTATCACAAATCAACTGATATTCTTTAATATAAACCAAAAAAGATTTCTTTCTTTTTGTCTTTTTAGCTCTAATATTAAAAAATGCAAGCAATTTTAAAAAATCTTCTGCAATCTTTTCTTTTGAGAAAACAAACTCCAAATGATAACCGCTACTATTTGCCACAGCATTTGAATAACTCTTAATTCTTATATTACTTGTTGCACAACCTACAAACGCACCCATAACATACGCTCTTTTGCAACAGTCATCAGCAATTATAAAATTAGCAATGGTTTCATTAATATCATTAAGTCCACCATTTAATACGCTCATTATCCCTAAATCAACCAAAAGTTTATCCACAATCTCGCTTGGCAAGGTTATTTTATATCTTGGAACTTTCACTATATCCACATCTTCAATCTTTGAAAGTGTGCAATTTTTACCATAATATTGAAAAATAACACTATCAATTCTCTCAAATAAACTTTCAAGTTCTGTTAAAATCTCAACTTTTAAATTATGTTGGCTATCCAAACTTATTTCACCAGCAGTTTTTATTATAGCACTCAAAAAAGCAATCGAACAACAATCGTTTTCGATTTTATTATTCAAAACCTCCATTTTTGCAGTGTATGCAAACGACATATTCTAATCCCTAAGCCTTTTATCAAATTTTGGTAAATCATTCCAATTAACAATTCTATCAAGCGGTATCCCATATTTTATAGCAAAATTATAAGCCCTTGAATTATCTCCCATATCAATAGACCTATGTGAATCACTATTTGCAATAAATTTTACTCCACTCTCAAGCAAATCTTTTACTTCTTTTTCAGAAAATAAAATTCTTTTTCCATTTAATTCAATCAATATATTATGCTCTTTTGCATATTCAGCTATTCTTTTAACATTTACCTTACAACCATAATTTAAATGTGCAATTATATCAATCTTATTGTTTTCAAGTGCTTTTATATAAGCATCTGTATTCTTTTCAATCTGCTTTTCACTTTTTCCATAAAGCATTTTATAATGAGAAAATTTATGTTTGAAAAATCTACATCTTCTATGAAAGCCTAAAACAGCAATATCTAACAAAGATTGCTCTTCTTTTGTTAGGTCAACATTGCCTTTTTCATCTAAAAGATTAATTTCCATACCCATATAAATCTTTAATTTAGGGTGCTTTTTTCGTGCAACCTCAACATCTGTAACAATTTTCTTCAAATCACCTTTCTTAATTCCGTTTAAATTTGAATATGCATGTTCAGTTACAGCAACTTCTTTTAACCCTTTTCTTTCTGCGGATAGCATATTTTCTTCAATCGTGCTTTTCCCATCTGCAGAATATTTACTATGTGTGTGATAATCTCCTATAAACATAAAATTCCTCCAATTACTATTTTATCACACAAATAATTTAATTCCAACAATTAATTAAAATCATATTGGGTTTATTTAATAATTTTTATTTCAGTTTCCAATTTTAAATTATATTTCTTTTTTATAACCTTTTTAATATACGAGATAAGATTATAAACATCTTCAGCGGTTGCATTATTAGTTACAATAAAATTTGAATGTTTTCCGCTAACTTTTGCTCCACCGATTGAAAATCCCTTTAATCCAGCATCTTCTATAAGTTTTGCCACCTTTATTTCGCCTAAATTTTTAAAAACAGAACCTGCAGAATTTTCTTTTAATGGTTGACTTTCCATTCTTTTATTAATTATAAAGTTTATTCTCTCTTGAAAATTAAAATTATTATCTTTCTCTAATTCTAACTCCACACGCAAAACAACTGCATCTAATTTTTGAAAAACACTTTTCCTATAATCAAATAAACAATCCTTTTTTTCAAATATCTTTACTTTCCCATCAATAATTGCCACCACACTTCTAACCATCTTAGAAATTTCAAAACTATATGCGGAAACATTCATAGTAACTGCTCCACCAATTGTACCCGGTATACCAACACCATCTTCAATACCTTTTAAGTTGTTTTGTTTAGCAATAGATATAATTGCATTTAAACTTGCACCAGAATAAGCCGTTATTTTATTATCATTTACAAATATATTTGCAAATTTGTTAGATAACCTCAAAACTATTTTATCTTCAGGTTTTAAAAACAAAATATTAGAACCATTACCCAAAACCACAAATTTTTGTTTGTTTTCTTGCAAATACTTACAAACTTTTAAAACTTCTTCTAAATTTTTAGGTTCAATAAAAAGAAGAACTTTGGCTGGGATTTTATAAGAATTATAATCTTTCAAATCATAATTTTTTTTTATAAATAATCCTTTACAAAGTTTCTTTAAATCATTATATATATTTAATCTTTTCATATAGATTTATATGTTAATCTCTAAATATTTGTTAGCCTACTTATTTTTATGAAAATATTTAAATATGTTGTTTGCAAGTGTGTCGCCAATACCTTCCACCATTTTCAATTCTTGCACAGATGCACTTTTTATTGCCGTAACGCTTTTAAAATATTTAATTAACGCTTTAGCTTTTTCTTTTCCTAGCATTTCAATATTATCCAGTTCGCTTATATAATCTTTCTTTGTTCTAACCTTTCTTTGAAAAGTTATCGCAAATCTATGACTCTCATCACGCACATTTTGTAAAAGTTTTAATGCAACATTACTCCTAGATAATACCACTGGTTCACTTATCTTTGGCAAATATATTTCTTCTTCTCTTTTTGCAAGCGAAATTATATCCACATCTATATTTTGTTTTTCCAAAACTGAATTAGCAAAAGATAATTGTCCTTTTCCGCCATCAATTAGGATAAGGTCTGGCATCTTGGAAAAACTTACATCGCCTTTATTAAGTTCGCCCATTCGCCTTGTTAGAACTTGTCGCATACTCTCAAAGTCGTTTTGAATAGCCAAATCAACTTTGAATTTTCTATAATTACTCTTTAATGGCACACCGTTTTCAAACACCACCATACTAGCCACAATGTTTCTTCCACCTAAGTTACTTATATCGTAACCCTCAATTCTCTTTGGTAGGCGTCTTAATCCTAGAGTATCTTTTAAAATCCTCATAGCACCCATTGTTTTTTCTTCATAAAGCTTTTCTTTTTCAACGCTTTTATATAAATGCTCTTGTGCGTTATCTTCCGCCATCTTTAATAGTTTTAACTTAACAGACTTTTTAGGACACGACAATTGAATATTTTCCTTAGCTTGCTCACTTAACCAAGCATTTAAGTTTTCATCTTCAATATTTGCCACAATTTCTTTAGGTATTTTAGAATTTAGATAGTATTGTGAAATAAAATTTGAGATTGTATCAGATTCTTCCAAACTCGCATCAACAATATTATATGTGTTTACGCCTATCATCTTACCTGCACGAATACACAAAACCGCAATAGTTGAGTTTATTCCATTGCTTGCATATCCGAAAACATCTAAATCTAAAATTTTTCCTAAATCTGTGATTATAAGCGAATCCATTTCGTTTACAATTTTCAAACATTCTTTCATTTCAATTGCTTTTTCAAAATTTAAGTCATCGGAATATGCTTTCATTCTTTGCTTCAATATTTCTCTAACCTCATTTGAGTCACCTTTCAAAAATGCAATTAATCTCTTAACTTCTTTATCATACTCAATTTTACTAACTCTGCCTGTGCAAGGTGCTAAGCATTTTCCAATATAATAATTTAAACACTCCCTACTTTTACATTTACCAGCAACTAAATTTAAGTTACATTCTCTTAATTTAAATGTGTTAGAAATAAGCAACATTAAATTATTTACATTAACCTTATTAAAATATGGTCCAAAATATAAAGCCCCATCTTTTCTAACCTTCCTTGTTACTTCAACTTTTGGGAAATCTACTTTTGTGTTTATCTTTATATAAGGAAATGCTTTGCCATCTTTTAGCAAAATATTATAAAAGGGTTGAACTTTATGAATTAAATTACTCTCTAAGTTTAAAGCCTCTAATTCACTATTGGTTAGAATATAATCAAAATCGGCAACCATATTAACCATTTGTTGAACTTTCGCTTGCTTAACTGTGTTTAAAAAATATGAGCCAACTCTTCTTTTTAAATTTTTGGCTTTACCTATATAAATAATATTTCCATCTATATCCAGCATCTTATAAACACCGCTAGTGGTTGGTAGTTTATAAACCTTAGATTTAATATATTCTAAAACTTGCTTTTCCATATTTTTATTATATCATATTTTTTTAATTTTACAATTCTTCTTTATTTGTTAGTGACCAATTTGTTTATAAATTCATATAAATTAAAAAATAAGAGGAATAAATTATGAATTTTCAAAACGATGTTTTATTAGTATTATTACTTTCAATCTTTTCTAGTTCCACCGATACAGACCTAAACACTAATACAAATTTTCTTTTGCTTCTTTTATTAATTTTGAGTTCTATCAACACAAATAATAATTTCAATAGCGGTTGCGGTTGCAGTACTTGTTCTGGTTCAAACTTCCTTACTAGTTTTTAGTTTGCTTAATTAATGGCGGTGTTTCTTTAAAAAACTTTGTTTTTTTAAGATTTGTGAAATATAAAACAAAGCCAAAGGCGATTAATAAAATTGCTATCCATTGGCTTGTGGATAATATAAAAATTCCTCTAGTTTCATCGCCTCTAAAAAATTCAATCATAAATCTAAAAACACCATAACTAATCGAATAAACTAATAAAATCAAATATTCTTTGGTTGTTTTCTTTGAAAGGATTATTAAAAATACAAATACTATTAAACAAAAACTCGCCTCTATAAGTTGGGTTGGTAATAGTTTAACACCTTCTAAATTCTTATTTGTTATATATGGGAATACCAAGCCAAGTTTTTCGCTTTCTACTCCATAACAACACCCTGCACAAAAACAACCAATTCTACCGAAAACTTGTCCTAAAGGTAAAACTGCTATAACTTTATCCCAAATTTTTTCTGGTTTTAAGCCATAAAGCTTTATATATAATTCACCCATTAGAAACGCACCTAAAACTCCACCAAAATAGACCATACCACTATTCATTCCCCATTTAAAAAAGTTAAATGAAGCATTGAAAAAATAAGGAATTGCCACAATCATAGCTAAGATTTTAGCTCCCACAAGTCCACCTAGAAAAACATATATTGAAAAAAGTATTTTATCAACAGTTTTTAATTCTTCTTTTATCAAAAGATTGAAAACTAAAAAAGCAAACAAAAAGCCTACCATTATCATAATGGCATACATCGGAATTTTTAAATTAAATATTTCTAAAAAAGGATACATAATTTTTCTTCAAACTAAAAAAGGAAAGCCCAAAACTTTCCAATATATTTTAACCTTTTGCAGATTTGCTAATAACTTCGCACAAAACCCCACAGCCCGTTCCAAAAATGCAACAAACTATTCCAATTATTCCTAGAATAAGACCTGTTACCACCAAGCCATTTGAGCCAGCCTTAATTTGCAACGAACCTAAGATTATTGCAACAATAGAACAAACAATAGCGATAGTGGCATATAATCCAAAAAATCCTAAAACACAACTTGCAACACCAAACATAAGTGAAGCAATGCTTAAAAATAAATTTTTACCACTCATATTATTCTCCTAATCTGTGACTATTTATATAAGTATATCTAATAAAACTTTTTAAGTCAAATAATTTATTACTTATAAATAATATATTCTATCGATATTTTTCTATGATAGAATCTTATTTTATTTTCAGAAATTTTAACATATTAAGAAAAATTTGAATACTATGAATTAGCATACTAGCTTTAGGAGGTGAACTATGCTTTTCTCAAATTCTTGTTCAATTTGTGGTGGTAACAGAACTATTAACAGATGCCCCAGTGCTACCAATGTTATAGTTAGAAATATTGGTATTCCCGGAGCAACTGGCCCCACTGGCTCAACAGGTCCTATAGGCCCAACCGGTCCTACCGGCCCTGCCGGCACTGGTGCAACTGGTCCAATCGGTCCAACTGGTGCTACTGGCGCTACCGGTGCTACTGGTGCTACTGGTCCAATCGGTCCAACTGGCGCTACTGGTGCTACTGGCGCAACTGGTCCAATCGGCCCAACTGGTGCTACAGGTCCTACTGGTCCTACTGGAACAATTTCCAATTTAAGTGCAACAATTCATAACACAACTGAAGAAACTATCACAAGTGGTACTGCACTTACAATGCCAACTGTTTTAACAAACAATGGTTTAACAGCTGAAACTGATGGTATAACAGTAACCGAAACAGGAACTTATTTAGTTAATTTCAACACAAATGAAGCAACAGGTGCCACTGGCTCTGACAATGTGGCAATTGCAATAAATGGAGTTATTTCAACACCAACAGAAAGATTACTTTCTGCAACAACTGGTACGAGCGGAACATTTATCTTAAATTTAACTGCAAATGATAAAATAACTCTTGTTCCAACCGTTACTAGTGCCACAAGTTTATCAAATACTGGTGGACCAAGCGTTTCTCTAACTGTGGTTAGAATTGCGTAAATATAAGTTTAAATTGTTGACAAATAAAAAAATATTTTATATTATAGAAACATAAAAAAGGAAAATTATGTTTAAGTTTATTAATAATAACAACTCAAATAATAACTCAACTTCATATTTTATGGGTTTCATTTTGGTTGTTTAATAAATGGTTATAATATTAATATTTAAACACTCTTTTGAAACTTTAAAAGAGTGTTTTTTATTTGAAATATATTTTTATTCATTTAGCACACTCTTTAAAGTGTGCCTTTTTAATATTAAATCATATAGGAGAACTTTATGGGAAAACTAAATGCCGTAGCGGGCGAAGAGGATAATTTAAAGCTGAGGAGATAAATAATTAAATCTCCTTCAAAAGATAAAGTAATATACAAATTTAATAGGAGAAGTTTTATGAAATTTACACAAGAAGAATACTTAAAATTAGATATTTTAGAAAAACAAAAATATATAAAGGAAATAAAAGATACCTTTGAGAAAGAGCTTGCAGATAAGTTAAACCTTATAAGAGTGTCTGCACCATTAATTGTAACTAAAGAAAGCGGTTTGCAAGATGATTTAAATGGCGTTGAACGACCAGTTAGTTTTGATGTGGCTAAAGATGGAAAAACTTTGGAGATTGTTCAATCTTTGGCAAAATGGAAGAGAATGGCATTAGCAAAATATGGTATAGAAAGTGGTGCTGGATTATATACAGATATGCAAGCAATTAGAAGAGATGATCAAATTAATGAAACTCACTCAATATATGTTGACCAATGGGACTGGGAAAAAATTATCACTAAAGATGATAGAAATTTAGACTTTTTAAAGAAAACTGTTCAAAAGATTGTTGATGCAATTTACGATACATATAAAACATTACCAGATAAGCTAACAAGTAAAATCACTATTTCTAAAGATATTTATTTTATAACCAGCCAAAAACTTTTAGATATGTATCCAAATTCAAGCGAAAAAGAGAGAGAATATTTAATAACGAAAAAATATAAAACTGTGTTTATAATGCAAATAGGAGATAAACTATCTAATGGTATGCCCCACGATTTAAGAGCGCCAGACTATGATGATTGGCAATTAAACGGAGATTTATTCTTTTATCATCAAGTTTTAGATATGGCTTTAGAAGTTTCTAGTATGGGAATAAGAGTAGATAAATATAGCCTTATGAAACAACTAGAAAAAGCAGATAAGATGGAACGACTAACCTATGCTTATCATAAAGCCATTATTGAAGATAAACTACCCCTAACTATTGGTGGCGGAATTGGTCAAAGCAGACTTTGTATGTTGCTTTTAGGTAGAGCACATATTGGCGAGGTTCAAGCGAGTTATTGGGATAAAGAAAATATTGAAAAATGCAAAGAATTAGATATTAAATTATTATAACAAAAAATCTTAAGCTTAATTGCTTAAGATTTTTATTTCTTCAACTTATTATTTTTCATTTATTTTAGATTTAATAAACATCTTTTATAAGAATAATGTTTTAAAGAAAAACTCAACTTGGCTTATTCCGCCCGAATAAACTTTAACCACTTTCCCCTGAACACATTCGCTTTTAATAACGCCAAAACTTTTGCTATCAAAACTATTGCTTCTATTATCACCCAAAACATAAACATAATTATTAGGAACAACCAATGTATCAAGAAGTCCATCATCATCAGTATCTATAAAATGGTCTTTCTGAGCTTTTAATATATAATTAAATGGGTGGTAATCATAATGCTTACCATTTAATTCTATTGGCTTATATTTCCCCGTTGGACTATTAACATCGGCTTGCCTTAAGGGATTAACTTGGTAATCTGGAATTAATTGTTCGCCATTGATAAATATTTGCCATTCAGAACCAATCAATTTCCAAGATAATTTATCACCTGCCATTCCAACCACTCTTTTTATTAAATCCTTAGAAGTTGAACCAGTATCTTTAGCAAGTTTGTTGCCATCTATAACCACGATATCACCGTGCTCAAAAGAACCAAATCTCGAAACAACAACCAAATCGTTATTATCTCCACTATTTAGCGTTGGATTCATACTATCCCCTATAACTTGGGCTGAGATATAAAAAACATTGAATATTATTAATCTTAAAATTATGATTGCGATTATAAAATAAATTAAAAATTCAAGAACATTAACCTTTCTAGGATTTTCCACATATTGAGTTTTAAAAATATTCTTCTTATTCATTTTCAATACCTATTTTAATTTTAGCACAAATTACATATTTTAACAAGTTTATTTTTATTTTAATTACCAACAGCATAAAAATATTACAAATTGCGATTACTAAATTTACAAAAAACCTAGATTATGCTATAATATTATTTGTGAGATAAAATATAATCAAATAATGTGAGAAAAAATAACAAATAATTAACCAAAACTTGCTCCACTAGCTCAACTGTATAGAGCATTGGTCTTCGGAACCAAGTGTTGGGGGTTAGAGTCCCTCGTGGAGCACCAAAAATGAAAAATTATTAAAGATAAAATAAATTTAATAAAAACAACTGAAATTTATAAATTAAAAAGGATTATTTATGGAAAGAAAGAAATTTAATCGTGGTACGATTACAGGCGGAATTATTAGAATTGTTATTTCTATAATTGCATTGATAATCGCTAGCACAATATTGAAATCAACTATTAAAAATTGGGACTCTGAAGAGATTGGCGGTGGCATTTTTATGTGTTTTATCGCATCAGTAATTTTAATTACCAGCCTTGTATTCATTATTAATGGCATTAAAATGATTAACAATGGAAGAAAATCTCTTGAAGTGGCTAGAAAAGGTCACGAAGATAACGGAAAAATTATTGATTTATATGAAACAGAAGTTACAGAAACCAATAATGGCTGTGTTTCTCACTACACTATTTATACTTTAAAATTTGAATACACCGATGATGGTGGAAATCTATGCGAAAGTGAAGAACAAATAAGCGGAAAATTTTATGCAAAAATGCAAAAAAAGAAACTTGTTCCTATTTTAGTTTATAAAGAGCGTGCTATTTTCGATAGAAAAAGATTTGAAAATGAGAACTTTTCAAAATAGTATTAAAACATATTAATTCAAAATTCAATACAAAATAAAAAACAGTTAGAAGAAGAATTTTAACTGTTTTTTAATACCTACCAATTAAATAATCCATTGATGAATCAAAATAATTTGCAATTATATAAATAATATCCAATCTAGGAACTTTTCCCGCTTTCCAATGCCTTATAATACTCTCGTTAAATGGCTGATTTTTTGAAAATTTATAATGAGTTAAATTACTATTTTTAAGCAAATTCAAATATCGAGGTAAAAACTTAGAAATATCATAATTATATGTTTTATATTCATTAGAATTTCTTTTATCATCTAAACCAAATAAATAATCTATAGAACAATTAAAAAATTTTGCAATTTTCAAAACAACATCTATTGTTGGTATGCTATCTTTTAAATATCTGCTATATTGCATTGCTGAAACGCCACTAACCTTTTCAAGTTTCCTAAGAGATAAATTAGTTTCAACAATTAAATCTTTTAAATTTTCTCTAAATTGCTCCATATCAATTCATTTCCCCTTATTTCGACAAAACTCGACAATATTAGAAGTCTAAAATTATCAAATCTATATTGATTTTATAGGAAATTGAGTTACAATAATTCCGTGTAACAGATGGGGCTAGTATGTCTGTTATACTTTATTAAAAGGAGGTTATTATATGGATTGTAATTCAATAATTGAAATTCTATCCCAATATTTTAAGATGGAAATATCTAACAAAATAGAGATATTAAATAATGAAATAATTGTTAATCTTGAGAATGACAAAATAGTGAAAATTAAAGTTACCGAATTAAATTAAGTATTTACATATAAAAAAATAAATTTCATCAAAGGAGAAAATAATGAAAATAAAAAATAGTAGAGATTATGTTTTAAATCATCAATATGGATATGGATTAGAAAAAGAAAAAAAAGAGCTTAACAAATTAAAGTTAAGAACTCTTGAAGATTTAAAAGTTTATTTAGAAGATATTTTAGAAAATGCGTTTAACGCAACCTATAAAAATAATATACTTGAATTTAATATAGATAAATCCAAGTTTAACATAATAATAGAATAATTTATAATTACAATTTAAAACCATTAAACTATAAAATTAATTAAAATAATTTTGAAATTGCCATATTAAAAATTTTATGTTATTATATTAATATGAAAACAAAAGAAAAAGTTTTAAACATATTAATAGCAATATGTGGAATTATCGCTTTATGGATTGTTGTTAGTCATATTTCACATTTCGAATATCCAGATTATTTTTATAAAAGTTAGAACTTTAGATTCAAAAAAATTACCATATTTTATTGGTATTTCTTCATTTTTATTAACCTACTATCTAATCGTTAAACTAACTGGCGAATTTGCATACAATATTAGGTGGTTTCCTTATATAATTTTTGATGCAAAATCCTTTGGACAAATGCTCGGAATTTCAAATTATCCACTATGCGTTATCTTACTAATTATATGTTGTATAATCTTATTTATCCTATATTTTACTTTATATTTATTTCTATTAAAACAAAAAATTTCTATTCAAAATTCAGATACAACATCTTTAAAATCTAATAAAAAAGAAGCTTAATTTAAAGCAATTTTCCTATTAATGGAAATGCCATAAATTAGGCTTCATTTTTTTATTATTTTTTCTTTGATTTTATAGGAAGAAGAGAACGGCTCTTTTCTATTTCCTTAACAATATTCGCTATAACTTTGGATTTATGCAAGAAATAATCTCTGCTCCAAATCCTCATTATATTCCAACCTCTAGATTTTAGATATGCTGGTCTGAACACATCTCTTTCCAAAACAGATGGAGAAGATTTATATGCAGAATAATCACATTCCAAACCAAGCAAGTATTTATCCGATGGTCTATCATAAATAGCTAAGCCAATTTTATAATTAGTATTACCTAAATTCGTTTCAACCTTAAATCCAAGACTTTCAAGTTCGTTTTTAATATCCTGTTCAACTGCACTCAAGCTTGTATTTAAAATAGAGACTTCCGAATTTGTACTAATTTGGTCTAGGATAACTTTTGTTTCGAAACTATCGCCATTTGAAACAGCACGAACATATTTTAAATAGCTTTTAAATATCTTTGGTCCAAGATTTTTAGTACCTTCAACATTCAATTGCTCGGGCTCAATACTAGTTACAACATATATCTTTTCCTTAGCACGAGTTATTGCCACATTAAGTCTATTTTCGCCACCTTCAGTTGATAATGGTCCGAAATTTGCCATAACTTTACCAAATTCATTTTTAGCGTAACCAATGCTAAATATTATTATATCTCTTTCATCACCTTGTACATTTTCAAGGTTCTTAACAAATAGAGAAATATCCTCGCCATTTTCCTTACGGTTTTGTTCCCTTAA
Organism: uncultured Clostridia bacterium; assembly: GCA_934772445.1. Taxonomy (GTDB): domain Bacteria; phylum Bacillota; class Clostridia; order Christensenellales; family UBA1242; genus UBA11490. The sequence goes on from CAKVMJ010000003.1 coordinate 12,957, forward strand.
AAGAGCTTCTTTAAATTTAGGATTAATACTTGCCTCACGATCTATTGCATCTTCGATTGTTGATTCTTGCTCCGCATTAAATGTGATAATTCCAATAGATTCATTATGTTTTCTGTTTGCAAAAATCTTTTTTAAAACGCCAACCACCGCTTGAGCTTCAGCCACATTACATCTATTTATCCATTTACCTTCAACTTTAATTCTCTCAATAGGTTTTGATGATCCCCTATTTTTGCTAGTGTTTGGAGAAATTTGCAATTTTCCATCATAGAAGCAAAGGTTTGAGAAATTTATAAGTTCCTCATTTTTACTACGATAATGATATGTAAGATTTGCACTATTATATCTTGTCATTGCAAGGTCTAACAAACTCTCAACTTCCAAAGCTGCTTGAGTTGAATAATCTAGTTTATCATCTATATCGCCACCTAAATATCTTTTCATAAATGTTGCTGATGGTCTAAGCTGTTTTGAATCACCCGCCACCACAATATTCTTTCCACGATAAATTACTGGCAATGTGTTTTCAATAAATACTTGTGATGCTTCATCAAATAATATCAAATCGAATAAGTTTTTAACCAATGGAAGAATATTGCAAACGCCCTCTGGAGATAACAACCAGCAAGGGAAAAGTTTATATAGATAATCCCCATAAACTTCCATAAATTTCCTAATAGCCCATTGATTCTGAGTTTTATTTATTTGATATAAATAGTTCTTACTTTCTGGGTCTTTTTCAAAATGCTTTTGATAATCTTCTATAAATTGATTAACACATATCTTTTTCGAGGTGTTATTTAAGTCTGCTTCAAGAGAAAGTATTCTATTTTTAATATTATCATAATCCAAGATATTAGATAATTCTTTCTTATGTTTATCTTCCAATTGAGTTATTTCGTGATAAATCCTAATATTCTTAATTTTGCTTAATGTTTCTAAATACTTACTCTTAGTATCTGTTGTTCTATATGCAAATTTTAAAATAACTTTTTCATTATCTGTAAGTGTGTCAATACTTGCATTTAAATCTCTAAATTCAACATAACTTTCCAACGCTTTCAATAAATATCTTGGATACATCATATTTCCATTCAAGATATTATCTATCATCATACTATATCCATTTGGAGTTAGGATATCTTCCAAAAATTCATATTCAGTTGTATATTCTTCAATAGCTTCAATAGTTTTAGAAAACTCAGATTTAATATTTCTTTCTAGTTTATTTTTTATGTGTAATGTGAAAGGAAGAGCTGGTAAGAATAATAGGCTTAATTTAACTTTTTTATAAACTTCTGGATAGTTTGTTTTACCAACAAAATTAACTAATGGTTTTAGATTATTGTCTTTAGATTTATTATCCACAAAATATGCCACCAATTGTCTTGAGTTTGGATTTTTAGACATATCAAAAGGTGCAGTACGGTCTGCTAAAATCTTATTTAATCTCGATTTTGTTTCATTAACTATATGAAATTCCAAATCACCGCGAATGTTATCTACAAAAGGATTAACTTTTTTAGCTTCAACATATTTATAATAAAGTTCGGCTTTATTTTTCTCTTTAATAAGCCTTAAACTCTCATTTAATTCGTTATAGTGTAACGCCATAAGTTTAGAGTTTTTAAGCATATTTTGGTAGATTACATATTCATAACTCTTCTTACCAATAATTGTGGCGTTAGCATACATCTCACCTAACGACAAACCAAAATCTGTTTGCTCAAATAAAACATTGCTTATTTTTTGCAAAGCTTCTTTTTCACGATTTAACTTTTCTTCAATTCTAATATAATCGGATTCAGACTTGCTTATATCCTTTTTCATTGTTTCTTCGTGTATAGTTCTAACTCTTTCATAGAAAGCACCTTTTTTCTTCTCGGCATCTGTTAGAAACATAACTTTAGAATTAAGCATTCCCAATCTATTATAAACAACATCTAAAGCCGCTCTTTTTTGAGATACCACAAGCACTCTTTTATGCTTGGATATGGCATCGGTTATAATATTTACAATTGTTTGAGATTTACCAGTTCCCGGAGGTCCATAAATAACCATATTACCATTCTTATTTATGCTAGAAATAGCATTTTCTTGAGCATAATCCAAATTTGAAATAGTATATAAATTCTCATCAACTTTCTTCGCTGGTTTTGATGCTTTTGCATATAAAAGCTCATCAATTGCATCGTTTGTAAGTCTTTTTTTCTCAAGCAATGTGTAATCATTATAAATAGAATTTGCTAGAGGATATTTTCCTAAAACGCAACAATGTTTTAATTCAAGCCATTGACCCAATTCCACATTTTTAGTTTTTTCGTAATCAAACAAGCCTTTTCTTGAACTATATGAAATTTTAATACCAAATTTCTTTAAGTATTCCAAAAGTTCTGGTACGCCTTTAAACCTGCTAGACATTGAACCTTTAAATTCCATATCCAAATTTTCCAAATCTTTAAGTTTATATCTTTGAGCATACGCTAATATTAAAACCTTATTTAAAAGTATGTTCTCATTTGGTCTAAATTCAATATTAACAGTGGTTTCATTAACAACATCTATTGTAACTGGAAATAAAACTAAAGGTGCTTTAACTTCAACATCTTTTGACAAATAACCTTGCACAAAAGGATAACCAACATATAATTCATATCTGCCAGTTTCTTTTTCAAACTCTTCAATTTCCCTTTTTAAAGCCTTAATTGAGCTAACTTGTGAAATAATTGCTCTTTTAACTTCTTCTCTTCTTTTTCTCTCAAGTTTTAAAGCCTCTGAAGATTTTTCAACTCCTTCCAAATTTTCTAAATCAGTTTTTTGGCGAGTATATTTCTGTTCTAATCCAAGATTTTTAGCAATCCTATCGTTATTATCCTTGCTTATAATTGTAAACGCATCTTTATTGCCTTTCCATAAAAAGTCTATAAGGTTAGAAATACCCTCATAGTCGCCATCAAATAGTTTTCCTATATCAAAACTATTTTTCTTGCTTATTTTTTTAGAAAAAAGACTTCTATTTTTTCCGCTAATCTCAACTAATCTTTCTTTATAATATGTATAAATACTCTTCAAAATTTTCTCCTTGCGAATTATAGATAAATTAAATACATTTAATTTAAACTAAATTGTCTTGTAAAAATAATTATATCAAAAAGAAAAAAAATATCAATATTTTTTATTGAATTTAATGTAATATATTTTATATGTTATAAAAATCAATCATTGATTTACTAAATTTTAAATAACAAAGAAAGTGTAACCTAAAAGCAGCTTAAGTTACACCCTATTTCAAATCTTTATATTCTTATTATTTAATTTCCCAAACAAATGTGGCTGTGTCATTAATTCTTATATCTTCTGGGGTTATATCCATATTAGCCAAACTATCTTCTTGTTGCATCATAACACATCTAGTTTCTAAACGAGTTGGAGAATATATGTTAATATCCGACCAATTATAATCAATTGTTTGCAATTCGCCTAGTTTAGCATTAGATGCTTTACATAAAACTTCAGCCTTTTTAGTTGCATTCTCAACCGCAGATTTTAAAAGCTCATCTCCGATAGCAGATGGGTCTTTAACTGTAAAATCAATAGAGATTTCAGGTTTTGCAACACAGTTAGATAAAGCGGATAAAATCTTTGCAAGGCGTTTTGTATCAAAATCAAACTCCAATCTTAAACTATGAGAACACATATATCCTTTGAATACATTTTTATAAACGCCTTCTTGGGTTCTAATATTTTCATATCTTGTACGAACATTAAAATTGGTTGTTTTAATTGAATTTTTTTCAAAGCCAACTGTTTCTAAAGAACGATTTAATTCTTCAATCTTTTCTGCTGAAGTTTCCATTATCTTTTCATATTCTTTATCTTCAGTGTCTAATTTCATTGAAATCACAATTAAATCTGGTTTAACAGAAACTTTTCCAACACCCTTAACTGTAATAGTTTTCATTTGACTTACCTCCGATCAATAAATTATAAAAAATAATAACACAAAAAATATAATTTGCAAATAAAACATAAATATAAAAATTAAAAACCTTTCAAAGGTTTACAACTTTTAAAAGGTTTTTAATATCAATAATTTTAAATCTTTATAATATATTAATCAACTACCCAACTTTCAACGCCATTTTTTGTAAATTTAACTGGATAGATTTTGCCCGGAAGTTTTTCCATTGCGTTTATAACTTTTTGCCTATTCATAGGATCACAATAAATCATTAAGAATCCTCCACCACCAGCACCAGATACTTTAACAGAATCTGCACCATTTTCAATTGCGTAATTTATTGTTTCTTCTAATGATTTATTTGAAATAATGCTTGAAGTTTTCTTCTTTGCTTCCCAAGCCACTTTTAAGCAATTTGAAAAGCCTTCAAAGTTTCCAATCAACACGCAATCTTTCATAAGAAAAGCGTATTCTTTTAAAGATTTCATTGCATCAATTGTGGAAGATTTCTTTTCTTCAGTTTTTTGAACTTGGTCATTAATAATATTTTTTGCTAATTCTTTTTGAACTTCAGCAGATTTTCTACTAGTACCGCTATAATAAAGCAACAATGAACATTCAAGTTCTTCCACTCTACTTTTATCTAATCTTAATGAGTTTACAATTGTTGTGCCATCAGTTCTAAATTCAATTAAATTAAACCCACCAAACACTGCTGCATATTGGTCTTGCTTACCCCCTGCAAGTTTTAAATCAATTCTTTCAATCTCATAAGCAAGTTTTGCTTTTTGGTAATCATTCAAACCAAGACCTAACCATTTATTATATGCTTCCAAAATCGCAACAACCATTGTGGAAGATGTGCCAAGTCCTGAGCCAATTGGCGCATCATTACTTGTACTCATAATAAATGATAATGGTTTGCCATTGTTAAAATCCTTAACTATTCTATTATAAACACCTTTATGTAAAATCAAAGTGTTATCATCATCAATTTCAAGATATGGAACACTATCTGTTATCAATGTATTTTTATTATCATACGCATAAAATTCTATTTTATTATTATCTGTTGGAATAATTGTGCAATATGCATACATACCAATTGTGGCATTAAAAACAGCTCCACCAAATTTATCGCTATATGATGCAAGGTCTGTTCCCCCACCAGCTAATCCTAATCTTAGAGGCGCTCTACTTCTTATTTTCATTTTAACTCCTAATTATTTAAGTTTGTAATATTATCTTACATTAAAACAAATAAAAAAGCAATTTTAAAATATGGTTTATAAAAATTTTAATAAAAAAATGATAAAATTTAAAGTAAGGCTTTCAAGATAAAAAAGTAAGTTCCTAAAACCTACTCAAACTTTAACAATTTTCTAAAATCAAAACTAACACAAATTTAAAAAAATAAAAAAAGCAATATTTCTATTGCTTTCAATCACTACATTGTGTAGTCATCATCTTTTCTTCTTGATTCCTTATTCTTTTCATACAAATCAATTCCGATATAGCAAGCACCAGCGGAAGCTAAAACTGTTGATGAAACTAATCCTGCTCCAACTAAACCAGCTGCAACCTTATCCTTAACATCAAGGTCTTGCATTTTTTCTTTTTCTTCTTTGCCAGCAAAAACATCAAACATAGCTTCTGCTAATTCATCTGAATGTAAGTCGTGAAGATGTTCATCAAATTCTTGGTAAGCCACTTCACCATCAATAAATGCTTTTGCAGTTTTTAAATCTTCATTTTCAACCACTTCTCTATATTCTTGGTTTCTTGCTCTGAAGTAGTCTAAAGTTGTTTGTTTTTCCTCTTTAATACCTTCTCTTGTATTTGCAACAAGACCAGTACCTAATCCAACAACTAATCCAGCACTTATTAAAGCAATAGCCTTTCCTTTGGCTTCCATTGCTCTTCTATTTTTTAGTTTCGCTTTATTAATTCTTTCGTTATTCATTATTCTTACCCTTACCTTTTAAAATGTGATTTGATTTTACCATATCTTTTTAATTATTTCAATACCCATAATTATATATTTTTTAAATTTGCATTAAAAATTATTGGAAAAAGCCAATAAAAAAGGAACTTCTTAAAAATAGTTCCTCTTTTCTTTATAAGCTTTATTTTACTCCACTTCTTACATAAAAAATTCATCATCTAAATCAATATCTTTTTTTAACTTGTAATCAGTTAGAGTATATGCGGCAGCGAGTGTCATTCCAGATGTTAGAAATAAACCAACGCCAGAACCAACGCTAGAAAGTACTAATTCTTTATCAATTTCATCAATCTTAGCATTTTCTTCATCACTAGCATAAGTTTTCATCATTTCTTCTGTTGGTTTATCTGAATGTAGGTCGTGTAAAAGTCTATCATATTCATTAAAACTTATTTCACCATTAAGAAAAGCTTCTGCATTTTTGCTATCCTCATCTATAGTTGATTCTCTATAAACAGGATTGTTCTCTCTAAAATAATCTAAAACGCTTTGTTTTTCTTCGTGTAAATCATTTACATTTTTAAAAGCTAAGTAAGTGCCTGCAAAACTCACTGTTGTTGCAGCAACAAATGCCATTGCTTTCCCTGCTCTTTTTAAATTAGCCTTAATTTTTCTTTCATTTTTATTTTCGTTATTCATTATTCTTACCCTTACCTTTTAAAATGTGCTTTGATTTTACCATATCTTTTTAATTATTTCAATACCCATAATTATATATTTTTTGTTTTTATATCGAATTTTGTATAGATTAAAAAAAACTTTTAAAACTTTATAAAAAACACTTGACAGTTGAATAGTCTTTCAATTATAATACAAACAGTTGAATGTTTATTCAATCGTTTTCGTAATATAAATAATTTAAAAATTCAAATTGATATTATTAAAATATTGTAATGCGAATTAGGGAGAACAATAAAAAGGAGAGAATATGAGAAAAATAGAAGTGTATTGCGATTGCGATGTTATTCATAAGGAGAAGGTGGCTAAAGCTAAAAAGAATATGCTTGATGATGATAAATTACTTTTGATTAGCGATTTTTACAAGGCATTATCTGATAGTACAAGAATTAAAATTATAAACTTGCTTGAGAAAAACGAACTTTGTGTTTGTGATATTTCATCTATCTTGAATATGACTAAATCTGCAGTTTCGCATCAATTAAGAAACCTAAGAGAACTAAACTTAGTAAAAGCTAAAAGAGTTGGAAAAGAAGTTTGGTACACCCTTTCTGATTCACATGTAAGCGAGGTTTTCGAGATAAGCTTAGAGCATATATTGGAGAATGAAGATGAAAAAGATTTTTAAGATAAACGGATTAGATTGTCCTAATTGCGCAAAAATGCTTGAAACAAAAATTGGCGAATTGAAATCTATTGATTCTTGCGAAATAGACTTTTTAAAATCTACACTAGCCCTAGATTGCAAGAACCCCGATGCCACAATTAGCGAGGTTATATTGCTTGCAAAGAAAGTTGAACCAGAAGCTGAAATAGTGGTTGAGAAAGAGAATAAAAAATCTAAAAAGAACTTAGTTTTAGATATTGCCTTATTATTTATTGGTTTATGCGTGGGACTTGTGGATATATTAGCTCCATTACCAACTTGGCTAACTTGGGTTTTATTTGGAGTGAGTGCTATTCTTATGGGATATAAGACATTCTATAAAGCATATCAACTACTACTTAAGAAAACCATAAATGAAAATTTCCTTGTAACAGTTTCAGTTATTGGAGCGGGATTAGTTGGCGAGAGAATGGATGCATTAATGGTTATTTTACTATATTCAATCGGAAAAATCCTTGAGAGTTTAGCACTAGATAAATCAAGAAAATCTATTGAAGAATTAACAAATCTAAAACCTGAAAAAGTTACAAGATTAAATGGCGAAGAGGAAGAAATTGTTACACCAAACGATATAAAATTAAATGATATTATAATCGTAAAACCCGGTGAGAAAGTGGCAATTGATGGCGTGGTAATTGAAGGAACTGCTAGCCTTGATGTTCAAAGCCTAACTGGAGAAAGCTTACCTCAAACTGTTAGAAAAGGTGTGGAAATTCTATCTGGTTCTATAGTTTTAGATAGTGTTTTAAAAATAAAAGCAACTAGCATCTATGAAAATAGTACAGTTCATAAAATTTTAGACTTAATTGAAAACGCAAGCGATAAAAAATCTAAAACCGAAACAGTTATTTCAAAAATGTCTAAATGGTACACTTTAGGAGTTGTGGCTCTAGCATTCGTGGTTTGGGGAATTATTTGGGCGATTACAAAGAATATAAACACAGCTATCTATAGAGGTTTAATTTTCTTAGTTGTATCCTGCCCTTGCGCATTTGCTATATCAGTTCCGCTTGCATATTTCTCTGGAATTGGTAACGCATCTAAGAAAGGTATTTTAATTAAAGGTTCAAATTATCTTGATGCCACTGCATCATTATCCACAATTGCTTTTGATAAAACTGGAACTATCACCACTGGTGAATTTAAGATAACTAAAATAAACAACCTATCTAAAGATAAAACAGATGAAGAAATCGTATATCTATCTGCCTTAGGCGAACAATATTCATTGCACCCTATTGCAAAGGCAATTGTTAAAGCAAATGAAAAGAAACTACAACATATAAAAGATGTTAGAGAAGAATCTGGAAAAGGCGTTTATTATAACTATAAAGATAATTCATATTTTATCGGTAGAAAAACAACCAAAAACGATTCAACAAGCGTTGAACTTTATGAAAACGATAAGAAAATTGCAGAAATTTTACTTGAAGATGAGATTAAAGAAACAGCAAAAACAGCTTGCTTAGAACTTAAGAATATGAACATAAAAACAATAATGTTATCTGGAGATAACGATAAGATTGTTCAAAGAGTGGCTGAAGAAGTTGGAATAGACAAAGCTTATTCAAAATGCCTTCCTCAAGATAAATTTAATTATATTGAAAAAGAAAAAGAAAATTCTAAAATTGGATATGTTGGCGATGGAATAAACGATGCCCCTGCCCTAACATTATCTGATGTTGGATTTAGTATGGGTTTAAATGGAAGTAGTGCAAGCATTGAAGCGAGCGATATTGTTTTAGCAAACGATAACCCATTAAAGATTGTTGAGAGTATAAAAATTTCAAGATTTACAAAGAAAATTGTTTGGCAAAATATAATTCTATCTGCTGGAATTAAGATTATCTTCTTAACTTTAGGTGCTTTAGGAATTACTGGTATGCTAAGTGCGGTTATTGCCGATGTTGGTGTTACACTTGTTGCCATTTTAAACTCTCTAAGGGCTTTAAAATACGATATTAAGAAAAAATAATATAATTTATCAAGCAAATATAAAAGAGCTTTTAGAAGATAATCTACGGCTCTTTTTATATAGTTTTTCATATTTCCAATAAACTATTAAAATTTATTCTATATCTAAGCAAAAAAATATAATTTAATTGAAAAGATAATATAAATAAAAGCAAAAAGAACTTCAATAAGAAGTTCTTTTTTTATTAATTATCCATTGAATAAGTTTCTTCTGGATTTTCTTTTAGATAATCCAAAATATCTTGTTCTTTAATACCGAAAACGCATCTATCTTCATCTTTGATTTCCTTACCATCAATATCATATAGAGTTGCATCGCCATCTTGAGTTATAACCAAAGTTTCACCATTTAATAAGAATGTGTTATCGCCAGTATTTTTATCAAAAGCAATTGTTTGGATAGCACCATCTTTTGATTCATACAAAACATTACCATCATAATCTCTTAAATCATAAGAGCCATCAAACCAAGCTCTTACCCAACAATTTTCATAGTGAACATCTGTGATTTCAGCATCTGTTTTCTCATCTTTCATTCTAAGAACTGTATCAACTTTTTGGTTCTTATAATCATCAACAGAAAATTCTGTAGTTTGTTCGCTTGTTTCAATTGCAGAGGTTTCTTCTTTAGTTGTTTCTTCGGGAGCTTTCTCAGTTTCATCTGCTTTAGTTGATTCAATTGGAGAAACTACAAATCCATTATCCTCTTTAGATGTTGTATCTTCAGAAACTGTGGATTGAGTGGTTTCAGGAGCTGAAGTTTCGGTTTGTTCTTTATCTTCTTTTTTGCCAGCACCTAAAATAGCACCAGTAATAATTGTTCCAGCAACTAATCCGCCAACAACCCAAGGAAGCCATTTGAAGTTTCTTTTCTTCTCATCTTCTTTTTCTGGAATAACTTTTGGCTCGATTGCTAAGATAGGTTCTTTATAAATTGCCACTTGAGTTTGACCATCTCTTGGAACAATTTTTCCGCCACCAGCTTGAACAACATATCCGCCTTTGCCATCTGGAAGCATTACATCGCCTGTTTGAGTAACAAATTCACCATTACCATTTGGTTGAATCGATTCACCAGTTTTAGAATCCTTAAATAATGAACGGAAATAATCCATTGTATCATTTTTAGGAAGCTTTTGATGAACAAGATTAATTGAAGAAGTTTTTTCTCCATCAAAACAAGTTACAGTACCATCGGTATAAACTTTAATATATGGATTTTCATCAACTTTATCTTTTTCAAAATAACTATGAGCACTAAAACTTACGCTTTCCCTAGACTCACCCGGCATTAAAGGTTTATCTCTTTTTATATCATAAGTTCTTTCAAAAACACCATCTCTTGCAAATTCAACGAAAGGTCTGCCATTTTTATCTTTGCCTTCGTAAGCATAAGTACCATCATCATACCTATATTGATTAAATACAGAATCTTCAACTCTAATAATTTCACTATCGGTTAATTTAACGCCTTTAGCAGGTCTGCCTAAATGAAATTCACCGCTTTTTAATCTCTCTATATATTCTTTAAGTTTTTCAATCTCAAATCTATCGTAAGCCATTTTTCACCTCTTTTATCTTATCTACCATCGTTTACTTGGTAACTAATAACATCTGAATTTTCTTTTTTATCATCATTAACAGTGTAATCAGTAACTTCTTCTTTTTCGTTGTTTTCAGAACCAACATTTGAGTTATCTTCGCCAACAGAATAATGCAATTCAGCATCTGGCTCTGGTCTAATAATAACTTCGTTATCTTCATTAACTGTTACATTATAAACTCCATCATAATCTGGGTCTGGTTTAACAGTGTCATCTTCACCCGGTGTGTAATCAGGAACTTGGTCATCGTAACCATCGTTAACAACATAATCAATAACGCCATCATCTGGTTTGTAACTATCATCATAACTAGGACCATCATAGCTTGGACCAGAAACTCTAATAACCTCGTTGCCATCATCAACTCTGTATGTTCCATCATCGCTAGAGCCACCGTGAGAACCGCCGTTTGAATCTCCATCAACAACATAAGAGTTGTCATCAACTTGAGTTACATCATTGCCCTCATCAACTCTATATGTTCCGCCATCATTTGTACCGCCAGTAGAACCACCACTTGTATCTCCGCCGATAACATAAGAATTATCATCAACTTGGCTTACATTGTTTCCTTCATCAACCCTGTAAGTTCCACCATTAGAGCCACCACCTGTTGTACCCCCAGATGTGTTATCTCCAATTACTTGAGAACTGCCATCAACTCTTGAAACATTGTTGCCCTCATCAACTCTGTAAACTCCACCAGAAGTTCCAGAATTTGATGGAGTGGAAGGTTTAGAAGGAGCAGTATTTACATTTTGATTACCAGTAACTTGAGTTACTTTATTACCTTCATCAACTCTATATGTTCCGCCATTAGTATTGTTATTAGAATTGATAGTTGCACCTTGATGTTCGCCTTCAACTATAACGCCATCTTGGTTTACAATTACATTTATAACTTGACCACCAGTTTCTTTACCTTTTTCAGTAACTGGAATTAAGCAAGCCTCTTCAGAATTGTACATAACCACTTTATATTGCCTACCATCTAAATAAGTATAATTAACAGTAACTGGATTAGTACAGCTAGTTAAAGCACCCATAGAAATAGCACCTGCAATTGCTAAAGCACCTGCTTTTTTGTAAACTCCGCTATTTTTCAAAGATTTAGAAACATTTTCCCACTTGTTCTTTGCTTCTTCTCTTAATCTTTGTTCTTTCTCAACAACATAACCTTTAAAATCATCAAAAAATCCCATTTTTCTCCCCTTTTTCTTTTAAAATTTCTAGTACATTCCTTTTATTATATGAATTATACCATAAATCTCAAAAAAAATCAATAGTATGCTAATAATATTATTATAACTCAAAAATCCATAAAATTCTATATAAAAATGAAAAAAGCAGATTTAAAATAAAATCTTAAATTCTGCTTTAAACTATTATTTTTTATATTTTATAACGCATCATACTCTGCACGAGTTACTTCCCAAGTGACATTTAATTGATTTCCGGAATCATAATAAAATCCTCCTTGCCACCCGCTTGGCTTACTACTTGCTTCACAATAAACTTGTAAGTTTGAAGAGCAACCCATAAAAGGAGACTGATAATAGAGATACCCCAATATTTCTGTAACAGATTTTGGTATAAATATTTTAGTTAATTTAGTGCAACTCATAAATGCATTAACTCCTATACTCGTTATACTATCTGGTATAACCACATTTAATAACTCTCTACACTGACCAAAAGCACAGCTGCTTATGCTTGTCACACTATTTGGTATTTCAACATTTACTATTCCACTCCTACAAAATGCTTCATCTCCTATACTCGTTACACTATCTGGTATTGTTACATTTGATATGTTTGAACAAAAATAAAATGTATAATCAGCAATACCAGTCATCGTATTAGGCAAAATGACACTAGTTATATTTTTATTTTGTTTAAAAGTTGAAGTTGAAGAATTTGTTCCAGCAACAAACCCACTCACTGGTTTACCATTATATATATTTGGAATAACCACTTCTCCGCTAGGAGATGTGGCACTCTCAGCAGAAACCAGATACGAATTACTATCATCGGATAATGCAAAACTTAAGCCCTCAATGCCAGCAGTTTTGCAATAAAAAGAAGAAATTGAAGAATCTTTTAGAGAATCATTTAAGTAATCATCTGAAACAACTTTAGTTAGTCCTTCATCAAAGAACCAGCCTGTGGAATATTCGGCAGTTTGTTGAGTGGCTAAATATTCGCCTAGAGTTTGACCTGCCAATGTACTTGAACTTACAGTTGTTGGAGAAGCTCCATCAACAGAGGTTACTATTGTTCCATTATTATCTCCACCAACTTTGAAATTAAAGGTTACGCCTGCATCAAAGTTTGGTGCTAAGCCAAAATCTGCATTTATTGTTCCTGTTCCACCTTTGGCTAGAGATAGAGTTACTGAATATGTAAATATATCTCCTGCTTTTAGGTCATAACCTGAAGTGCTTGATACAGCAGTTAGAGTACTTGTTCCATCAGTTTCTGAATTTAGAGTTACTTTTGGTTTATGGTTTTCTGCTCCCGTTCCGCTTTCTTCTGCCTCTGCTGGAGTTTTAGTTACTCTTATATTCAATGGTGTTAGGCTCTTATTTCTTACATAATATGTAAACTTTATTGCATTTGGATTATTTACACCATCATCAGTGGTATCTGTAAAATTACAAGATAAATCTCCGATTATATTTGCATCTGTATTGGTAGTAGTTGGAGTGATAGTAGTTTTAGCTATTTCTTTACTCTCATCTCCCCCGGTTGCTTTAGCCCAAAACTCTAGATTTACTCCTGCTTGAGCAGTCCAAGATACATTTGCACTTATATTTGCATTTCCAGCTGTTGCTGCATAGATTGCAACTAACATTGCCGTAATTACAAGCGTTACTGCTATTACTGTTGCAATAACCTTTGTTGACTTTTTCATCTTCATTCTCCTTATATTTATTTTTCCACAGTTTGTAAGTTTATTTCTATTTTCTCAATTATATTACTTTTTTTTTTTTTAGTCAAGTAAAATCCAGCTTATTTTAAAAGTTTTTTTAATTTTTTAACTTTTTTACAATTATTTTTGAAATTTTATTAATTTTATATAAAAATTAAAGTATTTAACCTTAAAATTATAAGATTAAAAATTAAATGAAAATGTTTACTTAGAAACTTATTTAATTTAAAGTTTTCTATTAAATTTTTATGTTAATTATTCAAATTTTAATTAATTTAATGATTAAATCTTTTAGTTTTCTATTTATAAAGAAAAAACTTGCCTAAAATCTCAAGCAAGTTTTTATAATTTTTATTCAGCACATAGAGTCTCTAAGAAGTTATATAAATCAATTGTATAACCTTGAACACTCAATCTATAGTTTGAAACAAACTCTTCAGGAGTTGTTTTATCAGATTCTTCAAGATAAATTGTGATTTCACCAAAATCTTTTGAATCTGTGATTTCCATAATCATTTTTGAATATTTAACTGTTGCTTTGCTTTCATCTTCAACATCTTCAAGCTTATATTCTGAACCATTAACTTTTAAAGTTTTCATAGCATCATCTAAATTTAAAGCACCAAGAGTGTAATCAAAAATTAGATAATAATTATTTGTATTTGATTCTATGATACTTTTTAAATTTTCAGAACCAGTGGCAGTTTTATGAGTTACAGTTGGTTTATTTCCATAATAACCTAAGAAAACTGAAGATAAAATCTTTTCTTTATAACCTTTAGAATTTTCTTCTAAAATATTTTCAATAATTGGTTTTTGTTCATCATCTGACATATAATATCCTAAAACTTTTTCTCCATTATGCCAAACTTCAACCTTTTTCAAATCATCTTTCTCAATTGGATTATAGAAAGAACTTGGAACTATTGCTAGAACGATTACTGCTAATAATATAACCGCTAACACACCTGTAATAATATAACTTAATGTCTTTTTCATAATATTTCCTTTTAGCCTTTAATCTAACTACTATAGATTAACCTAAATAATTTAATTTGTCAATTAATTTAAACTTAAATTTTACTAATAAAATCCTATTCTTTATCTATTTTTTCTTTTTCAGATTTAGATTTAGATTTCTTCTTGGCAGATTTATCCGTTTTTTCTTTTGAACCCTTTGAATCTTTAGAACTTACTTTCTTTTTTGTTTCTTTAACTGTTTCTTTTTTCTCTAAATCTTCTTTTGGTTCTTCTACCTTTTCTTTCTTTTCGCCTTCTTCTTTCTTTGGTTCTTCTGCCTTACCAAAGATTTTTTCACTACTTTCTTTTAGCAATTTTTCATTTGCTTGTCTTAAAATTGCAGTTTCTTTCTTTATCATCTCAAATTCGCTATCTGAGATAACCCCTGCCTTTTTAAACGCTGCAGCAGTTTGTTCTTTTAATTCTTGCATTTTCTCTTCGTGCAATAATTTTGTTTCCAACTGCTTATACTCATCTCTTTCTTTTCTTTGTTCTAATTTTTCAGTTAGTTGTCTGGCAACTTCTTTATAATCCTTACCTTCTAATATTGCATTAACTTCATCTTCATAGATAGTTTCTTTCTCAATCAAAAGGTTTGCCATATTATCTAAGATTGCTCTTTTTTCTGTTAGAATTTCTTTTGCTTTTTTATAGTTTTTATCAAGAATTTTCTTAACTTCTTCATCTATAATACTTGCTGTTTTTTCGCTATATGTGTTATGAACTTGGTAATCTCTACCTATAAACACTTCCTCGCCTTTACCAAAGTTTTGGAAACCAAGTTTTTCGCTCATACCCCATTCTGTAACCATTTTCTTGGCAATTTCTGTGGCTCTTTGAATATCTGAGCTTGCTCCAGCTGTAATATCTCCAAATACCAATTCTTCAGCCATTCTTCCACCCATAGTCATACAAATACGACTATTTAGTTTAGAGAATGTGTAATGATTTTCATCATCAGCTGGTCTGGTTGAAGTATAACCACCAGCCATTCCTCTTGGTATAATAGAAACTTCGTGAACAGAATCGCCTGTATCTAAAGTTTTTGCAATAATTGCGTGACCAGCCTCGTGGTAAGCAGTTAATCTTTTATCTTTTTCAGTTATAATTCTGCTTTTCTTTTGAGGTCCCATCAAAACTTTATTAATACCTTCAGTAATATCTTCCATATTAATTGTGGCGTGATTTCTTCTTGCTGCCATAATTGCTGCTTCATTTAAGAAATTCTCAATATCCGCACCAGTAAAGCCACTAGTTAATCTAGCCAACGATTTAAAATCTACATCGCTTTCAATTGGTTTATTTTTAGCGTGAATTTTAATAATTCCTTCCCTACCCTTAACATCTGGAGGATTTACATAAATTTGTCTATCAAATCTACCCGGTCTTAACAACGCTGGATCTAGAACATCAGCTCTATTTGTTGCAGCTAAAACGATAATTCCCTCATTGCTCTCAAAACCATCCATTTCAACTAGCAATTGGTTTAGAGTTTGCTCTCTTTCATCGTTTCCGCCACCTAAACCAGCACCACGCTGTCTGCCCACAGCATCAATTTCATCAATAAATACGATACAAGGTGCATTTTTCTTAGCATTATCAAATAAATCTCTAACACGGCTTGCACCAACACCAACATAAAGTTCTACGAAATCTGAACCAGAAATGCTAAAGAATGGAACATTACTTTCCCCAGCAACTGCCTTTGCAAGCAATGTTTTACCAGTACCTGGAGGGCCAACTAACAATGCACCTTTAGGGATTCTAGCACCAAGTTCTTTAAACTTTGCAGGATTTTTTAAAAATTCAACCAATTCTGCAGTTTCTTCTTTTTCTTCATCAGCACCAGCAATATCATCAAATTTAACTTTGCTTTTCTCAACCATTCTTGCTTTGCTTCTACTAAATGAATTTGCTCCGCCCTTACCAGAGAACATTCTTATAATAAAAAATGCAACAATAATTAAAATCAAGATAGATAAGTAAGGATAAACTTTATTTATAAAACTCTCGCCAGCGTTTGCCTCATAATAAGAATCAATGCCCGCTTTAGTTACTAAGTTTCCAGCACCATCTTTTTCTTTGAATATATCAGATAATGAAGAATAAGAAGTGTAACTAAAATGATAATCCGCATATTTAGGGAATCTTTCTTTTTGCTTATCTGAAAGTTTACTATCAAGAGTTATGATATAACCAGTACCATTAATAACATAAACTTCTTTTACCTTTCCCTCATCAACGAGCTTTTCAACGGTAATTTCAGTACCCGAACCCGCTAAGGCAATATATTCTCCCTTATCACCTTTATTATAAACATAATACATCAATCCAACAAATACGACTAAAATTAGGAATATTGAAAATATAGATTTCCAAGAAACGCCGTTATTTTTCTTTTTATTGTCCAATTTAAAACTCCTTTTAAAAAAGTAAATTTTCAAATCCTAACGATAATTAGGCTATTTTACTTTAAACTTAATTTTAACATAAAATCCAGCCTTTGTAAACCAAAAAAATATTAACTTTTTCTTTTTAGTAACATTATATTTATTTTAATACAAATATTATCTAATTATTAACCATTTTTTAATTAATATCTCAAAAAAGGTTTTACAGATTTGCAATTATGCGTATTTTATTATACAATTAATCAAATATTGTTATTGGAGAAGATATGGATAGAATTGTTGTTATTACTGGCGGTTCAAGCGGTATTGGTCTTGAAACCAAGAAAAAATTTTTAGAAGCTGGAGATAAAGTTATAACCATTGCAAAAGATAATATTTCAGATAATGGTATGGAATATATTTGCGATGTTGCCGATGAAAAAGCAGTTTCAGGCATTTTCGAAGATATTGGCAAGAGATTTGGAAGAATAGATGTTTTAATAAATGGTGCGGGCTTTGGAATGAGCAGTATTTGCGAATTAACCACTTCAGAAGAGGCTAGAAGAATATTTGATGTTAATTTCTTTGGACTTTGGCTTTGCACAAAATATGCCCTACCTTTCATTCAAAAAGGCGGAAAAATTATAAATATAAGCTCCGCTATGGCAATTTTTCCAGTTTGCTATAGAAGTTTTTATGGAGCATCAAAAAGTGCCGTTAGCGCGCTTACATTCTCTCAGAGAATGGAACTGAAAGCATTGGGTATTGATTTATGCGCAGTTTGCCCTGGAGATATAAAAACTAATTTCACTGCAAACCGAGTTAAAGATTTTACCACAAATGAAAGATACGGCTCTAAAATGAAAGAAGTTACCCACAAAATGGATAAAAAAGAGGATAAACGAATGAGCCCTTGCGTGGTTGGAAAAGCAATATTCAAAATTGCAAACAAGAGGAAAACTAAGCCTTTTTATATAATTGGCGGAAAATATAAATTCTTAAACTTCTTAAAACATATTGTACCTTTCTCTTGGCTTCTTTGGGGTTGTGAAAAATTTACTGCTAAGTAAAAAAGTAGGATTCAAGATCCTACTTTTTATTTTACTAATTTCTTCTTTTTCTTTTCATTATAAACAATAATTCCAATCGCTGTTGCTATAACAATAAGTCCGACACAAATTACAATTATAACCCATAAATATCCAAATGGCTCTTTTTCGACTTCAAAGCCTTTTTCAATTATTTTGTTATACACATTATATGTTTCGTTTTCATTTGAAATTCTTAATCTAACATCATAAACGCCAACTTCTTTTGGAATGTTTGTTGACCAATTGTCTGTACCAGTTTTTGCGTATTCAACGATTATACCGCAATTTTCTGGAACAACAAATCCACCTTTTTCGCCCTCAGTTACTTTTTGAGGAGTTTCATTTTCTAAAACAAAATCTTTTTTAACAATTTCAAATGTACATTCATCTAAGCAACCATTATAATTATCTGTTTCTAAAACACTTGCAATTAGTTTGTAACTACCAGCTTTTGTTGGTGCAACATTACTATTATAATTAGAATTTAAGCCAACATATTTATATGTAATTTCTCCAAACTTAACATATCCATTAGGAGTTTTTGCAGTTTCGCCAATTACCCAATTAGAAATTGATAAGTTTGTTATCATATTATATGCATATTTCTCAATCTCGAAATTTAGTGTAATTGTTTGCTCCGCTTCATCTTTCCAAGCATAGTTTTTAAAACTATCATCAGATATTTTTAGGATAACTTCATAATTTCCAACATTAATTCCGCCATCGTTTTTAATTACGATTATTCTATTATCTTCAGCAATATCTGCAATTTGAATTTCTCCATTATATGCTTTAGAATCTAAATTAGGAATTGAAATTGATGCTTTATTTATAACAAAATTAAAAGTTAGGTTATCTATCGTGGAATCACTCCATATATAATTGCTTTTATCTTTTAATGCAACTGTTACAAAATATAAGCCTGTATCTGTTTGTTTATTATTTGTAATTGTATAAGCACTATTTTCAACTAACAAATATATTTGTTCAGAACCATTATATATAAACTTGTTTTTATTTTCTGTAGGTTTATCTATTTGTTTTTTCAATATTTTGAAAGAAACTTGCTCTGAAGCACCAACATAATTATCTGTTTCTTCAACTTTTGCAATTAATGTATAATTTCCAGCTGGTGCATTTGCTATATTTTCAACAACTTCACCATTGAAATTTTTATAAGTATATACAATTTCGCCCAGATTTGCATTTCCGCTTGGTTTATTAAACCCTTCATCATATTCGCTATACGCCCAATCTGTGATAGCTAAATTTGCTATATAATTTGTATAATTTTTCTTTATTTCAAATATAACTTTAACAGTTTCACTATCTCCTACTGTATCATCGCCCCATCTATAATTTTTTGCATCTTTTAATTGGAATATTACATCATAATTTCCAGCATTTATTCCGCCCAAATTACCCGTGTTTTTAACCACACCATATAAATTACTAACGCTTACATCTGCAACTTGTAACCTACCATTATAATCCTTAGAATTAACGACAGGAACAGAAACAGATTGTTTTTCGATTATAAATTCAAATTCTAGCCTATCGGTTGAACCATCAGTCCATTCATAGCAATTCTCTTTTTTAAATTCAACATAAACAGTATAATTTCCAGCATCTGTTTGTTTATTTCCTGTTATGATATAAGCATCGTTTTCGGCTATATCATAAGTTTGTTCCATTCCATTATATGTAAACAAACTACTATCTTTTTCAGGCTTACCCACAGTTTGCTTTGCGATTTCAAACGATATTGTTTCTGTAACGCCACTATGGTTATCCGTTTCTTCAACTTTTGCTTCAAGAGTATATAAACCAGCAGGTGCGTTTGCTATATCTTCAACAACTTCCGAATTGCTATTATAATATGTGTAAACAATTTCACCTACAGTTGATGTTGCACTTGGTGCATTAACCACTGCATCGTATTGTCCATAATTCCAAGAGGTGATTTTTAAACCTGAAATTTGGTTATTTGTTTCTTTTAAGATTTGAAACTTTGCAGTAACTGTATCTTGAGTTTTATCTTCAACACCATTCCAAAAGAATACCTCAACATTTTTGCTTTTTAATGTTACTTCGTATTCGCCAACATTAATTCCGCCTTCATTTGCTAGAACATCATATTTTGCATCAGTTGGAATTGTGGCAACTTGTTGCTTGCCATTATATGTGGCGGTAAATGTTGGAATATCCATTCCCTCTTCATCGGCAACTATAAAATAATCTTCAATGGTTACTTCATATTTTGCATAATTATTCCTTGTATCTGTAATAGTTATATATAAATCGTAGTATCCTTTATTGCCAACGAAACCCACTACCCAACTCTCACCTGCATCATTATGAGATTTAACTAAAGCGGAATAATTTAGAGTGGAAACATATTTATATCTGTTTCCATCAATACCTGTTGTTCTCTCTGCAATTAAATCTTCATTTTCAACAACGAAATATTCGTTCGGATTTAAATCAACCTCTGAGCCTCCTTTATACTTAATATAAGCAGGCTTTTCATCAATGATTACATTCATCTGTTTTAATTCACCCTCAGCCAAAACTTCTTTTTTAGGACTTACAGTACCCAAACAAAAAGCAAGCGCTAAAATTAACACTGGCAT
The DNA here is from genome assembly GCA_934772445.1 of uncultured Clostridia bacterium. Classification (GTDB taxonomy): domain Bacteria; phylum Bacillota; class Clostridia; order Christensenellales; family UBA1242; genus UBA11490. The sequence goes on from CAKVMJ010000003.1 coordinate 33,912, forward strand.
AATTAAACTACATATTCTTTTCACATTTTTCATATTGTTTTTTCCTTTAGTTTATTTATATATAAAAGTTTTGCATAAAACAAAACACTTATAACCTAATAAAATACCCAAAAGCCTACATTTATCAATTCTATATTATCAACTTTTTAACTAAAGTGCAAACAAATAAAATAAAACTTAGAAAATCTACAAATTAGGTTTTATTGCTAATTTTATATTAAAAACATAAAAAGTGTGATATAATCACACCTTTTTTACTTTTTATCTATCAATTCAAGGCCAACATCTTTTAATTGTTTTTCGCTAACCTTACTTGGAGCACCCATCATTAAATCTCTTGCGTTTTTATTCAATGGGAATGCTATAACTTCTCTTATAAATTCATTATCTGTTAAAATCATAAGAAGTCTTTCAAGACCGAATGCACCGCCAGCGTGAGGTGGAGCACCATATTGGAATGCATTATATAATGCACCAAATTTATCTTTAACTGTTTGCTCATCATATCCAGCCATTTCAAAAGCTTTAACCATTAAATCTGTTTGGTGGTTTCTAACCGCACCAGACAATGTTTCATAACCATTTATAACCATATCATATTGGTAAGCTAAAATCTCGAAAGGATTTTTAGAATTTAATGCTTCCATTCCGCCTTGTGGCATAGAGAACGGATTATGAGCAAAGTCTATATCTCCTGTTTCTTCATTCTTTTCAAAGAATGGGAAATCACAAATCCAACAACAAGCAATTTTATTTTTATCTATCAAATTTAATTGTTTACCAAGTTCGTTTCTAAGAACATTTGTAAGTTTTATAACTTGGTCTTTTTCATCAGCAATCATCAAAACAGATTCGCCATCTTTTAAATCAAATTCTTTAATTAAATCTGCTTTATTCTGTTCTGTTAAGAATTTTGAAATTCCGCCAGCAAATTCTCCATTTTCAAATTTAACCCAAGCAACGCCCTTACCTTCATAAGAAACTATTAGAGTTGTTAATTCATCATAGAATTTTCTAGTTTTTTCTTTTGCATTAACAGAAATACCTTTAATTGTTTTGCCTTTAAATGCATTAAATTCAGTACCTTCAAACATATTTGTTAAATCGTGAACAATTAGAGGGTTTCTTAAATCTGGTTTATCTGAACAATATTTATCTATTGCCTCTTTATATGGTATTCTAACAAATGGTTTACCGCACATTTCCTTATCTGAGAATGTTTTGAAAAATTCTGTTATAAATTCCTCGCCAGCTCTCATAACATCATCTTGTGTGGCAAAACTCATTTCAAAATCCACTTGGTAGAACTCGCCCGGTGACCTATCCGCTCTCGCAGCCTCGTTTCTAAAACAAGGTGCGATTTGGAAATATTTATCAAAACCTGAAATCATCAAAAGTTGCTTAAATTGTTGGGGTGCTTGAGGAAGCGCATAAAACTCTCCCGGAGCATTAACCGTTGGAACAATATAATCTCTAGCACCTTCTGGGCTTGATGATGTTAGGATTGGAGTTTGAACTTCTAAGAATCCCATTTGGGTTAGTTTGTTTCTAATCCAACTTAAAACTTTAGCTCTAAGCACAATAATTTTATGAGTAAGAGGATTTCTTAAATCCAAATACCTATAAGTTAATCTTAATTCTTCTTTTGTGTTTTGAGAATCGTTTATTTCGAAAGGAAGAACTGGAAGGCTCTTACCAAGCAAAGTTACATTTTTTGCAACAACTTCAATATCGCCTGTTTCCATCTTAGGATTTTTACTGCTTCTTTCTTCCACTGTTCCAGTAATACTAACAGTACTTTCTTTACAAATATCTTTCAACATTTCTTCATTATCAAAAACTACTTGTGTTAAGCCAAAATGGTCACGCAAAGTTAGAAATGTGATACCGCCAAGTTTTCTTATTGAGTTTACCCAACCAGCAAGCCTAACTTCCTTCTTACAATCTTCTATTCTTAACTCACCACAATTATGAGTTCTATAAACATTTTCTTGCATAACTTTCTCCATATATGTATGATTTAGTGATTATACAACTAATTAAGTTTGTTTGTCAAGAAAAAGATAATTAAAAGAGGCTTATAAAGGATTAAAAACAAAAAAGTTGGAATAAATCCAACTTTTTTTCAACTAAATAATATAAAGATTTTTAATTATTAAATGAAACTATTTAAGTTCAACAGTTGCGCCAGCTTCTTTTAATTTAGCTTCGATAGCTTTAGCTTCTTCAGCTGGAACATTTTCTTTAATAACTTTTGGAGCACCATCAACTAATGCTTTTGCTTCACCAAGACCTAAGCCAGTGATTTCTTTAACAACTTTGATAACTGCAATTTTATTTGCGCCAGCTTCTTTCAATTCAATATTGAATTCGCTCTTTTCTTCTGCAGCTGCAGCAGCACCTGCACCAGCGTTACCAGCAACTGCAACTTGAGCAGCAGCACTAACACCAAATTTTTCTTCTAACATTTTTACTAAATCATTTAATTCTAAAACTGATAATTTTTCGATTTCTTCTACAAATTTATTTAAATCTGCCATTTTAATTTCTCCCTTATTTTTAATTTGCAAGCCATATATTATTTTGCTTGCTTAATATTTTTTAGCGTAAACCACTATTCGTTTTATTTGATTTACACGATATTAATTATGTTCAAATCATATTGCCCATAATTTCGCAAGTTTAAAAACTTGCCAATAATTTTAATCAATTAGTTTGCTTTTGTTTTTGCAATTTCGTTTAATGCTCTAGCAAATGCAGAAACAGGCGCTTGAAGCATACCCATAAGCATAGCAACAAGTACAGGTTTTGAAGGAACTTTTGCAAGTGCTTCCATTTGCGCCGAATTCATAATTTCGCCATTTACAACACCAAACTTAACAGACATTTTATTGAACTTATCTTTTGCTTCGCAGAAAATTCTAGCTGGAGCTGTTTCATCTGATGAGAAAGCAACAGCTGTTGTACCTTCAAAGCATTTTGGATCGTAACCAGTGATTCCAAGTTCATCTAAAACTCTAGTAAGCAATCTATTTTTGAATACTTTATAAGTAACATTTTCATTTCTGAAATTTTTTCTTAAAGCAGTATCCTCAGCAACTGTGATGCCACGATAATCAACAAAAAGCATACTTTTTGCATCTTTTAATTGCTCTTTTAATTCGCTAACTAATTGTTTTTTAGCCTCTAAATTCTCGCTCATTATATCTCCTTTATTTAGTTATTATTAAAATAAAAATTCCTTAACGCCGAAATAAGCATTAAGGGATATAATCTCTATAACAACTTACCTCGGCAAGATGGGATAACACCCTAATTAAACTGGCTTAAACCAGCTCTTGCGGTCTTAGGCAAAAGGAATATTTAATTCAACGCGTATATTATATTATGTTTTTTAAATTTTGTCAAGACTTACATCTAAAATTATTTAACATTTTAAGAAGTTTTGTAATTAAAATTAATATTTAATATTTTCAATATTTTATTTCACAACCTTTTTCATAATAGAAATTAATTCTGAAATGGCAGGCGAAAATCTGCTTTTTCTATATGCGTAACCTATATTTGTGGCTGGCAATTTAAAATCTAGCTCCACTTCATATAGTTCATTTGAGCTATTTTTTATAGAATCTTTCAATGCCCAACCAATCCCCACGCCCTCTTTTACAAGAGAAATCATAGCCTCTGTGGAATAAACATAAATATTAGATTTTACATTCAAATTTCTTTCTTTAAAAACTTTTATCAAGGATTCACTCGTTGAAAATCCATTTAAAGGTAATATAAGAGGAATGTCACCACCATTAAGTACCTTTTGTTTTGACTCAACAGATAAATCATAAATTTTTTTGTTTGCAAAAAAACAACTTTCTAATGATGCTAATTTTTCTTGAAAACAAGATTATGTTTCATACTTTTACACCTCTTTAGTAGTATTAAAGAATTATTTTATATTTATGTCAATCCTTTTATCTAAATATAAATAAATTTTATATATAAATAAAAGCAAAAAAACATTAAAGAATATTAATTCTTTCAAATAAACAACAAAAAAACACCATAAAAATGGTGTTTTTAACTAACCTCTGTAATCTAATTTGATACCAGGGCCCATTGTTGATGACAATGTTACACTCTTGATATAAGTTCCTTTTGCAGCAGCTGGTTTAGCTCTTACAATTGCTTCCATTAATGTATTTAAGTTTTCAGCAATTTTTTCTGCTCCAAATGAAACTTTACCAATTCTTACATGAATGATATTATTTTTATCTAGTCTGTATTCAACTTTACCAGCTTTAATATCATTTAAAGCTTTTTTAACATCAGTTGTAACAGTACCGCTCTTTGGGCTTGGCATTAAACCTTTTGGTCCTAAAATTTTAGCAACTCTACCAAGTTGAGCCATCATATCTGGAGTTGTAACGCAAGCATCGAAATCTGTCCAACCGCCTTGGATTTTAGCAATCATATCTTCTGCGCCAACGAAATCTGCACCATTTGCTGTTGCAATATCTGCGTTTTCGCCTTTAGCAATTACTAAAACTCTAACAGTTTTACCAGTTCCGTTTGGAAGAACTACAACACCTCTAACTTGTTGGTCAGCATTTCTACCATCAACGCCAAGTCTTATGTGAAGTTCCATTGTTTCATCAAACTTTGCATTTGCTGTTTTAAGGGCAAGTTGAATACCCTCGTTTGTTTCGTAAAGTTTTGTTCTATCAACAAGTTCAGCACTTGCTGTATATCTTTTACCTTTCTTCATAATTTTCTTTTCCTTTTGTGGTATTCTCGAATAAAATTAAATAGATTTTTTATTCTCCCACTTCTTCTACGGTAACACCCATACTTCTGCAAGTACCTTCAATCATACTCATTGCACTTTCTAAGCTTGCAGCATTTAAGTCAGGCATTTTCAATTCAGCGATTTCTTTAACTTGTGCTTTTGTAATTTTAGCAACTTTATTTTTAATTGAATTTGCAGAACCGCTTTCGATTTTGCAAGCTTTCTTAATTAAAACAGCTGCTGGTGGAGTTTTTAGCACAAATGTGAAAGATCTATCCTGATATATTGTAATAACAACTGGAATAATCATTCCTTCTTGTCCAGAAGTTTTTTCATTAAATTCCTTTGTGAAAGCTGGAATATTAATTCCGTGAGGACCTAATGAAGAACCTACTGGAGGACCTGCTGTTGCCTTACCTGCTGGTAGTTGTAATTTAACAACTGCGTTTATCTTTTTCTCTGCCATATTTTTCCTCCTGCCTTTAAACCAAGGCATTTTGTGGTGTAAACAAAATGCATATAAGATTTACATTTCTCCCACGATTAGCAAAATGCTATATATTGAACTAGTTTTAAACTAGGCTCAATCAAAAATCAAATTTGCCTGCAATTTTCATTGCAAACTATAGTATATTAGCAAATTTCTAAACAAATTACAATAGAATTTTTAATTTATTTTCTTAATTTGCTCTAAAGTTAGATCAACTGGTGTTTCTCTACCAAACATTTCAACCATAACTCTGCATTTATTGGCTTCGGTATCAATTCCAACAATTTCTCCCTCAAAACCAAATAATGCACCTTCCAACACTTCAACTTTATCGCCAACCGATAAATCTGTATTGATAACTGCAACTTTTTCAAGTCTTAGCTTTTTAATTTCATCAGGACCTAAAGGTAGTGGCCTACCCTTTGGACCAACGAAACCTGTAATTCCTCTAGTTCTTGTAACTGCGTGCCAAATATCATCACCATAAATCATTTTAACGATAATATAACCCGGCATTAATTTTCTTTGAACGATTTTTCTTTTTCCGTTCTTTTCCTCAACGCAATCTTCCATAGGAATAAGAATATCAAAAATTCTTTCGTGCAAGTTGTATTTATCAGTAACGATTTGTAAATTCTCTTTTGCAACATTTTCATAGCCTGAGAATGTATGCAAAACATACCATTTTGCTTCTTCTCTTAAAGCTTTTAAATGTTCATCTTCTTCGGTATTTTCTGAAACTTCATTTGCTTCTGCAGTTTCATTTGTTTGAACTGGTTCACTTACTTCGTTTTGACCATCATTATTTTCAACAACTGTTTCATTGTTTTCAGCCAAAACATCTTCGGAATTTACGATTTCTTCTATATTGTTATTTTCATCAATCATATTTTCTTCTCCGTTTTATTTTTAGCCGATAATTTGGTCATAAATGCCATATTTTAATGCCATATCCAAACCAAATAAAATAAGAGTACAAATTAAAACTACTAAGATTACAACGCCAGTTGTTTTAACAACTTTAGAAAACTTAGGCCAAGAAACTTTCTTAAGTTCGCTATTAACTTCTTTAATTTTAGAACCTAAAGATTTCTTTGGTTGTTTAGCTTTCTTAGCATCTTTCTTTTTATCTTTTTCCTTAGAAGCTTTTTTATCTGCATTTTTATCTACATTTTTATCGTTTGTTGTTTCATTAGCAGAAACTTCTTCTGCTGGCATATCAGGTATTTCAACCTCAACATCTTCTGCCACTTCAACTTTAGTTTCAACCTCAGTTGCCTTATTAACTTGTTGATTTTTTGGCTTTGTGTTTTTGTTTTTCTTTTTATTTTTAGCCATTATAAAAACTCCTTAAAATTTATTAGCAATTTAATTAAAACTATTTAGTTTCTTTATGCATAGTGTGCTTTTTGCAAGCTGGGCAGAATTTTTTAAATTCAACTCTTTCTGGATTGTTTTTCTTATTTTTTTCACTAGCATAATTTCTATTTTTGCATTCAGTACATTCCAAAATAATATTTTCTCTCATCTTTTTTCTCCTAAAAAACTTTACTATTTAAAACCGCAAATCTTTCTAACAAATTAAAAATTCGTTATTCATAAAAAAAAGAGCCAAAACTCTTAAAAAATGTTAGTTTTAAATTCTGATTAGATTATACCATAACAATTTTTAATTGTAAACCCTTTTTTATAACTTTTTTATTTAAACCTAAAGTATTTTAAATTGAGCTTCAAATTTCATCAAAAAAATTGAGAATTATTTATTTTTTTGGTTAATTTTCTTTCTATGTACCTTTTTTAGCAAACCTTCAGTATCTAAATATTCTGGTTTTATAAAAACCTTTTCTTTCCAAACAAAAATATCAAATGTTCTTAGTTCTTTTAATTCATTTGCTTGGTTTTTTGTAAAATTTGATTGAGTCCAAGCCGATTTTTTCTTATTATCTTTATCTAAATAATTTACTTTTATTTTATATCCCCTATATAATAAGTTTTTTAATTCTTCCATATCTTCAAATCTAGCATTTACAAATATATCATTTTTTATAGCTTTCTTTTCATCAACATAATATTTAATCTCTTGAATTAAGCAAAACAATGGCAAAATAGCTAACAATGGTATTAAATATAAAATAACATCATATCCATTCTTTACCATACCAATCTTTCCATAGATTTCAAATCCAATTAGCATAGCTTCTATCAATAAAATAAACGCAATAAAAATACTATAATAAGCAATTCTTAATTTTCTCATAATATCCCCCTAAAATTCTATTTTCTCATAAACCAATATAGCCATTTTTTCATCTAACTTATATAAAACAAAACTTCCCATATTCTCAATACTTCTAGCTTGTTCGCTATCAAATAAAGCCCTTGTTTCCAAGATTATAGTTTCGCCATTATCGTTTTCAAAACTATATTGTATTTTATATCTTGTATTAACAAAACTTGTATCCAAACTCTTATTAAATCTATATGCAGATTTTTTGTTTAAATAAATACCTTGCACTTTATCATCTTTTCTTAATGCTTTCCTCTCTAGCGAATAATCGCTAAACGCATTTATGAATAAGATTATTTGAATAATTAAGATAAATGCAATAATAAGCATAATTGCTATATAAAGTGGGTTTTTAATTTTAAATATTAGCATTGATGCAATACCTATAATAAATAACAAGCCCATAATAACTAACCATAGCAATTTCTCAATAAATAAACTTTTTCTCATCTTCTCACCTTTCAATTATTTTAACATAAAATATTGAATATAAAAAACAAATAAAGCAATAATGTTTTTATTATTTAACTTTAGTTAAATCTTATAAAATAGTTTGGTAAAAACAAAAATTAAGTTATAATAAATAAAAGTTTAATAGTAGGAGAAATTTATGATAATTACAATCTCAGGCAAAGCAGCATCGGGCAAAACTACTCTTGCCTACAAAATAAAAGATAACTTTAAAAATGTGGAAGTAATTAGCCTTGATGAAACAAATAGCTATTTAATGTCTAATGATGCAAGTGTTAAAGAATTCGCTTTAAAACTTTTTGGAGAAGAAGTTTTTGAAGGTGAAGATATTATTAAAGCAAGAGTTGCAAGAAAAATTTATAACGATGAAAGCCTTTATAACGCTTGGTGTTCGTTTATGAAAACAAGATGCGAAAAAGTGGTTTTAGAACAAATAGATAAGAAACCTAATAAAATATATATAATCGAGCATATTCTTGCCAACGAAACTAAATTCTCAAGCCTTGCAGATTATAAAATCTTAGTTATTGCAGATGAGCAAGAGAGAATATTCAGAGTTATAAATAGAGATGATTTAACAATTGAACAATTGCAATTAAGAGAAAGATTTTTAAAGGTTTATAACCTTAATGAATTTAACCTTATTTATGATGGCAAAGACCCAAGTGTTGTAATAGATAATTTAATGAATGTTATTCCACAATAATTACCCACATAAAGGCATAAATTGTGGATAAACAAAAAACAAAAGCATAAGAAAACTTATGCTTTTATTTTTTAGAATTTATAAAGAACTAATTCAAACATTGGAGTTGTTTCATCATCTGCATTTACAAAACTATCGTATTTCCATTGATGATTATTATAGAAACTAATTAATGTTGTAGAATTTCCATTACTATAAACATAATCGAAAGTTGCTAAATTAACATCATTTTTACCCTCAATATTTTTATTATCCTTACCACCAAACAATCTAACATCTTTAAATGAATTGTTTGTGCTATTACCAGCCATACTTTGACTAATTACTTCTTTACTCTTAAATTCAAATAAGTTTGTTGAATTTGCGATTTGAGCCTTACCTATCAACGCACCAGAGTTAGTTGTTTCAACTGTAACACTACCAATATTTTGAATGTTTTTAACTTCTGTTACGCCATAATAGAACCATTTAAACGAACCAGCTTCTTGCTTTCTTTCGCCATAGATTTCTAAGTAACCAAGTAAGCCACCAATATTATTTAGAGTAACTTCTTCTTCATTTATAATATCGCCAAAGTTTTTAGCCACATTCAACTTACCTCTAAGCGAACCAAATAATCCGCCAACATAAGATGCATCGCCTAATAATGAGATACTTGCATAATTTGCCACAACTTCGTTTATAGAAACTGCATCACCTGCAATACCTCCCACAAACTCTCTTGCAGTAATATTTCCATTATTAACCAAATATTTTAACCCATTATTTTCATAATTGAAATCTGCATTGAAATTATCATTATTAGTTTGAGATACCACGCCATCAGTTTCAACAGATATTGTTTCAAAATAATCATTTGAACTTGCTGTGTGGTTTAATTTACCAATTATACCACCAACATTTGCGTAACCTTCAACATTTCCCATATTTCTTAGGTAGTAAACCGATTTATCAACTTGTTTACCAACAATGCTTGTTTTCATACCAAATCCGATAAATCCACCAACATAATTATTACCTTTAATATTACCCTTATTTAGAGTTTGATAATAATTATTGATTATGATTTCACCACTAATATAATAAAGTCCTGTTGCATCATCAACTAAATAATTATTGTTTTCATCTTTTTCAAAATCGTTATATCCTGAATCTGTTTCTTTTGAATATGTGTTTCCACTTAAAGTTAAGTTTTCAACATAACCAAATAATCCGCCAACATAATTTAAGCCAGTTACATTTCTTGAATTTAGAATATCAACTGCTTGAACATTATTTGCAATCATCACACCAGCCATACCACCAACAAAACTATAATTATTAGCAGTGATTAAACCAGAATTTGTGATGTTATTTAATTCAACAACTGATTGGCTACCGCTAGAGTAAAGTTTTTGAGTGAAATTACCAGTAATTTCATTTGCAATTATTTCAGTTCCAACGAAACCAAATATTCCACCAACATAGCTTGCTAACGAATTAGAAGTTTCAATATCTCCAGCATTAGCTATATTATTTGCAATCAAACTATTTGAGCAATCTACAAAACCTATAATTCCACCAGCAAAACTACCTTTTGAGGTTACTTTTGCAATGTTATTTAAGTTTGTAAGTTCGATTGTTTCAGCTTTGATGCTTGCAACGATTGAACCTGAATAATCGCCATTTGCATTGATTGAACCAGTGTTTGTAATTTCTCCATTTACGCCTTGAATAGTTGAAGATTTTGCATCAATGAAACCAATTAAACCAGCAACATAAGTTGAACCAGTAATTCTACCAGTATTTTGACAATTATTTACAACACAACTTACGCCATTATCATAACTAGATACAATTTTTCCAGCCAAACCACCAACATAATCTTTACCAGTAACGCTATTATTATTGAAGCAAGCTACAAACTGAACCACCTCAGCAGATGAATTTCTTATTGCAATTAATCCGCCAGCAGATTCACTTGCAGTGATTAACCCAGAGTTTTTACTATTACTAATTAAAACTTTTCCATCAACAATTGCAACAAATCCACCAACATTTATTCCATTCAAATCGCTTTTATTAATGCAATCTTGAATATCCAAGCTTCCTGTAACATATCCAGCAAGTCCACCAATATTGCCTGCGGATTTATAGTTAAATTTACCATTGTTTTCACAATTTTTAAATATAACATTTTCAGCTTTACCAATTAATCCACCTATATTTGTAGTTGCAACTAAGCCTGTTAGAGTTGCATCATTTGTAATATTTTCAATTACGCAATCTCCTGTGGCTATAAATGCAATTATACCAGCAGAATCTTCATCTATAGATGTAACAGAAACTGAATTTGTACTTGAGAACCCTATGTATCCAATTTTTGAATTTTGAATTGCATAGAATAATCCACCATCTGAAACTGTTAAATTGCTTAGAGTTCGCTCAACTTTTGTATTTGAAGCTAAGTTATATCCAAATAAGTTACCTTTAAAGATATATGGTTTTTCACCAATTGAAGCCCAAACTTTAGAACTAAAATCTAAGTCATTTAAGATTCTTACATCAATACCAGCAAAATCATACTCGCCATTATTAACTATTCTTGCAATCCAAGCAAGTTCGCTTGGTTCTTGAATATCCACATAACCATTTGTTTTGATTGTTTCAATGAAAGTTTTTTCTTCATCTGTGATAACATTCTCATTATGATACTTATCTTCACCCGGCATTTTAGTACCATAAATCCAATAATCGAAATAAACTGGGTAACCATTATTTAAACTATTAACCCTACACCAAATCTTACCAAATCTAAATCCGTCAATAGAGTTATCTGTTTTTAAAGTATCCGAACTTATATTTATAAGTTTGTTATCTCCGCCAACTGTGGCTAGAGAAGAAATTGTATAAATCTTTCCTGCAATTCGAGAGTGGTTTACATTCTCACCAGAACTTAAAGCATCAATTTCAGTTGAGATATAGATTACACCATCAACCCAAATATTAAATGAAGTTTCAGCAAATCCAAATAATCCGCCCACATTCTGCTTACCTTCAATATTTCTAGCATTAATATTTGTTGTTATATCACCATTTGAAATATAGCAATCTGAGAATGATATACCTGAATTAGAACTTCCAACAAATCCGCCAGCAGTATTACCATAAGCATAGCCTTCAAATGAACATTGACTTAATATTGGTTGGTCAAAGTTTTTACCAATAATTCCGCCAACAGTTTCGCCATAAAGCATTACTTTGCTTGTACCATTATATGTTCTTATTTGAACACGAGAATAATTTGATGCGCCATTATTTTGTCCAGCTAATGTACCGGCATAAGTTTCAGTGCCACCAGCAAGCAAGATACCGCTACTTAAAACTAAATTTGAAATTTTAGCATTTCTAGTATAACCAAATAAACCAATAACTTTTCCGCTAACAAATCTACCAGAAACGGATAAATCTGTGGTTACATTAATTCCGCTTATTCTTCTATTGTTTCCAATGAATGTACCATTAAATGGTCTTGCACTTGTTCCGATTGGTGACCAAATATATCCAGTTAAATCTATATCAGCCATAATTTCAACTTTAGCACCATTTGCCACTGTTCCATTATTCCAATCGCTAGCAAATTTTGCTAATTGATTAGCATTTATAATTGAATAAGTGCCTGTGGATTTATCATACGCTTCTTGATAATTACTCCATAATTGATTAGTTGTAATTAACCAACGAAGCTCAACTCTTCCATCTTTATCTAAAGCCCAAGTTTTTTCAAAATCAAATTTTGCTTGGTTTTTACCTGCTTCATATTCATTTAAGAAAGATTTTATATCTATATTAGCTATATCCAAAACGCTTACTTTTTCGTTCTTATCGTTTCTATAATCATAAGAAGAACCATAAGCCATATAACTATTATACATTGTTTTTTCTTGATTAAAGATAGCCTGACTTTCCGTTGTGATACGGCTCTTTATAAACACGCCATTAAAGCTTGTTAGATTATTTACATCGGCTTCACTAATTATACCATTATTAACCAATGTTTCCATTCCGCCATCTTTTAATCCTATTACAACACTTAAACAATCTAAGCTTACATTCTTTGCACCACTTTGAGTGAATGTTGATGATAAATAAATTGTTTTATTTTCTAGGCTTAAATCTTCTGGCAATACTGTACCGCCATATCTAATAGCCGAATATTTATCTTTGTCATCACCTGTTAGCAATGTTATATCTGTTGTAATCTTAACATTTTGATTATTTCTATTACCTAGCTGAATTTCTGTTAGAGTATCTTTAATCGTTGGAAACCTCATATTTGTTGTTCCAACACTACCCTTAACCCATTCAGCATTTTCTGTTCCACCTAACTTTAAGCTATTCAAACTGCCTTCAGTAAATTCTTTATAACCTTTTGCAAGTCCATAGCCATTATGATTTGGAATGAAATCGTAAACATAGCAAATATTATTGAATAAACCATCTTTACGAACTTCGTTTCTTTTATATTCACCAATAATACCGCCAACTTTCTCTTCTTTCTTTAATATACCAATCTTACTTAATGAATAACTGCTTGATATATTAATTCCATCACCGATAACATCACCCATAGTTTCGCTTACTAATCCAATTAATCCGCCAACAGTATTATAACTAATACCATTAGATTCTTTTGCTTTAATTGAACCAGCAGAATATGTTACTAAGAATATATCTGTGGCTAAATTATTAGATTTAATATAACCAACAAGTCCACCAATATTATTTCCATAACCATCTTCAGTTTTAATATTTAAATTGCTTACAGATTTTTGAATTATAATACCGATATTCTTATCAACTGCATCACCTGCAGCATCAAAGCTTTCAAACTTACCAACAAGTCCGCCAATATTTGAATTGTTTGCCTTATTTAAGACAACATCTCCACAAGCAGAACCACTATTGAATATCCTAACCGACCTACCATAACCGATTAGGCCACCAATATTAGTTTCATCAACATTTGTTCCTTCAATATTAACGCTTGCAACACCATTTATAAATATTGCACATTCAGTTTTACCAACAAGTCCACCAATTGTGGCATTGGATTTATCTCCATTCAATACAATATTACCAACGGCATTTGCGATAATCGGAATTTCATCTTCATCTTCACATTGAACATAACCAGCAACTAATCCTACATTCACACTAGCATTTGAAATTATAAAGCTCTTAGCTATTCCATTTGCAAAACTAATCTGACAATTTTCAACCCTGCTCTTATTACCAGTTAGGCTACCAACTAGTCCACCAGCATTTAACGCACTTGTTGCTATATCATCAATAATACTTAGATTTAAATTCGTAAACTTTGTGTTATTTGCTTGGTTTACCAAAACACCAAAGTTATCTCCGCCCGCACTTATTATCTTTCCGCTAGCTGTTTCTATATTGAAATCTTTAAATGTTGCACCATCAGCACATTCAAATATAGAAGCTCTCACATTTAGAATTGTACTATCGTTATATGATTTAATAACACCTGTGAATGGATTATTGATTGAGTTTAATGGGTTCCAACTCTCTCTATAATTATCCATATCAATATCGTTTAATAAAACATAAGTTTTGCTTGGATAGTTTGCTGTATTATTTACTAAATCATAAATAGTTTGAACATAAATTACATCTTCATAAACCTTAGTTCTAACTCTTGGGAACACATAAGTTTCGTTTTCCGACCTAGTACCTGTGGTCTCACTCATACTAACACCAAACCAAGTATCTTGTCGCCAGTTATCATAAATATTTTGAGGTCTTGAATTTTTACCATTATAAGAGAATTGTAATGTTACCTCTCTTTCATCACCAGTTTTGGTTGTATCTAATAAAATCTTTGTTAGGTCGTATTCGCCTAATTCTGATTCGCCATAGTTTCTTACAATATAATGATTATCTATTGCATTACCTTTAATATATTCTGCATCATAAATTCTAGCAGTTAAACCATCGGTTTTTGTTTCATTAATCATATATTTACCAGTGATAAATTCTTTAATTGTTCTAAATGAACCATAATTTGCTAATCTTGAGAACCTATAATAATTGAATGCATCATCTGTATCACCAATTGCATCTTTATTTTTCAATTTAGATGTGAAGTCGCCAGAATAAGCATAAGTGGAAGGAATAGAATTTGAACCTTCAAACATTATATATTTAGTTAAGTTTCTAACCAAATACTCATTTTCTCTATTCGCCTCATTTTGGTATTCACCAATAATATTCAAATCATCTGTGCCATTTAATATTGCTTTAACGCTTGTTGCATTACCAATTTCTAAGATAAGTTTTTTACTATTACTCTTTGCATACGCCATCATAAAGTAAACACTCTCACTCTTAACTCTTTGGTTTGTTGGGTTTTTAGATGTGTTATACCATTCAACATCGCCATATAGATATGCACTATTTGTGTTATAAGACATTGCCCTACCAATAAACGAACCAATTTCTGCTTGATATGCATCAATTCTATAAGTTTTTCTATTTACAACTTTATGAGAATCTTTCCATAAGTTTGCTCCAACAACTGAACCTAGAGAAATGGTTGTGTTCATATTATTACGATGAATATCTGACCAATTCTTAATATAATAATCGTTGTTTCTGCTTGCATTTAATAAATCATAATTATTAAAGGCATCTTCCATTGTTTGGATACCAATAAGTCCACCATAAGAAATGAATGAGAATACAGATGCAGTTGTATAAACATCTTTCAAAGATAAACCAATAGATAATCCAACAATACCACCTGCAAATTTAGAATTTATGCTTGCAACATCAACTCTATTATAACTAAATTCAATATTACCACTATAAGATAATCCTGCAAGACCACCTATATAATGAGCATTCGCATTAGATGCCCCAAATAGGTTTGGATTTTCGCCTTCAAACAAGCCATCATCATCGCCAACAGCAACTCCCCATTCAATTGAGATAGTTGATTTTGCATCGTTTGAATCGAAATTCTTAACTTTGTTATAAATTTCCGAATCCATTGCAGTTTGATTTTCGTGAGTTACTTCACTGCTAGTTATATCGCCTTCTAAGTGACCAACTAATCCGCCACCAACTGCACTTGCTATTATTCTTGTGTTTTCAGAAACCACCAATTTTGAATTACTAATTAATGAGTTTCTTCCAACATAACCAAATAATCCACCAACAACCTCGCCTCTTAAGCTAATATCGGATAGAACTTGGTTACTTCTAATATTTGCATTGCTAACCACATCGCTTCCAAGGTCTATTGTTTTTGCCTCTAATATTCCAGCAATACCACCAGCATAAGAAACTTCATCAATATTTGAAATATAATTTCCTTCATCGTTTGTTGAATAATGATATAGATTAAATCTATGAGTTGGGTCATCAACTTTAGCCGAATATCTATTTGCTGGACCAGTGTACATATTAGATTTAATAGAAACAGAAGATTTTATATTTGTAACTATAGTTTCATCGCCAGAGATTTTTCCAGCAAGTCCACCAGTTGCATTAAATCCATTGATTAATGAATTTTCATCGCCAAGAATTTGAATATTTTCAATATCTCCGCCCTCAATTCTTCCTGCCAATGCTCCAACATATTTAACGGCTGTGGCACTGATTGTATTTATATCCAAATTAAGATTTCTAACATTAGAACCTCTTAATCCATCTTCTTCGCCTTTCAAAACTTTAAATAAACCAATTTCTTCAATTGCTTCTTCTTTAACCTTTTCATTTTCAGCAACTATCTTTAAATCTTGAATGGTCATACCATTACCCTCTAAATCGCCTCTAAATGTAAGTTTATAAGTTTTTACAGACTCTAGAACATTATCAAAATAAATATCTTTAACAAATCTTAAATATGCATCTTGGTCAACAGTTGTTTCTTCGCCCATATTATTGATTTGTAATGAGTAAATATTAAATTTTGATGCAGATGTTATAAGATATGGATTTAATACACTTTCGCCATAAATTATATTAACACCTTTTGAATTTTCTTGAACATAACTATATGTATAAGAACTCTCGCTATTTTCATCAATTGCATTGATTGAGTTTACAGCAACTAGCAAGATTTCTAATATATCTTTATCACTTAATTCTTTATAATTTGTACCTTGTATAGAACCAGTATAAGTAATGCCATTTATGAAATAATTATTCATTATATTCTGAACGGTATTATTACCAGAAATAATTAAATCTGTTTTGATAAGTGGGTTTTTAACAGTTATATAAGCATCTATTATTGCCTCACCAAGTTTAGTTGCATAACCGCAAGACCTATTTTCATCTTCTTCTATACTATTAGATGTGTTGTTTCCAATTAATCCAATAAATATTTCTTTATTTGAAATTCCATTATCTGGATATCCAACGCCATCATTTGTTGTTGCTTCCAAAATTCTTGATTTTACTCTAATATATCCCATATCTGATGCTAATGTTTCAAGCACAGCTTTTATATCACTATTAGATGGCAATTGAGGAATAAAGTTTGCCTTTCTCAAACTCATAGTTTTTAAGTTTGCAGAAACAAGTTCTGGAACTCTTGAAGTATAACTATTATGTTTGAAATAATTTGCAATTGCTTTATTTTCGCTTGCTTTGTTATTATTTGCATCTGGAATAAACCAAACTGCTCTTGCCAATTTCTCCGGGTCTTTTGTACCATTCTCAGCATAATCACTATTAAATGAATATGTTGCAAAACTTGTATAGGCTGCAAATTCCACAGATGATAATCCAATTGCAGTACTATCGCCTGAGCCAAATGGATCTGACCATAGTTTTTCTTGGTTAACCACGAATTGTAAGTTCTTACCACCTTGACCAGTTGTTAAGAATATTTCTTGCAATCCAACATAAAGTTTGCCATAGTTTTCTTCAAAACCTTCATCATCTTTATGGCTATATAATGCACTAAATATATCAAATAATTGTTGATAATCGTTTTTATTTACTTGCATATAATAGCTATTTTCAATCTTACCTTCATTCAAACTTTGTGAAGTTGAACCTTCAAATATAACACCTGTGAAAGGTTTATGATAAGTATCGTTTGTTTGAACAGAAGATAATGTGAAGGAATTATTAATAGAAGCTGAAGCACCATTTGCAAATACGAATCCACTCGAACCACTTGCTAATATCAAGATATTAGAATATGAATTTGATACCACACCACTATTTGAATATATAAATCCAGAAGCATTTCCAGCTGAATTAATAACTGAACCTACAGCTCTTTGATTTAAAATATTTGTGTAAGTTAATTTAGTATCGGTTTGGCTATTTAAGAATTTATTTAATTCATAACTTGTACCATTTGTGATTTCATTATATGTATATTTCAAACCTACATATCTTTTATCAAATGTATCACCATTTTCAAGTTCCGTACTTCCAGTAACACCTGAAATATTTGGAGTTTGAGTAAATTCACCTTGAACTATTCCTCTACCATAAACATAAGAATAATTAATTTCTCCGCTATTAAATATCGCAAAACCTGCAGTACCATTAGATGTATAACTTCCAGCACCTTTTTCGGAAATATTATAGATGTTTCCGCCTTTGAAATAACTTGAAGCCACCTTACCGCCACTAGCATTTTCGCATACAAATCCAGCAACATAAACATTACCAATAATTGAAACATTTTCAATAGCACTATTTGTTATATATCCGCTGTTAACACCAACCACTCCGCCAATTCTTATATCTTCGCTAGAACTAATTGTGTTACCAGATATTTTTATAATACTTGTTGTTCTATTTGAATTATCTAGCAATGGATTATTGCTTTTATATGTTGAATAATATGATGCTTTAATTCCATCTGCTTTTCCAAGCAAGCCATCTCTTTCTTCTCTGAATTTATCCGCATCGTAAGTTACATAAGCATTTGTAATTGTACCTTGGTTTTCACCAGCAATTAAGCCAAATCTTATCTGACTTAAATCTTGAACTACAACATTAATATCGCCTTCTGCGTTTTTGATTTCTAATGTATCATCAAAGTTTCTATTATATGGAACTGCTTCCAAAATAATATTTTTAAGAATTGTTGCTTCGGATACCACTCCGAATAAACCAATATTTGTTTGGCTATTTTCAACAAAGTTTGCAAAAGATTTTAATCTTAAAACATAACTATTACCATCAAGGCTTGCAATTGCGGTGTTTAATGGAACCCAGTTTTCTAATTCCAAATCTTCCATTAATATATAGTGTACGCCCGCTTGCATATTTTTCAATTCTTCAACAGTATAGATAGGTTCTGGATTTTCTTCGTTTGACAATTGAATTGCATTAAATCCAAACTCACAATCAAAACTCTTTGAGTATTTATTTTGTTCACGATTTACAATATCTTCAGCGCTATCCGCAAGTCCAACGCTTGTTTTACCATTTATATCTTTACCATATCCAATTGAAACGCTTAAAGCAAGTTTTGTTTGAGTATTTATATTAGTAACCCTAACATTCAAAGTTGCATAAGGTTCTAATAATTCCATCATACTATTTTCACCGATTGAAACTGAAATTCCAGTATTTAATCTGCTTGCTCTAGCATTTGTAATTTGAACGCCATTATAATTGCCTTCAACAGATAATGTTTCATAACTATCACCATCAACATATTTCCAATAAGCAGACCTATATAGATAATAAGCATCAGATAATGTACCTTTATTTAAAACGCCAGTTTGATTTGCATATTCATCAATTCTATTTGATAAAACATCAATAGTTGTTCTATCCATTTCCACTTCTCCGAAGTTGCCCGCTTGATTTTGCCAAGTGGAAATTAAATTCGAACCATTAGCACCATCATTTTTCATTAAGTCTTCTAGGCTTATATATTCACCAAATAAACCTCTTGAAGTTATTAATGCTTCTAATTTTGTAATATCTTTTCTAATGTTTGCTAAAATTGTATCCGCATTTTTAGCAATTTCATCAGCAGAATTTCCAAGAGCTGTTCCAAATTTTATGGTTAAATCTTTATAAGAAACATATTTTGCATCTATAACCGCTTTTAACGCATATTCTTGATTATAATTACCATTTAATTCGTATTCTCCAGAATCGTTTTTCTCAACTCTTTCTGCTACAACATTATTAATAACATATTCAGAAATTATAAATGAAACTTTCTTTTTAGATTCATATCTATTATTGTTTATTATCTTATAAACCGTTACTTCAAGCGAAAATTCTTCGCCAATAATATCTCGATTATAAGGAACATAGAACCTATAAGTTTCGCCATCTTTATCTGGCATTACCTGTCTATTTAAAATATATCTCTCAACCGCTTCATCTTGCAATGAATAAGTTTTATTTGCAAGAATAATTGATTCTATATTTTTATCAACAGTTAGATTAAATAATTTACTTTCATCAATCGTACCATTTGTTCTAACAGTTAATTCAACTTCAGTTCCAATAGCAATTGCTGTTTCGGTTTCGCCATTAGAATTAAATACTAAATCTGGAGTTAATTGAGGAGAGATAATTAATTTTTCATCTATAACTTTCTTTCCATCTGCATAACCAACTAAATGTAATTCAAATTTAATGCTTGCATCACTAAATGTTGGAATACTTGTTTTTACATAATAATTACCATTATATTGGTATTCCACCAAATCTTCATTTGGATAACCATAACTTATTTGTTTTAAGTTTAATGAATTTGAAACTTCAACATTCCCCTCATCATCAGCAAGAGATGTATAGTAACCACCAAATAAGTAATTATTGTTTATTTCTCCGCTCTGATTTGTTATATAATTTGCATACATCTGCTCTAATGAAACAGAATATCCGCTAACCACATTTGAGCTTAGAGTTAGAGTGTCAACCTTACTATAACCTGGGTGAATATTTATATGCAATAATCCCGGTTGACCACAAACCAATGTGTTTGAAATAAAGCTTTGATTTATGCTTGTGATTACATTTGGTTTACCAGTTTCAACATCATAAGATTGCAATGTTATATCAGCATAATGATTTAGTGTAACTTTTTCCACAGCTTGTGAATTAATTGCATAATCAAATGAAACTGCTTCCACTCTACCATTGTTATCACCATACTTTTCTGAGTTGTTTACTAATGCAAAGAATGAAAATTTTAGATTTTCAGTTTCGGAAATATAATATTTATATTCATCTAAAACTGTGATTGTGAAACTATATTTAATATATTTAGTTTCATCATAATTTTCTTCTAATTGGATTACATTATGATTTTTATCAAATCTTTGTATTGATGTTAATAAAACTCTAAATTTATCAACAGTAAATCCTTCAAACACCTTATCATTTAAAGGCAATTCATAAACTTTAGCACCATCTAATCGGCTTGTACCTTTATCTGTGATAAATGAATCTATATCTTTATTTGTAAATTCATCATATATGCTTTCAACAGTTTCGAATGTAAATTCTTCTGGCATTATAACATCACCAGTTAAATCTAAATATTCGTTTTTATTATTTTGAACCGCAATATAAAGTTTTGCATTTGGATTATCTGTGGTGATTGTGGTTTCAAAACTGCTTGGACTGAATGGGTTTGTTTTTGAATCTATAATTGTGGAAACAGATTTTGTACCATTAATAATATTGATATTAAACTTATCCCCACTATCCACACTAAGTTCATTACTATTCTTATAAATTAAAACTCTTGTATTATCATTAATTTTAATATAAGGAACTGCCATTAAACTATAAGTTGTGGCATTAAGTCCGCTTATTACAGCTTCTGTTGCGTTATCACAATCAATATAAATTAATTCGCCTTTATCTTGAACCTTATTTACCTTAAACACTTGATTATTAATAGTAAATCCATCTGGAATACCTGTTAAGCCTTCGTGGTAAACTTCAGTTCCTCCATTTGCTAAAACATAAAATCTAACGCCAAAATCAAAATAATTATTATTTTCAAGAGGAACTGCACCATAAAGTTTTATCAATGTTTTATCAACGCCATCTTGAGCAGTTAAACTCTCTGAAATACTAAAGTATAATCCGCTTGAAGTATTCTTAATTATATTTAATGTTGGGTTATTCTTTGAAAGCTTTGTAGTTCTTGAAGAATCACTATAAATATCAATATTAGAAATTGCATTTATAATATTTACTTTTATTATTTTGCTAAATTCTGTGTTTAATTTACTTGTGATTGATAATTCTGCCACACCACTTCCGCTAACAACCAAATATGCTTTGCCATTTTCATTTACAATTTTTACCAAGTTTGAATTACTCTTGATTGTAAGTTCGCTTGAAGAAATAAATGAAGGAGTGGCAATTGCTTTAATTACATCATTAAGCAAATATCTATTTTTCAAAGCTATTAATGAATTAATATGAGATGTAAATACTTTTTCATTTTGAGTTATCTTATCTAAATTGCCATCGTGATTGAAATCGTAATAGCCAAATTTTAATGGAAGCTTTTCTGTATCTACACTAAAGTAGGATAATGTTATTTCATCTGCTTTAACTTGAGATTCAACGCGTTTTGCAATAAGTTTATTTGATGTTGCATCATAAGTTTCTTCTAAGATTTCTTCTGTTTCAATAACTTTAACAATTGTACCAGTTTCAACCTCACCTTCTGATGGATAAGTTTTATCAACGAAATTACATTCAATGCTCAAATTCTTCGGAGGTAAATCAACCACAAATTGAACTTTACCATTCTTTTCTTTATCTTTAGAAAGCACAATTGGGAAACCATTATTAACTTCTTGATTTAAGTAATAATCTTTTTTATCTAAATTTGCTGGTTTGCCATTAGTTTTATCCCAACCAGTTTCATTATCTATAACATCAATAATTTCTAAATTCCAAGAAGAATTTCTAAAGTTAGAATAATAATTAATATTTGAAATAATCAAATTTGTTAGGAATAAATTATCTTGATAAAGTTTAACATCAACAAGTGTACGAGAAAATCTTTCAATACTATCATAATAATATAATTGATTGTTAATCTTTATAAACTTACCATTACTATCCGCATCACCATTCTCATCACAACGAAGAGTTTTAGATTCTTCAATATAATGTAAGCTTAAATCACTACCTATATAAGATACATAATTACCATTTATTTGTTTTTTATAAGTTTCTAAAACTATATTGCCATTTTTAGCATAACTTTCATTAATTGTAATTAAATTAGCACCAATTTCATAATTGCTTCCATTTTTAATTACAACAAAACTTTCAAATCCAATATAGAAACTATTTAAAATTAGAATATTTGGAACTCTAAACTTTTTATTAATTGTGGTTGTGCTAACAACTTTTGAATAATTGCCCGTGTTTCCATTATCATCAAGTTTTGCATAAGAAGGAAGAGTTTCATAAGTTGTGTAATATAAAGTTTCAACTTTAGATGAAATTGTTTTTTCATTAACAATTCTAATAGTTAGAACAACTTTATATTGCAAATTAGATAATAATTCGCACCAACTATCAAAGCTTCTATTATTTTCAACTTTATCATCTATCACAAAGCCATAGCCATTTAACATACTTGCAAATGCACCGCTATCAACAGTATCAATTGTTTGATTAAATATATTTGATACCACAGTTTTAGCTTGAGTTAGATTTGTTACAGTTGTTTTTGCAAAATATTGTCTGTTAAATTTCACCAAATCTAAAGATTCTGAAACAATTTTCTCTGAATATTCGTTAATTCCAGCAAAATTTTGTACAACATTTGTTGTTCCATATTCTTTCAATAATGAATATGAATTTATAATATTATACGCACCGAAGTTTTCATCACCATATTTATAAGATTTACTTAATGAATAAGTGATATTACCTCCACTACTTCGAATTGATGCATTGCTAATAATACCTGTGGCATCACCAATAAATCCGCCTGCTTTTAGGTTATCATTTTTAAAGTAACCATCAACAACCATATTCTTAAGCACAATTGCAATAGAATTATCTTCGCCTTGCAATCCGCCAACAGCACCTCCAACATACGCAAACACTGCTGAATCATCTAATCTAAATGCGTTAAATTTAACATTTATCTGACAATTTTGAAGCACTAAATTCTTTGCTCTACCAACAAGTCCGCCAGCCACATTTCCTTCTTCGGCTTTTATTACAATATCGCCAAAGTATAATTTATTCCTATCGGCTAACGAATATTTTTCATTTGAAATAACTTTATCCACATAAGAATAAACTGAAGAATATTTTATAACACCAGAAAGTATTATCTGAGAACCACTTGAAGCACTGGTTACATTTAATCCAACAAGTCCACCAACTGAGTCCTCACCCATAACAGCTGTGTTGAAATAACTAAATCTATCATCGTTATCAATAAATTGAACTTTAATGCTATCAATCTCTGCTCTGAATTCGGTTAAGGAATTAATTGCAAAGCCATTTTCTAAAGATAATTCGATTAATGGAGAATTTGTATCACCTTCACCATTTAAGTTTACACCAACAGCACCACCAATATTTTTTATACCAATAATCGTTGGCTCTACAACTGCACCAGTTATCTTGCCTGCATTTACACCAGCCACGCCACCAATATTGTTATTTCCATAGATAAATGCTCTAACTTGGCCATTTACAATCTCGCCTAAGTTTAAGCCAGCCACACCGCCAAAAGCAAATTTAGATGTTGCGGAAATATTTTCAGCATTTTCTAGGCTTGGATTTAAGCAAGAATAAATATCAAATTCAGCTAGACTACTATCTTTAACTTCAAAACTAATTCTACTTTCTTTTCCAATATAACCAATCATTCCACCAACAAGCATATTGATAGAATCTATTGATGGGAAACCGCTTGCGATTTTAACTTTAACAGATGAGTTTACCACTGCTCCGCCTTGAATTGCACCCGCAAGTCCACCAACTAAAATATTTTTAGAGTTTGCACCAATATTTAGATTTATTCCATATTGATTATTTTGAATTGAATAAATCTTTTGACCAGATAAGTTTTCTAATGAATTACCATCATCAATGAAAACATTTTCAATTCTTGATTGAATTGCTAAACCAACTAACGAACCAATTACTGCATTTTCATTAGTTGTGTTTATATTCATTTTTATATTCTTAATTGCAATATCTGCAATTTTAGCACCTTGTATTACACCAAACAAACCAATAAATTCCAATTCTTCTGTGTTGTTTAATTCAATGCTAATGCTTGGAATTGTACCAAATCTAGTTGAACCTACAAACGAGCCTGTGAAAGGGGCAGTTAGCGAACCAATTGGTTTAAAACTTGAATTAGATAATGTAATATTATTAACTAAAACATAGTTTTGAGAATATGCTGAAGCATTATTTGAAAGTTTTAACAAATCTTCTTCTGTTGAGATTTCGTAAGGAACTTCCAATCCATCTTGAACAACCACTTGAATATCTATCCATTTCCTATAATCGTTATTTTCCATAGCACTATCAAGCGCACAAAGTCTTAAATTAAACGATGGAGTTACATAACTTTCATTAATAGGTAAGCTAACAATCCAAACTTTAACAACTTGGTTCTCGCTATCCACTTCAACCTCAATACTTGCATCATATATTTGTGCAACAATTGTTTTATTTTCTGGGTTTAATGGATTTAATACATAAGAAAATTCAAACATACTTTTTTCGTTTTTAACAAAATATATTCTGCTATCTGTTTCGTTTTCAACATCAAGTTCTCTTTTATCAAAAGTTATTCTATTTAATGCCACATCTGGAATTATCTCACTAACCAATTTTGCGTTTGCCACTGTAATTCTGGTATGATTTGAAAATCCAGATTGATATGTGTTGCCATAGAAATCTTCATATTGCTCAGTTACATAAGCATAAACATAGAAATACGAACTAAAATCAAGATATTTATTAGCTGAGCTATCATTTAATATTCTTGTATAAAGGGTTAGAGTTTTGAAATCCGAACTTAATCTATAGTTTACCACTATATTAATTAAGTTACCTTCTAAAACAACTTCGCCCGACATATTATTTTTATCAATTTTGGTTTGACCAACTGGAAGTAACGATTCGCCATTTAATTTATTTAATAAATTCCAAGTTACTTCATATCTGCTCTTAACATCAATTGGTGCGATATTAATTGCAACTTTTGTTATACCCTTCTTTTCTCTCTCTTCAATATTTAATGTATCTAATGTGAAGATTGAAGGATTTGAAGCGGTGGTTTTTACAGAACCGATTAATGATTTTACATGAACATAAAATCTAAATTTAAATTCTTTTTGTGTTGGTTCAATATCAATATTATCATCTTCCCAAGAATAACCTCGGATTGTTATTTCAATTTGAGTTTTATAAGCTGAAATATTTTTTGCAATTATATTCTTACCCTGAACTAAAACGCTTTCTGGAGCAGAACTTATTATCCTATAAGTTGTGTAGCCCCTATTAATATCAAGCAAGTAGGAATTTCCATTTTCATTAAATTTGATTGCAACGGTTTGCTTATTTCCAACCAAGGCTGAATATTCATTAAAGTTATCATCATACATTCCGATTTCTTTAATTTCTTTTAAATCTTTATCAGAATAACTTCCAAGTTCCGCCACCAAATTTTCTGATTTTAAATTCATCAAAACTAAAACTTTAATTTTAAATACATATCCATTTGGAGTTTGAACTAAAATTTCGCTATTGCCAAGTTTTATTTTTGTAACCTTTATATCAAAACCTGTTAGAGTTTTATTACTAATTTCAACTAACTCGTTATCACTATTTGTAAATTTAAAATTATCAATTTTCAAATCTGCATATCTAGCATCAACTTGTCCATCAATATTAATCCAAGATGGGTTTCTTAATGGATTATTTAATTGCATAAAATTAAATGTTACAGGAAGGTCAGATAAGAAATTCAAATAAATTGTGGCTTCACTATCACCAATATCAGACCACTTAACATCATCTGGAACAATCCTTACATTAATTTCTTTTGAAATCTCTTCCATTGTTACAGACTTAAATCTTATTCTACATTCTGTAATACTAGTTGACTTGGTAACAGTTCTAAGATATAGTTGAGTTCCACTATTTACTTTCGCACCATTTAAAATCTTTTCATAAGTAGCACCCCTTCTTACAACTAATTCAAGTTCACTATTATCATCTAAAATTTCGCAAGTAAATTTTTCTAAATCTAATTGGTTTTTATCTGGACCTAAAACGCTTATAAATATTGGTGTACCAACTAAACCATTTGTATATGTGTTATAAACATAAATTGTATCTGCATTTTTGATTTCTTTTCCATTTTCAGTTTCATAAATTCCTATATCCTCTGGAAACGGGGAAACTTCAACTTGCATTGAAATTACTAAATCTTGAAAATATTCTTCATAACCCAAGAAATTTACATAGAATTTTATAGTTTCTGGAGCGATGATATTTTTATGTACGATATTAAATACCCCTCCATTTTCTCCCGAAACTTTTGAAACATCAATAAGATTTGATGGAGAAGATATAACCGATGGGTTCTTTTCTCTCTCAGTTTTTATGGAGTACTTAGTTGAAGTTGATAAATGTTCGGAAATATATAAATAATCCAAAGCATTAACAGTTTCATTTCCATAGTTATACATAAAAGCAAGAGAAGCTTTCAAACTATCTGCATAGTTTGTGGATAATTTCAATTTATAATAACCATTTGCCTTATCATATTCCAAACTTGGTTTTTCTGCAAGAGTTAGATTTTGAATTTGTAATTTATTCATATCAAATGGTGATAAAACTTTAAATGTGGCAGAATTAGTAACTTTTTCTTCTCCAGCCTCATTTTTATATCTGGCCACTAATTGAAAACTATCAACATTTGAATTTTCGCTAATTGTAATTTTTGTTCCATTAATTGTAACGCCATTAACTTGAGTGTTATTAACAAATTCAAATTTAATACTATCTTTTTGGTTTGTGTTTGCAGGAACAAAAGTTAGATAATCATAAGCAGAAGATTCGTTTAACAATTCTTCCGTGATATTAGTTGTTCTGCCTTTCAAGATTGGAATAGTATCATTTTTGAAGCTTAATTCATTAATTGGGATTACAACAAACACTTTATATGTTAGTTTTAATCCACCCTCTTTAGAAATGAAATTGATAGTTGCGTATCCACCATTCTTTGCCACAAAAGAAGCCGATGTTTCTTCACCCGAATGAGAAATACTCTCTCCATCAGTTGTAAGAAATTCTATAACATCGCTTGGCTGTTCGATAGATATATCCACTCTTCTATCAATTGAACTATCTCCACCCGTAACTTTAGCGGTTAGTGTAAAGGTTGATGAAGAAGAAGTGAGAACAAACTCATTTCTTTTCATTTCCTCATTATATTCAACAGATGAAGAACTTATTTCCATTTTTAAATTTTTATACGGATTACCGCAAGCCACTAATGTGCAACCCGTAACCATAAACATAACAAAAATAAATAATAAATTTTTCGCAAGTTTTTTCATTTCCATTTTCCTCTGCATTTATGTTTTGTAAATTCAAAACAATTATTTAATTTATATATAAATATTATATATACATAACGCAAAATATCAAAATAAAATTAAATAAAACATAAAAAAATAGAAAAGAATTTTACTTTAAATCTTTCCTATTTTTAATTTTTAGAAATGTTTACATTTCTAATTAAAATAATAAATCACCATTTTCAGTATGCACAACTCTCATTATATCCAATTCTTCACCAGTTGATGAATCTAAATAAACATAATAGGTATAATCTTTCCAAACACAAACATATTCATAAGCAAAACTCTCACCAACATACTTATTGGGAATGATTGCATAATTTCGTTCTTTAACCTCTAGTTCACTATTTAAAAGTTTTTGCGCTTCGGCAATTCCAAGTTTATCTAAAAACGCATTTCTTTCAATATGATTATATGCATAATTTGTGGCCTCTAATCCAACCACCACTCCGCTCGATTTATCAACCTTAACTTTAATCAAATCTGGATAATAAATTACACCATCTACAATTGGGGCAAAATTAAAATAATAATCTGTGGCTGTGGCCTGACTCCAAACTTCATACATATTTTCAAAACCAAACTCAGCTAAAATATTTTTAGATAACTGCTTTGCATTATCTTTTGTTATTTCAGTTCTTTTTTCATCGGTACTACTTACAATGCTTAATAGCTGACCACCCTTTTTAGTTAATTGAACATACAATTTCATCTTATCTTTTTTCAAATAGAAATTATATGTTTGAATTTTTCCATCACCCTCGTTTATATATTCAACAGAATAACCCTCATAATATTTTAAAAGCTTTTGCATTTTTTCTAATGCTTGAACTTTTGTGATTTCACTTTTATTTAAACCTTTAACTTCTTTATTCACAACACTATCTGAAAACGGTCCATCAAAGATAAGCGATGGAACTTTGCTTGAAGGATTTTCAATATTTATAAATCCAGCATCAAAGTTACTTTCACTCTCACGATTAAAATCCACATTATCCAAAATTGAATAATCCGATTTCAAACTAGAGATGAAACTATTTAAATCATAAAGTGTTTGCCTACTCTCATCAAACAAATCTGAAATATTTTTAAAATCATCAGAGGATAATTTTTCTCCATTTTCTAATTTTTCAATTAAGCTTACAACATACCCACCAACAATGTTTATATGATTATTAACTTTTGTTAGTTTTTTATTTTGAATTGGTAACGCATTTAAGTTTGCTCCAGCCAACACACAAGAAACATAAACGCCTTGCAAAATCTCTTCTTGTTTTGATGAAGAATTTGTTGCCACCACCTTACTCATTTCCAAACTTACCGATTCAATATTATCCACCAATTCATAAAAATTTTTTTGATATAAGTTTTCCAATTGCATAGTATATTTATTGTTTTGAACCACTAATGTAACACTCAAAACACATACAGCAACGAAACTAAAAAAACCAACCAAACTTAATATCAAAATAGCAACATTTTGCTTACTCATAACTCTCCCTTCTCTAACTTTATGACAAAAAATTTAATATTTTTGACATAATAATATATTAAAACATACAATAAACCACTATAACGCAAATACATGATTACCTATAGTTGTTACCACTTGCCTACTATAAATCCAACTACTTGTTGCCACTTTTGGATTATAATAAAACAAGCAACCATAAGTGGGGTCCCAACCATTCAAGGCGTCTTGAGCAGCCTTATATGCAGTTTGATTTGGCTCTAAATTTATCTGTCCATCATTAACTGCAGTGAAAGCCCAAGGCTGATAAATTACACCATAAACAGTGTTTGGAAAATCTGGACTATTAACTCTATTTAATATTACTGCACCAACTGCAACCATACCTTCATAAACCTCGCCTCTCGATTCTGCATAAATACATTTCGCAAGCAAATATAAATCGTTATTATTTTGCGTTCCAATATTTATGCCAAGAGCATTTGCAGTTGCACCATCTATAACGCCACTTTGTGTTAGATTATGTTTTCTTTGAAAATAGATAATTGCATCAATTGTGGCTTGGTCGTTTACACCAGTTATAGCACCATCATAATATCCCCAATCTCTTAATCTTATTTGAACCTCTTCATAATCAATTGCACTCGCCCAAAGCTTATTTTGGTTTGGCAATATAGAGAAAACTAACATCATAGTTAGAATAAAAATTAATAATATTGAAGCCAAAATTCCTGTTAAATACTTTTTCATTGAATCACCTTTTAATTAAAGAATTGTTTAATTATTTCCAACAACCTACTTTTATAAACCACCTTACTTGTAGAATTTTCAACAAAACATAAAGGCGGATAAACCACACACCACCAATTATCCCCACTACCCGTTCCAAGATTTACAATTAAAGCATCATAGTAATCACTCTCTAGCAAAAACTCGCCATAATATCTGGTTGGGAATAATTCGTTATTTATTTCAATATGACTTTTATAATTAAATCCATTTTCTTTTAAAACTTTATTAGCCACATTTTCCATATTCCTAAAGTTATTCTCCAAAACATCTATAAGTTCTTCCTTGCTTTGAACATTGCAGATTAATGGTGTGATATATTCCACCAACTTATCTTTAACTTTATATTTAACTTCTTGGTCTATTTCAGCATTGCTATTTGCCCTTATATGCAATCTTAAATAATCTGTATTTTTTAAAGTGTTGCAAGCACCAATAAACATCATACAAACAAACAATAAAAATATGTAAACTAATTTCTTTTTCATAACATCTCCTAAGAAATTAATTGACACTAATGAAAAATTAATAATGTTTTTGTCAAAAAACCAATATTAAAAAACAAAAAAACGACAATATATAACAATATCATCGCTTTTTATTTTTTATTTATATAATTAACTTATTAAAATTCAATTAATCTTTGCTTATAAATAACAATCTTTGTACCTGCTTTTAAAGGTAATTCTAAATCTGGATTTTGCTCTAAAATCATATCAGGTGAAACATTCATTTCTTTAGCTATATCCCAAATTGTATCTCCATCTTTAACGATATAAATACTTAAAACTAAATCATCATAAGGTTTTTCTTCGCCCTCACTAGCTTCATTTATAACACATTCTTTAAGGCTAGTATAAAAATCTGCATAGATAAATAATTTAGCATTTATTTCTATTTCCTTACCTCTCTTACCCTTTGCAACAACTTCGCCAATTCCAATATTTATAACTGGTTGAAAATCATTAGGAATATCGTTTGCATTCAATAGCAATGAGAATGGCATCTCCACTTCATAAGAAATTGTGGCATTATCTTCTTTATTAAAGTAGATAACGGTTGTGTTTGCAACACCTTCTAAAAGCAATCTATTATCCATAATCCTTGCATTTGCTAAAGTGATATGATTGCAACAATTTCCAAGCACCTCATCCATAAATGGCATACTATCTTCCAATGTTGCACTACCATCAATTTTCTCAACATAATCCATAGAGGCAAATGGTTTTAATGTTTCAACACTTTGATAACTTGTTTGCAGAAAGTTATTCACATTAAACACATCTGTAACAGTTTCCATTTCTTTTTGATTAAACACAAACCCTCTATACATCACTGGCACAACGCAATTAACCACAGCTGTTTCAACATCAATTGATGTTGTGATTTTCATTTCGTTTACCATAACCTGAATATTATTTTGTATAACACTTTCAGGTGTAATATTCTCTCCTGCAATTTCTTGAGTGAAATCAAAGTTGCCTGCAAGGGTACGAATTAATGGAGTTTCACCCTCAGATAGATAACAAATATCTAAATTAATTCCACCCTTTAAGATTAAATATTTATCTTTTGGTTCAACACTTTCAATAAACACAGATGGACAAACAGATAAAACTTTATTAACGCTATCCTTAATCTCAACATCTTGAATTATCTCAAATTTTTCTGTTGGAGTATCTTCTAAAGTTTGATAGGTTATTAACTCATTTTTAGTAAATGTACTATTTCCGCCAACAGAAACAAGTGCGTTTGTATCCTCAGTTATAACACCATCAACATTAACTTCAATTATTGCTGTAACTTTTATAGCGTTTGCCTCAATCAATGTTTTAACATCTATAACATTCGCCACAACAATTGGTAGTAAATTCGCATATCCTCCAACCACACCAACAATCTTATCCTTAAATTCTGCGCTATAATCTAACGCTTGCGGTATTTTATTCTCATCTAAATAAATTACTTGCAAATTAGCAAAACCCCTGAAAGAAATTTCATTGTTGGCAACCTCACTTCCTTCAAT
>CAKVMJ010000004.1 GCA_934772445.1 uncultured Clostridia bacterium
AGACTAGGCCATTTAAAAATGGACTTCCTAGGTCTTAGAAACTTAAATGATATTTCAAAATGTTTGCAATATGTTAAAGAAAATTATGGCGTTGATATAGATTTCCATAAGAGTAATTATGATGACCCTAATGTGTTCAAAATGATTTCAACGGGTAATACAAAGGCGGTTTTCCAAATTGAAAGTCCGGGTTTTCAAAAGTTTATGAAAGAACTTCAACCAACCTGCATAGAAGATATTGTGGCGGGAGTTTCACTTTATAGACCGGGACCAATGGATAGTATTCCAAGATATGTTCATAATAAACATAACCCTCAAGATATTACTTATGATCACCCAATCCTAGAGCCTATTTTGAAAGTTACTTATGGTTGTATTGTTTATCAAGAGCAAGTTATGAGAATTGTTCAAGATATGGCAGGTTACACATTGGGTCAAGCGGATATGGTTCGAAGAATGATGGGTAAGAAAAAGCTTGATGCGATGAGAGCGGAAAAGCAAGTATTCTTATTTGGTAAACCAGCAGAAAATGGTAAGCCTGCGATTGAGGGTGCGGTTAAAAGAGGTGTTCCTGAAGATGTGGCAAGCAATATATGGGCTCAAATGGAAAGTTTCGCTTCTTATGCGTTTAATAAATCTCACGCAGCAGCATATAGTTTAATCACATACCAAACTGCTTACTTGAAGTGTTATTACGAACCAGAATTTTTAACAAGTGTTTTGAATAATAGAATAACATCTGCTGATGAAATTAAAAATTATGTAACTTATGCCAAATCTGAAAAGATTGAAGTTCTACCTCCAGATGTTAACAAAAGTCAAACATACTTTAGTGTAAAAGATAAAAAGATTAGATTTGGTTTAGGAGCGATTAAAAATGTTGGCGTTGGCTTAGTTGATGAAATTATAGCTGATAGAAATAAAAATGGCGAATTTAAAAGCTTGCAAGATTTCTGTAAGAGAATTGATAGTGCGCAAGCATTGAATAAAAGATTCTTGGAAAGTATGATTTTAAGTGGTGCATTTGATTGCTTTGGTTTGAAAAGATCACAATTGATGCAGATTTATCCAAATGTTGTTGCAATGGTGGCTGCAGATAAGAAAACTAGTGCCACAGGGCAAGTGGATATGTTTGGAATGTTGAGCCAAGATGAAGGTGTTAAGGTTAGTGTTCCAGATATTCCAGAATATGATGATGCTGTTAAATTGAAAAGCGAAAAAGAAGTTGTTGGCGTTTATATTACTGGTCACCCATTGAGTAAATATGTGGATAAAATGAAACAATTTTCATTTAGTTCGGATATGCTAAATGTTGAGCCAAATGAAATAGAAAATCCTGATGGTGAAGCAGAAGAAATTCAGTATGAAGGGCTTACCGATGGTATGTCTGTAACTGCTGGTGGAATTATAACTGAAGTTCGAAAACTTTTAACCAGACAAGGTAATAAAGAAATGGCCGTAATTACAGTTGAAGATTTGTATGGTGGTTATGATGTAATGTTTTTCCCAGCTTGTTATGCAAAGGAAAAAGCAAAACTTGTTTCAGATAATATGGTAACAATAAGAGGTAAGATTAATATCCGAACTGGTGAAAAACCAATCATTATTGCAGATGGTATTGAACTTTG
Source organism: uncultured Clostridia bacterium (assembly GCA_934772445.1). Lineage (GTDB taxonomy): Bacteria > Bacillota > Clostridia > Christensenellales > UBA1242 > UBA11490. Next base: position 1,629 of record CAKVMJ010000004.1, read on the forward strand.
GGATAATGAAACCGAGCATAAAGTTGAAGAAAAAACAGAGAATAGAACATTATATCTTCGTTTTGATACAACAGATGATGGTTTATATAAAGATGTTTTGGATATTTTATCGGCTTATCCGGGAAAATGCCCAGTAATTGTGAAATGTACAAATTTAAATAAAGCTTTCAAAATGCCAAGACTTGTTGATGTTGATGGATTAATTAAAACAGAATTGTTAGCATTATTAGATGAGAGCGATATAGTTATAAGGTAGGTGAAAAATGGTAAAAAGAATTGCGGTTCTAACTAGCGGTGGCGATAGCCAAGGAATGAATGCTTGTATAAAAGCAATTGTTAATGCTTGTATCTCGCATAAAGTGGAAATTATTGGCGTTATGCGAGGTTTTCAAGGCTTGCTAGATAATGATTATATAAAATTAACAAACGAAATGGTTGAGCATATTAGTTTTCTAGGTGGTACTATTTTAAAAACTAGCCGTTGTGAAGAGTTTAAGAAAAGTAGTGGCGTGGATAAAGCTATAAAAAATATGCGAAAAAACAAAATTGATGGATTGATTGTTTTAGGCGGAAATGGTTCGCTTAGAGGTGTTCAAGAATTAGCGGAAAAAGGATTTAATGTTGTAGGAATACCTGCAAGCATTGATAACGATACATTCTATTCAAATAGTTCGCTTGGTTTTGATACGGCAATAAAAAATGCAGTTGAAGCAGTGGAAAATGTTAGACAAACTGCCTCAGCCACAGATAGAGCAATGGTAATTCAAACTATGGGTAGAGAATGTGGGGAGATTGCTTTGCATACTGCATTTATTTCTAACGCCGATGCTTTTGACTGTAAAGAATTAAAAGCAGGGATTAAAGGAATTGTGCTAGAAGTTAAAAATGCATTAAAAACTGATGTAAAAAGTCCAATTATAATTATAAGCGAAGGCGTGGATTACTCAGTGGAAGATGTTAGAAAAGAGATTGAAAAATCTTTAAAAATTGAAGCTCGTACTCAAATTTTAGGTTATATTCAAAGAGGCGGAAGCCCAAGTATGTATGATAGAAGATTGGCAAAAGAATTTGGCGTTGAAGCTGTAAAACTTTTGCTTGCAGGAGTGGGCGGAAAAGCTATTGGAATTAAAAATAGTAAGATATTTAGTATGAATATAGAGGAAGCAAATTCCACTCCTCAAATTTTTAGAAAAGATATTTATGATAGAATGAAATATTTAAAAAATATGTAAGAAAAAACTACATCTTAGTCGGTGTAGTTTTTTCTTAAAATTTAGAAATATTTTAAGCGTAATAAAAAAACGATTTTTATTAAATCGTTTTTTGTAAAACTAAACAAAAGGTTCTGCTATTTTTCATTACATTGAATGAGAATTATCTTCTTCCTTAGGCTCATTTTCTTTATGCTCGTAAGATTCTTTATCTTCCTTATATTCGTGTTTGTATTGTTCTTCATTGTCTTTAGATAAATCATAAGGTTTAATTTTTTCTTCACTAGTTGAATTATATTCATGTTTATGAAGCTCGCTTGAAGCTTCAGCTTTTGCTAGGGCAGGTTTTTCAAATTTATTTGTGGCTTTTTTATTCTTAAAATCGAATGAAATTTTGCCTTTATTTTTAATAAGATTGAATAGTAGAATGAAAGCAGAAAGTCCAACTGCCACATATATTATTCTTGAAAAAATACTGCTTTGCGAACCAAATAATCCTGCTACGAAATCAAATTGAAGTAATCCAATACAAAACCAATTTACCGAGCCAATGATAGAAACAATAAATGCAATTAATGTTAACATATTCTTCTCCTTTTAATGCTATTAGTTTGGTTTAAAAGATTGATTTTTATGCAAAAAAATAAAACCTTTAGAGATTAATCTAAAGGTGCGTTTGTTAAAATTAATTTTTCAAAATATATCTTTTCAATAAAATCTGATTTATCAAAAATCGCTTGATTAAATAAAATAAAATTCTTGTAATGTTTAATCATAAGCAAAGGAGCGGGTATATCAAAATGCTCGCAAATATCGTGAAGATAATCATTAAAACTATCTATGCTGAAATCTTCATCTTTTTCATATATAAAACTATTAATAACTTTATTATCTATCGTGGTTCTAGCCCAAATTCTTACCATTTGTTTATCCTTTATATGAAACCAATTATAGCATAAAAATTTTGTAGTTTAAAATATTTTTTAAAATTTTATTTAACAATTGCATAATTTAATGAAAACTGAATATAGTAGCAGAAGAAACTTTTTTAAAATATTCGCATATAATTATTGACAACCAATTTCTTTTTATATATAATATTGCAGTTTAAAAAAGAAGGTCGATTTGCTTTTTAGGTGGCTTATCGTTTATTTTTTTTAATAATTTGGAGGCTTAAATATGGAAGATCAAATTTATTTAACAAAAGAGGGTTATAAAGAATTAGAAGAAAGATTGTTATATCTTAAAAGTACTGGCAGAGTTGAAGTTGCTGAGAAAATAAGATTTGCAAGAAGTTTTGGTGATATAAGTGAAAATAGTGAATACGATGCTGCAAGAAATGAAGAAGCTGCAATGGAATTAGAAATTAGCGAAATTGAAGAAAAATTAAGAAAAGCTAAGATAATTTCTAAATTAAAAGTTGACCAAAACAAAGTTAATATTGGTTGCACAGTTGAAGTTTACGATAAAGAATTTGATGAAACTGTAACATTCAAGATTATGGGAAGTAGTGAGAGTAATCCAGCTCAAGGATTAATTTCTAATGAAAGCCCAATTGGTAAAGCTTTAATTGGAAAGGAAGTTGGCGATGTGGTTGTTGTGGATAACCCAGGTGTTGATAAAATTCAATATAAAGTTTTATCTATTAAATATTAATAAGAAAAACGCAGTTAAGGTTTTTATCTCCCCTATTTAATCAGGGGGGATTTTATATTATATTTTTCGAGAATTTATAGCTTTGTTTTGTTCTTTTATTATAAGACAAATCTCAATAGTTTTATGCATTTTTTGTATTGATGTTGACAATTTATATTTTTGTGGTATAATCAAAAGTAGTTATGAAAAAGAAAAAGGTATTTGTAATTTTATTCTCATTTGTAAGTTTCGTTTGTATGGTAAGTTTTGGATTTAACATTTATTTTTTTGCCACTAAGCCCATTTCGGCTAGTGGCATTTTTAGTATATGTCAAAACTCAGTTGTAGAAATAAAAGCAGAGACAGATGATGTCGGTGTAAGTTATGGTACTGGTGTGATTGTTGCGAATGATGGAACCATTGTTACCAATGCCCATGTTATTACATATAAAAAATTGGGAAACAGTTATACTTTTGATAAAATTTTTTTAAGGCTTATTGATGAGCAGAATTTTAGAAGTGTTAACATTGTTAAATATGATTTAGAATTAGATATAGCAGTCCTTCAATTAAGTGATGAGGCTAAATTAATTGCTTTAAGAATCGGTGATGATTCTGAACTTGATTATGGTGATAAAGTTTATGCTATTGGAAACATGAGTAATTACGGAATATCTTTTACTGTTGGATATATTTCTATTCCACACATAGATGTTACATATAACGAATTTACACGAAATGTTATTCAATGTAATTTAATAATATCAGATGGGAATAGTGGTGGAGCATTAATTGATAAAAACGGAAGGCTGGTGGGGATTACAACCTTTAGATTGAAAGACCAAACAAATAATATCATTTATGGTATTTCTTATTGTATTCCTATAAATACAGTAATGGAATATATAAAAAAATAAATTAAGGAGGAACTATGGCTAGAAGTTCTAAGAAATTGCATATTATTATCTTTTCTTTTATACTTGCTGTAATTTGTGGTACTTATTATTGTTTAACATATTATCAGAACTCAAATCAAACACAAGTCGCAAGTAGAAATATAGAAGTTGCAAGAAATGCAATAGATTATGAAACGTATTTTGAACAATTTGATAGTGTAGAATTTGTATCAAATGACAAATTGTTTACTTTAAATCTCGTTCAAACAGTAAATGAAGAATTTTTAAGTGAAATTAATAATAATTCTTCAACAACTCATTATAAAGGTGAGATTTGTTATGATATTGAGTATGACCATGAAAATGGAAAAGTGTATTTAAATTCAACTCTTTATTTAGATAATGAGGGTAATTGTTTATTTGAAAAAGTTGAAGGTGTTGCATGTTGGAATGAGAACATTAATGATGTCGATATCGTTTTTGATACTGAAGATGATGTTGTATTCTTATCAGATTTAAACGAAAATATTAATAATTGTGGATGGTTTAGAAGAGCATTATCTTTTATAAAAAAGCATGCAGTGGCAATTGTTACGGCAGTGGCTGTGGTTGCAGTAGTAGCAACTGTAGCAGTTGCTGCACCTGCGTTTGTTGCAGCTGCAACTGCAGTAATATCTACTGGTGGAGGAACAGCTGCCTTGACTGGAGGAATAAGTGCAGGATTAGTTGCGGCTGGCAGTGCTGTGGCGAGTTCGACTTTAGTAAGTGCAACTGTTGCAGCAGCTGCCGTTACGGCTGGGGTGGTATTAACCGCGTGTTTGTTAGAAACTGCTGATGAGTTGACAGAAGCATATGTTGTAGATTTCGCTCAATCTGTTAGGGAAACAAATAGGTCTGATAGATACTTATTAGTAGTAATGTCTGCATTAGATCAACCACTTGTTACTCATTATAAGCCTGTAACATTAGAGACTGCTAAAACTTGGTTTTCTTTGGGTGGTCAAGTTTGGACACCATATTCTAGGGATGCGATAACATTGATAGAATCGTGTGGATATTATGCTGGAAAAAGCAATGGCGAGATAGGTGTGGCTGAACATAATATTGTTTCGAATGGAGTATTCGGTTATTGGCATTATCATGCAATCGATAAAATAACAAGTAAAAAAATTCTTTTACCTGGTGATGGTAAAAATGCCAATGCATTAAAAGCACATTCTGTTCATTGTTTTTTCTATTATTAAAAGGATTTTTATGAAAACGAAACAAGAAGTACGACAAGAATTAATAAATGAATTTGGTAAAAATTTTAATAACATAGATAATTTAATTGGGTGGTTAAAATCTCATTATCATCCGCAAATTTTTACATCTATGGAAGAATTTTCTAAAACTGACTATTTTCACACAACTGAAAACATAACTATTGATGAGTATACGGATGACTATATAACTGAGGATGAGAATTATATTATTGCCTTGTTTAATGATTCTAGAGATTTTGAAAATATGCCTGATGATTATTCTGATGATATCGTTATTGTTTATGAAAAAGAAAGTGGTAAAATAAAAAAATTTTATTACACAGGTTATAATAACACTGTTCTTCAGTATGTACAAAGTTTTATAGACTCTGATATGTAACTGTGAATTGGTTCACAAAATGTGATTTGAATGAGCAATTATTTAATGTTAATAAGTGATAAACAAATAAAAATCAATGTTGATTTTAAAGAAAGTGTTGTACCAAATAGTATAAAAGAGCAGTTGCCATTTCCAGCAAAATATGGGTATATTTTAAATGCTATAGCATCTGATAGAAAAGAAAACATCACAAAAGAAATGGCTCCAGAATGATATAAAATACTTTATTTGAAAATAATTACAACTATAGATATATTTGTAAGTAAAAAAGATTTAAAGATAATTACTATTAAAAAAGCCATTAAGCAAAGAGTTTAGTGGTTTTTTATATTTAAATACTTTTATATCTTTATAAATTTCTTATTAAAATTTAAGAAATATAATATTTTGTTTGAAAAATGGATAAAGTGTGGTAAAATATAATCGGAAAAATTGTAGGTTTAAGGGTTTTCGTAACTTTTTATCTATTGTTTAATTCCTAATTAAAACTTTAATTTAGGAAAAAATCATATAATAAAAAGTAAGCTTTTATTAAACCTAATAAGGAGAGTAAAAAATTATTTATGGGAAAAGTATTGCTAACAGGTGGTTTAGGTTATATTGGTTCACATACTGCTGTTGAGTTGCTAGATTCTGGTTACGAAGTTGTGATAATAGATAACTTAAGTAATTCTAAAATTGATGTGGTGGAAAAGATAAAGGAGATTACTGGTAAAGACTTTGCTTTTTATCAAGAGGACCTTTGCAATAAAGAAGCATTAAATGAAATTTTTGAAAAAGAGGATATTGAATCGGTAATTCACTTGGCTGGATATAAAGCCGTTGGTGAATCTTGCGAAAAACCATTGATGTATTATCAAAACAATTTGATTAGTACAATGAATTTGCTAGAAGTTATGCAAAAACATAAGGTTAAGAGTATGGTATTTAGTTCTAGTGCTTGCGTTTATGGTGCACCAGAGAAAGTTCCAGTTGATGAAGAAGCACCAATCAAAACAACTAACCCTTATGGCAGAACAAAAGTTATGATTGAGGAAATGTTAAGAGATATATATGATGCAGATAAATCATATAAATTTGCTATTTTGCGTTATTTCAATCCAATTGGCGCTCACGAAAGCGGACTTATCGGCGAGGATTGTAATGGAACTCCAAATAATCTTATGCCTTATATAACTCAAGTTGCAGTAGGAAAACTAGATCATCTAAATATCTTTGGCAAGGATTATGAAACTCCAGATGGTACTGGCGTTAGAGATTTTATCCATGTTGTTGATTTGGCAAAAGGTCATATTAAGGCATTGGAAAAAATTGAAAATTCAAAAACATTATTTGAAGTTTATAACTTAGGAACTGGTAAAGGTTATAGCGTTTTAGAAATCGTTAAAGAATTTAATAAAATTTGTGGAAATAAAGTTAAATATGAATTTGGAAAACGCCGTGAAGGTGATGTGGCAATGAATTTTGCTAGAGTGGATAAAGCAAAGAGAGAGTTGAATTGGTCTGCTGAAAAAACATTAACCGATATGTGCGAAAGTTCTTATAAATTCCAAGAAAAACTAGAAAAACAAAAAGCCAAAGAAGAAAAAGAAAAGGCTAAAAACGAAGCAAAGGCTGAAGAAACCAAAGAAGAAGTTAAAGAAGAAAAAAAAGAGCAAAAAGATGAAGAGAAGGATTAATAATTTCCTTCTTTTTTTGTTTGTTAAAACAAAGAAAATTTAATGCTTTATTTTTGATAATTTTATGAATGGATTTGTGGGATTTAATCAAAGATTAATTAAAATATTTATTATACAAAGAATAAATATACTTTTTTATTTTGTAAAAAATAATAAATTTGATATTATTATAGTGAATAATTATAATTATGTGGTAATTTTGTAAAAAATTGATAAAAATAAAAATGGAAATTTTCACATTTAAACGGAGGAAAAATGGCTGAAGATTTAAAAGAACTTAATGCAATAGTTAAAAGAAGAGTTGGTGCATTAAAAAGAGTGGCTGAAATAAGTGCGGATAACACTGTTTATTTTGGGCCTTTTATGAGCAAAAAGGCTGAAATTGCTAGAGGGTTAGCTATTGGCGAAGTTATCTATTCAAATTTTGCATCTAGTATTCCAACGGGTGCTTTGGAAGATTATATTGCAAGCCAGGCTGAGCAAGAACTTCAATCAAGATTTGGCATTTATCCTTTGGAAAATGGAATGAGAATTGAGGATTATATTGTTGGGCAAGCTCAATTGGAAATGGAAACCAGATATGGCATAAACCTTTCTCAAAATAAAATAAAAATTAAGGATAAAGACTTAAAGAAAGAGCAAGCATCTTCAATTAAAGCAAATAAAACCACAAAACAAAGGTTTACAGATACAAATAAGCAATTGTATCAAGAGTTGGTTGGTTTGAGAAGAACTCAAAGGCTTCAACAAGAATGGTTGGATTCCACAGGTGTTGGTAGTTTAACTAAAAAAGAGAAAGAGATAGTTCGCAAACAGATGAAGATGGCGGGAACTGCCGAATTGTTGGTTGGTTCTCAAATGAGTGCGAACTTAGAACTTTATAATGGCGAAACTGCTTTAACAAACGAAAAGTTTGTAAAGATTGAAAATGCAACAAGTTCATATAATTTAAAAACAAAAGACTTAAACTCTGAAGGTATGCTTGTTTCCTTGTTTGAAAGAAACTTTGATTTGGTGGCAGGAACAAAAGTTAAGATTGCTCCAGATGGTACTTTAGAATTTTATGATAGTCAGGGAATACCAGTTGATGGTGATAGTGTTGTTCAACCAAGTGAAAATAAAGATAAAGTGTTGGGTACTATTAAGCAATTTGAATCATTTGTTAGAGATTCTAAAGCATTAAGCCAAAGTCCATCAAAAATTGCGAAATTATATAATAACCAAATAGACCAAGCAATTGCAAATAGTATTGAATCGAGTGCAGTTAGGGCAGGAAGAAAAGAGAGAGCTGAAGATATAAAGAAATATGTAGAGAAAATGGCATCAAATGAAAACCTACATAAATTCACTTTAGATTATTTGGAATATAATAACGATTTAAATAGAATAAAAGTTCAAAGCAATGCTAAGAGTGCATTACTATATGAGAGTATATTAAATGAATATCAAGCATTGTTTGGTGATGAAGATGTTCAAGGCTTTATGTCGCAAGTTCAATCAATGAACGATTCCGAATTGGCTGAGAAAATAAGAGGTTGCAAAAAGAGAATGGGTGTTGAACCTGTTAATATGCTTACTGCTGGTAAAGACACAATGGAAGCAATGCAACAAACTATTGAAGGTGTTAATGCTAAGTATCAAGAAATTATTAAAGAAAATGTAATGGATTTCAAACTAACTGAAGCATTAAACCTAGATGGCGGAGTATCTCCAGTTCGAACTCAAGATGGTTCGTATGCAATTTTCGACCCAACCGATAGGCGTGCGGGCGATGATGGATATTATTTTGTAACAAATTTCAAAACCCTTAGAGATAAATATGTTTCCTTGAATGATGATTTAGCTGTTGAGGATTTAAACGAAGAGCAGTTCTTTGCTGCTATTGAATCTGGTGAACTTGAATATGGAAAATTAACTTCATTAAGAGAAAAATATAATTCATTCTTAGATGAAAAGGTTAAGGTTGAATATTTAAGAGAAAGAGCATTTGAAAATGCAAAAACTGCAATTGAAAACCAACAACCTATTAAATTCTTGAATGGTGATGGCAAACTTGTATCAATTAGTTATGAGATTGCCGATGATGATGAAAAACGAGGTGTTTGGGTTTGCGAAGTTGAAGGCGAGGAAAAGAGAAACTTGCTAAGTTTTGCAGACCAAAAAACTGCTGAACAATTAGAGAATGGCGAAGATATTACGGCGTTTATTCAAGATGAAATAATGCCAAGTATTTATAAAACTATTAATTATGATAATCCAACTTTAACTGAAGATGATATAAAAGAAATTCAAAAGAAGAAAGAAGATTTAGATAGTAAGTATTCTAAAGATGTTGTAAGAGAAATTGAAAACCTTGGCAAAATGGCTCAAGCTGAAAAAGATGCAGAACAAGGAAGATCTCAAGGTGGTCAACAAGCTGAAAACCAAAATCCAAATCAACCAAATAATGAAAATGATGGAAGAAATGGTACTGGTCAAAACGAGCAGGGTGGCCAACAGCAACAAAATGGTGGTAATAACAACCAAAAACCACAGCCTCAAAATTCAAATAATGGAAAAGGTAACGAACAGGGAAAAGAGCAAGACCAACAACAGAATGGCGGAAATAATGCAAACTCACAAGGTCAAAATTCTGCAGGAGGAAACAATCCTCCAACAAATGGCGGAAATGGCTTAGGTGGTGGCTCAGGCAGTTCACAAAATCAACAAGGAGAAGTGACTGTAACTTGGCAAAATGCCGTTTATAAACCGCAAGGATTAAACTACGCAGCGATGCTAAAAATGTGGTCCGTTAAATTATGTATGACTCACGATCAAAAAATTGATGCTTGTTCATCACTAGCCCTTAGATATAGTGTTCTTCAACCAACAATAAAGGTTGCTCCATTTAATGGTAATGTAACTGTTGTTTATAATCAAAATCAAGGTTCAAGTATGGGCGGTTCGGGTTCATCTCCAAATAATGAAAATCCAACTGGGGGTAATAATCCAGTTGATGATGGGCCTGTTTTACCAACTGATGGAAATGGTGTTGGTGATAAGAATGAAAATGGGTCAAAAACTGAAGAGCCAGTAGAAGAAGATTCAGAGAAAAGTAAGTCTAAAGAAAATGAGGAGAATCAAGAGCAAAAAGCAGATGAACAAGAAAATGCTCAAGAAAAAGAAAAACAGGACGATGAATCTAAAAATGAAAAAGAGCAAGGTGAAGAATCTAAAATAGACCAAGAAAAGAAAAGTATTGAAGGTGAAGAGAAATCTGAAGAATCAGATGGGAAAGAGGCAAAAGATGAAAAGATAAAAAATGCAACAAAACAGGAATCAGAGAAAATTGTTTCAGAAGAAGATTTTGAAGAATATAAAAAACAAGAATGGTTAAATTTTGTTGAAGTGATTGGTAAAAAACCTTTAAGAACTAAGGCTGAAATTGATGAAGCATTGAAAGAATTTGAGGAAAATGATTCAAACAATATATTGTTGCAAAGATTCAATAAAGATTGGGATAGTAAGTATGCAAAAGAAAAAGTTGATGGTATAGTTTCGGAAGAAAATATTCAGGAAAATAAAGAAGCATCACAAGATGAAAGCAAAGACTTATTTCAAGAAGAAAGCAGAGAACAGTTTCAAGATGAACCTTTAAAAGAAGAAAATGAAGTCAAGCAATCAAGAGAAGAGAATCAAGATGAAGAATTAAAAACAGAACACATTGATGAATCACAAGTTGAAACGGAAGATAAAGAGATAAACTTTGAAAAAAAAGAAAGTGAAGAAAAAAATTCAAATTTTGAAGTTGATAAAGAAAAAAGTTCTGAAGAAAAAAATATAGATTCTGAAGGTGAACAAAATGGTTTCGAGGAGAATAATAAAGATACAAATGAACTAAAAACTGAAGAGGGTTTTAGTGAGAAACAATCGGATTCAAAAGAAGTGGTAAAATTCGGAGAAGAAACGAATTTTAAAGAAGAAACAAATACTGAAGAAAGTAAAACTAATTCAGAAGAGACTAGTGAAGATTCTAATGAAAATCAATTTTATTCAAAAGATGAAGAATTAAACCTTGAAGAGAAACAAGAAGAAAATCAAGAGCCTGAAAGTAAAAATGAAGATTCTATAGGAGAAAGTTCTATAGAAAATAAGGAAGAGAAATCGGAAAAGCCTCAAGAAGAAAAGAGCGTTGAAGAATCTGGGCTAAAGTTTGAAAAAACTCAAAATGAAGGTAAAGAAAAAGCACCTGAAGAAAATGTTCAAAAAGAAGCGGTTCAAGAACAAGAAGTTGAAACAAATGTTTTTGAAAAAGACTTAGAAGAACAAAAGAAAAATGAATGGTTAATTTACCTTGAAAGAGTAAATGGAAAACCTTTCACTTCTCAAATTGAAAAAAATAAGGCATTAAAAGAACTTGAAGATAATAATCCAGATAATTTCTTATTAAAGAGATTTAATAAGGATTGGGATAGCAAACATCAAAAAGATAAAGTAGAAGAGCAATCTAAGAGTGAAACATCTGAAGAAAGAGAGATAAAAGCACCTTATCTAACCGAAAAAGGACAAAGAGCCCAAGAACAATTAGAAGATGCAAAAGAAAATTTGAAGGATATTGAGGCAAAAATATCAAGAAGAGAAAATGAAAGAAAAATACGACATCTTAATGGTGCGCATAAAGATGTTCTAAATAATATCGAAAGATTAGAACAGGTAATAAAAAGAGAAACGGTAAGAGATTTATCTGAAAAGGGTAAAGAGGCTCAAGTAGAATTGGAAAAAATGGAAGAAAACTTGGGTGGAATTGATGCAAAATTAAAAGAAACATCAAATCCAATAAAGCGTAAAATTCTTGAGATGCAAAGAAATAGTTATTCTAAGAAGATAAAATCATTGGAAGATATGGTGGAAAAAGAAACATTGTATCCTAAAGAAAGTGGTGAGAAAGAGATTGAAAGCACGCAAAAATATAAAGATCAAACTCAAAGTGAAATTGTTGAAAAACCAAAACATTTTGAAGAACAAGAAATAAATTTTGGTGAACAACCAGCTCAAGAGGAAAATGCGGAGCAAAAGGATAACCAAGAGCAAAAGCCTAAAACTGAAGCAGAATTTCAAGCAGAGTTGAATGATTTTCTAAATAAACCAGCAGACCCAGAAATTAATTTTGAGGCAAACGGACAAGAAAATAATCAACCAGTGCAAGAAAATCAAGCAGGAAATTCAGCTTTAGATAGGGTTAAGGGTGCTTCCAGCGGTGGAAGAAAATTAACGGAAGAAGAGATTAGACATTTAGAAGAAATAGCTAATAATCCAGAGTTTGGAATGGATGCATAAAATTTACCTATTGCAAAGTTTGATGCAATGTGATAAAATATAGGAGTATTAATGGAAGAAAAGAACAATTACATTTTTAAAAATGCTTTTGTGTTTGTGGAATCGGGTAATTTGAAAAGCGATTTATATAGAGCAATGAAAGATGAAATTGGATATATGCTTGAAAAAAAGTATGACCAATATTTCAAAACTATTTGCGAAGATTCATCAAAGAATAATGAATATTATAAAGATTTGGTGGATTTGCTTTCAAAATTAAAAGGTGTTATGCTGGATTCTGAAATAACAAGCATAAAAGAATATTTTGAGGACTATAGATTTCAAGTTAAGGTTGGTATATACAAACCAGAAGATGAAAAGAAAATGTTTTATGCCTTTGATGCTTTAAGAAAGTTTGATGATACGATAACAAATTTTGCGTATGAGATAATGGAAAAAACATATAACCTTAATTTTGAAAAGAAATATGGAGTTTTTCATATAATTAAACAATATTTTAATATGAAAGATGGTAAGAAATATAATAGTTTTCAAGAGTTTTTGGATTACATTTATTCGCTTGTTTTTGAAACATTAAAATTAAAATATGGAGATAAGGAATATGGCAAAAAAGAGTAATGTTTATAAGTTTGAGATTATAGAAAGGGTTATTAACGAGGTTTCTTGTGAAAATAAGGAAGATGCTGTGGCTTTGGCTAAAAAGATGAAAGAAGTGGCTTTAGCTAATCCAGATTATCCTCAAGAAGTTAAAGATGCTTTCTCTGATGCTTGTAATGAGATTGAAAACGAACTAACTTTGGCAAATCTTCAAGAAATAAAAAAGATTATTACATCAAGTAAGTAATTGTTTTTAAAATTTAAGAAAAAAGGGTATTGATATATCCTTTTTTTTATGTTAAAATTATCTTACTAAAAATAATAAGGTGGTATATTATGAATTTTGATGAAAAACAAACAGTTAGAGAGTTGTGCCAAGGTGTTAGCTTATATTTTAAAGAAAAGTACATTGAAAAAGGGGCTTGTTTACCTGAGGGTTTAACAGAGAATTTTTTAAACGACCTAAATCTTTATAACATCAAGAATGTTAAAACAATAAATAAAGTTTTAAATAATCCAAACGCTCTAAAAGAAGCAGGTTTAACTTTTGAAGAAATTGAGTTGGTTTCTCCAAATGCTTTTGATGCTTTTTCAATGATGTTGGCTGATGATTTAATCACTAGAGCTTCACAAAGAGGTTTTGAAAAATTGGTTTTAACAAGTAATAAAAGCGATATGCTAGCATATTATAAAGATGGCAAAAGAGATGGTTTCACAATGGATAACCTTTTAAATATTGCTGGTATTCCAAGTTATTGCGATTCAAAAGATTATTGTACTTTTAGCATAACAAAAGATGCAGACCAAAACTATTCTTTCAAAGCAGTAAGACACACTCAAAAAGATAATATAAAAATGGATATAGATATTGAAGATGCTTATGACAAATATTTGGAAGATAAATCCGAAGATTATTCAATGTAGGTTAATATTGAAAGAAAAAAACATATTGAAGTAAAATCAATATGTTTTTTTTTATTACTTATAATTATATAAATTAATAAAAACTAATTTAAAGAAATAATTTAATTTTTATCTTATAAATTTTTAAAAAAGATATAATTGTTGATTTATTCGAATTTTAAATAAACATTTTTTTTAAGCCTTAATTTTAATTCCTACAGCTTATAATATTAATTATATTTTATTTGTAGTAGTTATAATTATGTTTATACCAGCAATTATATTTTATTTAGATTGGTGATTTTAATTTAGTTATATTTATTAATTTATTTTAATCTTTCTTTTTTGCGATTTCCAAAATTCTATTTTTAATTAAAATATCTATTTCTGTGTTTTCGCTATAATCTGCCTTAACTGCATAGTCCACTCTTTCATCGTTATATAAAGATTGTGCAAATTCTTCTTTTGATGAGCCTTTTTCTGCGTATAAAGATAACGACATTCCACCATTCATTTTAACTATTTTCATACAAGGAACATCTGTTTCGCCATCTCCTAAATAAACCATATTTTCAAAAGGCAACACATCTTCGGGTTTAAACTTCTTATTAATTGTAACCTCATCAAAATTATCGTTAAAAATTTGTTTTCTTATTTTATATAAGCATTGAGTTTTGGTGGTATAGTTTACCAAAACTTTAGGCCAATAAGCTTCTTTATTTTCATCAAACAAGTATTCACTAGCAAAAACCTCTTTGAAGTTTTTATAAATAGATGAGCCTTCCAAAATTTCTTTATTTCCGCAACTAATTATATAATGCTCAACCTCAACTCCATTATCCTTGCCAAACTTATTTATTCTTTCAAACCAATGTTCAACTCCGTTATAATATTCTATATTCTTACCGCAATTTTGCATAAACTTATGAGTTAGTTTAATATTATTGGCTTTAGCCTCTTTTAGGGCAAGCAAAAGGAACGATAATATCATATCGCAATTATTTTTCTTGCAAAACTTAGCCTGTCTTGCCATAAAATCATCATTATTGGTATTCAACTTTGCAAAGAACCCATATTCTTGCATATACTTTGGTGATAAAGTTTTATCAAAATCATAAATCAAAATTAATTTTTTCATACCTTAATTATATATGATAATTTTTTAAATTTCAATCATAATTTCGACAATCTTTTTAATTTTTTTATTTAATTCAAAAAATTAAATATTTTTGAAACCAAATTTAATAATTTGAATGTGTTTTAATCAATTGATTGCTAATTCAATATTTTTTTGATATAATTATCCTAAAAAGGAGCAATTAATGGGAACTAAAGAGAATTTAAAGATTTTTAATAGCAATTTAAAATATTTAATGCAAGTTCATAATCTAACTCAAAAGCAATTGAGTGAGCAAACAGGCATTAGTGCAGGAACTATAAATAATTATGTAACTAAATCTGCCGAGCCTTCTGTGGAGTTTTTATTAAACCTTAAAAAACTATATGGTGTTAATTTAGATGAGATGTTTACTCTTGATATGACCAAGCAAGTTAAGATAACGCCAAAAGATGAACTTAATCAAGAGAAGATAAAGAAATATTTGGGTTCTTATATTATGTATTTCTATAACTCTAGCGAATACAAGGGAAAAGTTAGTGCTTATTCTAAGAATACTTTAAAATATGCTGTTTTAAGTTTTATTTATAAAGAAGAGAGCAACACGATTAAAGCCATTGCAAATTTCATAAAATCTAGAGATGAGGCTGAGGAAATTAAAACTTTGCTTGAATCTAAAACCTCAGATTCGGAAATTGAGAAAGTTCACGAGTCTTATCCTCAACTTTATTATGGTAATTTAGAGATGTCTGACCTTCAATTATTTGTTTACTTAAAAAGTGAGGAATTAAACGACCAAAGTTTGATAATTCTAAATAATCCACCTTCAAACAAACTCTATGTTGGTGGACTTGGAACTGCCAATTCCGTTTCTAGGGGTAGGGAACATATGCCTTGCGTTCAATTTATCCTTGTTTCGAGAAACATTCTAAGAATACCAGATGGCGAGGTTTACAACCTATTATCTTTAGGTGTGAGCGATGTTAATGTTGAAACTGAAACCGACCAATTAATAGCCTTGTTTAAGAACCTATATGTTAATGTGGATTTGAAAGATGATTTAAGCGAGTTTCAAAAGAAAAAGATTGTTGAGAATAGTTTAACCAACACCTTAATCGAACTTATTGATGCAAATATGTTTAGATTTGCTAAAGTTTCTAATATGGAAGATGATGATTACTATAGAATTATATGTGGAGAGGATTATTAATGGATTATATTGAAACATATAACAAGATTATTCAACATCTTAAAGATAAGCAAGCAATGGCAATTTCTAATGTTGAAAAAGCTTTTGAAGTGGCAAGTGAGCTTCATAAAAATCAATTTAGAAAAAGCGGTGAGCCATATATAATGCACCCAATTGAGGTGGCACACATTCTAGAAAAAATGGATTTTGATACGAATGTTATCTGTGGTGGACTTTTGCACGACACCGTTGAAGATTGCAACTATACAATTGCTGATATAGAGAAGAATTTTAATCCAACCATAGCAAAAATTGTTGATGGTGTAACTGCTATTGAAGGTAATTTAGATAACCTTAGCGAAGATGAATTTCCTAAGTTTTTAGAGCAAGTTCAAACTTATCAAAAACTAATAACTGTTGGTAAAGAAAACCTATTTGCTTTCTATATTAAGTTTGCCGATAGACTTCATAATCTAAAAACGATTTCTTGTTTTCCTCATTATAAGCAGATGGCAAAAGTTAAAGAAACCGAGCAATGGATTTATCCTATTCTAAAGCTTTTAAACGCTAATGAATTTTATAGGCAAATTACAAATGAATGTTTTAAAATTCAAAACCAAGAAATGCAAAACTTTGATAAGATTTATTCCAAATATTTTGATTACAACCAAGAAAACACTCAAGAATTAAAAGAAAAATTGAATATTTTATTAAATTCTTTTCAAAGAAAAAAGAAAATGAAAAATACATTGCAAAAAATTTCTATTAAGCCCTGCACAGAGTTGGAAGTTTTTAACCTTATTAAAAATGTTATGGGTGTTAGAAGCCTAAACGAAATTAAACAAAGTTATTTGAATAAGTTTCCAATAACAAAGATGTATTTAGTTTTTAATAATAATAAATCTGTGAAAGAATTAAACACTTTCTTATTAGATTTCTTGCAAGATAACAATATAAAAAATATATTAAAGATTTGTGGTTATGGTGTGGAAGAAAACACTGGCAAACCTTATATAACTTTAGTTGATGCAAAAAGAATAAAATACCAATGTTATATCTTTAATTCTAAAGACTATTTGATTTATAAAAATGGTACTACCGATGGCGTGGATTTGAATTTCGTTGATGAAAGCACTGAAGAAGTTTCTGGCAATTATATTCAAGTTCGAACAAGGTCGGGAGAGATAATTAAGATGCCTGAAAATTCCACTATCCTAGATTTTGCTTTTAAAATTCATAAGGATTTTGGCTTTTCAGTTAAGTATGCTTTTTTGAATGATGCTCCAACAAAATCTCCAATTTATTTAAAACTTAGTGATGGAGATAAAGTTAATTTGGTGGTGGAGAGAGATAACGAGGGCAATTGTAAAAACATCTCTCAAATTCGCTGGATTATGTATGCAAAAACTGACCAAGCACAAAAAGCACTCGTTCAGTATTTCGAAAACAAATCTTTGAAGTAGATTTTTTAAAAGATATTTATTAAAATTAAGCCAATAAGAATACCTAGCAATAAATATATTTGGGTGTTCTTATTTTTTGTTAACTCAAATGTTTCTGGTATTAATTCGAAAGCTGTTACATATAACATCGCGCCACCAGCAAGCGCTAATGAAAACGATGTTATGCTTTCGTTTATTGAGCCAAGTAATAATCCAAACAGTCCTCCTAGAACAGTAACCGCTCCAGCAAGGAAACTTAATAATAATGCATTTCTTTTCTTAGCACCACTTGCCACTAAAGGTACACTTATTGCCATTCCCTCTGGTATATTATGAATGGCAATCAATATTGTTAGGGGGATAAGCATTTTATTTTCTATAGCACCAAGTGTTCCGATAGCCATACCTTCTGGAAAATTATGCAGACCTATTGCCAAAAACATAAGTATTCCAGTTCTAAATAGATGTTTGCTTAAGTCCTTTTCTGATTTATCTGTTGCTATTAATGCTAGTATGTTTATTTTAGATATTTCAACTTTTGCTTTTTTATTCACAAAGTAATCTAATAATAAAAGTATTACAATTGCCCAGAATATTCCTAAGCAAGTTGTGAGCAACGAACCATATTCCATTGCTTCCGGAATTAAATCAAAAAATGTAATTCCAAGCATTATTCCGCCAGCAAAACTTAACATATTGGCAATAACTCTATTTGAAGATTTTCCTCCAATTATTCCAATGAGTCCGCCAAGGCTTGTCCCAATAATACCTGCAATGCTTGTAAATATTAATATCTTAATCATATTAAAATATATGATTTTTATTTTTTGATTATTATATTTAATTTATATTTTTTATATTATATATTTTAACATTATATTTAAAATGTTTATTAATCTTAAAAGTTTTTGATATTAATTTAAAAGATTTTTAATTAAAAAAAGTGTACAATCAAGAATAACTTAAAATAAATTTAAAGTTAGTTTTAAAATTATTAACTAATAAGTAGGATTAAATGCTTAAGATAAATATTTTAAATCTTATTTGATTGCAATTAAAAAACTGATTTGTTTATAAAGATTTTAAAAAACAAGATAATTAAGAAAGAGATTGCTTAAAAAAAGATTGAGAAATTTTCTCAATCTTAAAATATTAGAATTCACAATTCTTTGGAGTTCTTGGGAATATCTCAACATCTCTTATGTTGCCAACACCTGTTACATACATAATAAATCTTTCAAATCCAAGACCAAAACCGCTATGTTCAACAGAACCATATTTTCTTAGGTTTAGATACCACCAATAGTCTTTTTGTTTTAATCCACATTCGTTCATTCTGTTGATAAGCTTATCTAAGTTATCTTCTCTTTGACTACCACCAGTAACTTCTCCAATACCTGGCATTAATAAATCGCAAGCTCTAACAGTTTTTCCATCTGGATTCTGTTTCATATAGAACGCTTTAATTTCCCTTGGATAATCTGTAACGAAAACTGGTCTTTTGAAAGTGGTTTCAGCTAAGAATCTTTCGTGTTCTGTTTGAATATCTGAGCCCCATTCAACAGGGAATTCAAATTTATCGTTGTTCTTTTTCAAAATTTCAATTGCTTCTGTGTAGGAAATTCTTCCAAATTCGCTATTTAAAACATTGTTTAATCTATCTAGCAATGTTTTATCCACAAATGAATTAAAGAAATTCATTTCATCTGGACAATGTTCTAATAAGTGCCTAATTAAATATTTAAACATCTTTTCTTCTAAATCCATTGTATCATCAAGATCATAGAAAGCAATCTCTGGTTCAATCATCCAAAATTCGTTTGCGTGTCTGGTAGTGTTTGAATTTTCAGCTCTGAATGTTGGACCAAATGTATAAATCTTACCAAATGCTAAAGCTAATGCTTCGCCTTCCAATTGTCCTGTTGGAGTTAGATAAACAGGTTTTCCAAATAAATCATCTTCTGGTTTAAATTCTTTAATTGTTTTATCATAAATATTTTGGTTTGTAACCCTGAATAAATCACTTCCGCCTTCGCAATCTGATGATGTTAGGATAGGTGTGTGAACATAAACAAATCCGTTTTCATTAAAGAATTTATGAATAGCAAAAGCAAGTTCGCTTCTAACTCTATAAATTGCATTATATAAGTTTGTTCTTGGTCTTAAATATGCAACACTTCTTAAAAATTCCACAGTTTGTCTTTTCTTTTGAATAGGATATTCAGCATCTGTTGCAGAAACTATTTCAATACTCTTTGCCTTAACTTCAAATGGTTGTTTATTTTCTGGAGTTACAACTAAAGTTCCTTTAACAATAACGCTTGAACCAATATTTAAAGATGCAATTTCACTATAATTTTTAATATCGTTTGCATCAAAAACTATTTGAGCGTTTTTAAAGCAAGTACCATCATTTAAATCCATAAAACCAAAGTTTTTTGAATCTCTTGTACTTTTAACCCAGCCAGCTAAAGTTATTTCTTTATTATTAAATGTATCTAATTCTTTGAATATTTTTCTGATGTCAATTTTTTCCATACCGCATCTCCGTTATAAAATATGCTCACATTATACACTAATTTTTAAATTTTTAAAAGACTTTTGCCTAAATTTATGCAATATTCTTCGATTTTATTGAATAAGTGTTGAGATTTTAAAGGTCTTGTGTTATAATATAATTAGAGAAATGATGAAAGGTGGTAAAATTATGGCGGAAATTAAAAATGCTTGGATTACTGAATCTGGCGAATATGTTGCTAAAACAACTCCAATTAAGGATATAAATGAAACTATTGATTCGGCAGAGCAAATTAGTTCTTATTTAGCTGGTGACCCTGTAAAGATTAGCAAGAAAGAAGTTCAAAACTTAAGCGAGTTTTTCGATTTATCTAGCAAGCCAACAAAATTTAGAGATGCTTTTAGAAAGAAAGCAAATGCGGAAAAATTCTCTGGTATATTAGAAAATGTTATGAATAAAACCATGGATAAGATTGATGATACAAAAGAGTTTTTTGATAACGCAAAAAGAGAGTTTTTAGCTGCTAGCGGTATTGCTGTGGGTACTGGTTTATTAACACTATGGATTTCTTTAGATGAAACATTACAACAAGCTCCAGATGGAATGTCACCTTGGATTACAGGTGCTATAGGTGCTTTGGGATTAGTTGTGGCTGGAAGAGGTGCTTTCAAAATGTTACAAGCAAAAAGAGAAGAGAATAAACAATCAAAGCTTTTTATTGGATTAGATGAAGCACAAAAGAAAAATGAAGAAACAATCTTTAATGCAGATTTGGCGATGAGCGATAAAGTTAACCAAATGGAAGAAAAGATTTATTCAGAAAAAGAGAACTCTCAAAGAGGCAAAGAAAGATTTGAGAGAATGCAAAGAGATATTGAGGGGGATAACTATATGGTTTCTTCTTCAGATATGAAATATATTGCATCAAGTTCGGTTAGAGATGCTAAAGATTGGATGAATGAAGTTATGGCTGAATTTGATAACGATTTTGAAAAAGGTTCAAATTAATAGTTAAGGAAAAAGTTATGAAGAAAAATGATGTGTTTTTAATTGGTAATGTTCCATTTATGGTTGTTGAACTTATGGATACAGAGAGTAATGATGAATATGCAATGATTTTAAACTTAACAAATTGGAAAGAGATAGATATTGTTAAGGTTGAAACTAAAGATGATGGATATAAAATCAAGAAAGTGGAAAATGAATATCTTGCAACAAAAATTCGTTCCAATTTTAATGAGAAGATAAAAGCAACGCTTTTAAATGATTATAAAATTGAAGTTGTTGATGATGAGAAATAATTTAATGCCTTTTAATAAGTTTTCATTAAAGGGCTTTTTTTTTTTTTGCATAAAAAAGATTGTAAAAAGCAAACTAAAAGAAAAGTTTTAGGAGATAATTATGCCAAACGCTGTTCAAGTTTTGTTAAACTCAATCTTTTCTTTTATTTATCTATTTTATCTCGATTTAAAGTCAGTTGCTTAAGTGTATTTTGAAAATAGTGGTTCTGTTTCAATACTTCCAAAAGGTGAGCAACGCACAACTATAGCGGTGGATTTGGTGAATTTGAAGATAGAAAAAGCATCACCACCAATATATTTGATAATTGATGAAAAAATATGTAAAGAAGAATTAAATGAGTTAAAAAAGGATACTAATTGGCTATTAAAAAAATTAAATATACAAAAGAAAAAGCAGATGAAAAGTATCCTGCTTTTAGAATTTGTTGAGAAATTAAATTCTTTCAATATTCATTATAAAAATAAAGATTAGTAATAAATGAAGCCAATTTTTTATTGGTTTTTTAATTTTTTTAAAAATTAGTAATTGAAAGATTAAAACACGAAAAAACATTAGGTACTCCCTAATGTTTTTTAATCATCTAAATTATTGAATAATGGGCTATCAAAAAATTCTTTTAATGTTATACCTAATCCATCACATAAATATTGAATTGTTGCGAGTTTTGGATTTTGACTTCTTCCTGAAAAAATACTATTCACTGTGGATTGAATAACTCCCGACATTGTGCAAAGTTTGTTAGGTGTAATCTTGCGTTCGCTACAATATTGTAAAATTCTTTTACCAACTGCTTCGTGTAATTTCATAGTAGAATTTTCTCCCTAAAATCATTAATGTATTCACAATAATTTTAGCAATCTATAAAAAATAATGTTGTGAATGCATTGACAACTATAAGGTAATTTTGTTATTATCTAATTGTGAATGTATCGTTAATGTGCGTAATGGGAGGAAATTTATGAATAATAGCGTTGAGAATGAAAAACTTAAAAAGGTAAAAATATGGTTAATTGTTATTCAAATTATATTGAGTGTGGCAGTTTTTGTAATTTTTGGATTTTGTTTTATAGAAGAAGATGTATGGTATATTTCAGGTTGGATATATGAATTTAGCTTTCTTTATGGATTACTTGCTTTAATTATCTTCAATCTAATTTGTCTTGTTTTTTGGGGAATTTATGTGATGCAAGGTGCGAAAGCTGAAAATAATAAATATAAAGATGTTAGAAGTATATTGCGTAGCAACTTATTAAAAGAAACCTCATCATCATATAGTGTTTTTGTAAAAAACACAGATGATTCTAACGAAGCACTAGCAGGTATAATAGGTTTAGATGAATACACATTGCAGGACTTACTATTGTCGGAACTGGTAGAAAATAAAATCAAACAGGGAATCTGGTGTAATATCTATAAAAAAGATAATCAGTTGATTTTCTCACTCTCTGATAATAATTCAATGGCTATCTTAAATCAAATTGACCTACAACATATAAATAGGTATATAATTCCTATTGCAGTAATTGACCATTATACGGTAACAGGTGAAAAGTATATGGTGTCTAATGTTGAAGGTGGCGGAGTTTCTGTTGGAGGGGCTGTTGCTGGTGGTTTGCTAGCTGGCGGTGTTGGTGCTCTTCTTGGTGGTCGAAAAAAAATTAGTACAAAAATTCAAGAGGTGGATGATCGACAAACAGAGTTGTTTTTTAAGTCTAATAATAAAACTAAATGTTTTATAATGAATTACGAAGCGTGTGAAATATTAAATAAATTAATTCCTGAAAAGAATGAAAAAAATCAAAATAAAAGTGTTGTAAAACAATCTAGTGCAGAAGAATTATCAAAATACTATGAATTATTGCAAAAAGGTATTATTACACAAAAAGAATTTGATAAAATTAAGTCAGATTTAATAGGAAATTAAATATAAAATAATTATAAAAAAACTATACTAAATTATTATGAAGTGAACCTTATATGGTTCACTTCTTTTATCTTTAACTGTTTTATTTGTCAAATAGTATTGTGTTTGACAAAAATCATATTTTTATGTTAACATTTTTAAAATAAAAGGGAGTAAAAAATGGAAAAATTTAATTTAAAAACGAACTTAGGTAATAACATAGTTGCATTACTTCAAGATAATGAACTAATTTATGGGGTTACAGCTTTAATGATAGGTTGTGAAAGTAGTTATCATTCTAAGTGTATAGAAGGTCGTATTGATGAATATGCCTTACACCCAATAACTAACGAAAAAATAGATATTATTGCAGTTGACAATGAAATGCTTAAAGATATGGCTATAATGATGATTCCAGCACACATACAAGAGCATTTCAATTTAGCAAAAAAATATAATTTAAGATTTAAACAAGTTGTTGCACCTTATTTTCTGGGTGTTGGTGATGAAACACCAAGAGCAGATGTTGAAACCCAGTTTAGAAGAAGTGTAATAGCTGTTGTAAGAAATCCTAAAACTAATCAATATTTATGTGTTGATGCGAAAAAAAGATTATGTAAATCTTTTGTTATGGGTGGGATTGAAGGAGATGAAACTCCAGAACAAGCAATGCTTCGTGAGGTTGATGAAGAAACAGGCTATTATGATGTAACTCCCACTAACACAAGTATTTTTGTATTACATAATCATTTTTATGCTGGTTACAAGGGTGTTAATAGATATGCTCATCTTTATGTTGTTTTTGGTGAGTTGAATTCAGATAAAAAACATAAATTAAGCGAAGAGGAAAATGAAAAGCAGGTATCATTATGGCTAACAAGAGAAGAATTAAACAATTTTTTATCCGTGAATAATAATATATTTGTTTACCAAAATCTTTTAGATGGAGATGTTGCTTTTGAACAAGATGGAATAATGATAAATTCAAATGAATTTGATGGACTTAAAAGAAGTGAGGCAAAGAATATTTAATGTATAAGAGAACAATTGATGGTTTTAATGGTACGGGAAAGACTACACTCGCAAGAAATCTTGCAGAAAATCTTGATTTTACTTATGTTAGTATGGGTATGATATTTAGGTGTGTTGCTTATGAAATGATATCAAATGATATTTCTATCTCAGACATTGAAAGTGTTCAACAAATTCTAGAAAATATCAATATTCAGTTGCCTAATAATAATCAAAAAAATGTTTTTATAGATGAAGTATGTGTTACAGATATTATTAAGGAAATGAAATATGCTGAAATGAGTAGCAAAATATCCAATAATTTAATTCTTCAGAATGGTGTAAGAAATATAATTAGAAGATATGCAGAGAATGATAATATTATAGTTGATGGTAGGGATACAGGTAGATTGTTATTTCCTAATGCTGATGTGAAATTTGCACTTTATGCTGATATACATACAAGGGCCAAGAGAAGGGGAATTAAACTTGGAAGATTACCTAATTCCGATTGTGCTGACATTGAAAAAACTATGATTGAAATTGATAATAAACTTATACTTTCTAATTGTATTCCGCCTGAAGATGCTATAAAAATTGACACAACGCAGTTGAATAAAGATGAAGTTAATTGTGTGTGTTTGGATTTTATAAAAAGCAAACTATTTAATTGCGACAAAATAATGGATGAAAATTCTTTATAAATTTGTCAATTTTATAATTTTAATTAAAGTATATTTGTGTCAAGTTAAAACGAGTAAAAATTTTAATAATGTTATATGTGGATTAATCAAGTTTAAAATAAACTAAATAGCTAGTGCTAAAAAATAACATTTTTTATGTTAATTATGAAGAGTGCTAGTTTTTTTATAAAAAAAACTAGGCTTTTTACCTAGTTATGTTGGTGGATCTTCGGGGGTTCGAACCCCGGACACCCTAATTAAGAGGTGTGATTAAAACTTGTTAAAATGGCTTATTTTATGACTTAAAAATCCCTTTAATCCCTTATTTTACCTAGCAAATTCGTGTTATATAATTTTATTTCGTTTTCTACTAAATCACATAATTTTATTTAAGTTTTTGGTGTCTAATTTTAGACAAATGTACTTGTTTCAATATATAAGAATAACTAACAATACAGCAACTCTTTATGAGGGCAAAAAAAATACAACCTTGCTCGGTTGTATTTTTTTGTGTTTTGTTTTCTTATTTAAAGAAAATGTACATTCCACCAAAAACAAAGAACAACACTCCCGCAACCAGCACCAAAGTTGGCAAAGTATTTGCAAGAATTAAAGCAGATCTACCTTTCCCATTAATCCTTCTTTGTTGTTTTGCCAAATTTATTGCCTTTATTTGAATTGATGGAGCAAACACTAACACCAAAATCAATACAAATATACCCAATGCCACATTAATTTGCCAAGAGCAAGCAACCAAAACAAAGGCAATCAAATAAACAACTATACTTAAAATAGTTAATGCGATGGACAACTTTCCCTTTTTGTTGTTTTTCAATTCTTCTTCCGTTGGATTCCTGTTTATTTCTGTGTCCCTTTCTCTTTCTATTCTCCAAAGTTTTCCGATAGCTTCAAATGTTGCCTTTAAACCTCTAAAAAATTTCATAATTACTCCCTTATGTAATATTATGAATAAATTATATCATATTAAATAAAAAATCACAATAAAATTTATTTTCATAAATACAACTTGTTAAATAATTAAAAATAAAACAATTTTTACTTTTATTTTTAATATTTTTTGTTAAAACATAGACCCCATTATTACATATCACAGGCACGAATTTAATTTTTCTCAAATTTGAAATTTGGACATTAAAAAAACCCTTATAAATAAAGGGTTTCAGTGGTGGGCTGTCGGGGACTCGAACCCCGGACCCACTGATTAAGAGTCAGTTGCTCTACCAACTGAGCTAACAGCCCACGATTATAGTTTATACTCATTGCGGAGCGTATGATTAAGAGTCAGTTGCTCTACTAACTGAGCTAAAGTTCCAAAATATATAAAAGTTTTACAAAATTATTGCAAAACCTAGCATATTATATATTGAAATTAAAGTTTTGTCAATAAGATTTTAGAAATATAATAAAGTTAATTAATTTTTTTGCTTAGATTTTATATTATTTTTTCTAAATTAGAAACTTTATTCAAGCGTTATTTCATAAAACCCCCTTGAAATTTATAAAATTTATGGTAAACTATATTAGATTTTAAAATTAAAGGGGAAATTTATGAAGAATTATAAAAATATTGAAGAAGCTATTAAAGATGGTTACATTATAGAGATTGAAAACACAGATAAGAATGAATATACTGCATCAGCTCTAATTAATGGTGAGGATTGTTTGGAAGAAGTTGGCTCTGTTACATCAAACACAGCTAATGCCTGCCTTGATGGTTTAACTTACAGACTAGGAAGCGACAACCCAGGGATTTTCAATATTAGATATCCAGAAGAAGAATTAGGCAAAGGATTAATTGAAACTTACCTAGATAGAGGAGCTTCAGTTTACCTAAGAAAAAACGAATTTGAATTTGAAGATGAAGAATTTGCAGACTCACATTCAGTTAGAGGTACTCTAAGAAACTTTGATGGAAAACATAAAATCACATTCAGTGGAAACGATGCTAAAGAATTAGTAGTTGCTTTAGGCGAGATTGCAGAACTTGCTAAAGATGCTTATGGTGAGGATATGGATTTTTCTGGCAGAGCTGAAGATTTTTACAAATAACGAGGAATAAGATGAATAGACTAGATAAAATTTTAGAGAGAAAACCAGAAAGAGCATTAGTGGTTAGAAAAGAAGATGGTTTAGTTAAATCTCTTTTAGAAGAATTTAGACCAGAATATACCGAAACTGCAGATAATTTGGTTAGAGTTTTATGTACTGGCAAAGGCGAGGATATAGGTCATTCATTATCTTATCTAACTATTGGCAAAGAACTTACCGAAACCTGCGATTTTGATTTAGTTTGCGAGAGAGTAGTTGGAATGGAAAAAGATGGGCTTCAATCTTTAGATAAGTTTATTAAAGATGGTGGAGTTGTTTGTGCTTTCGATCACTCTTCTGAAACTAATGGCGAATTTGGTAATGAAAATGGCGATATTAACTATGGTGCTTGGGTAAGCAATGGAAAAGTTACAATTGATGGCTTTGGTTCAACAGTTATTGGTGCGATGTCGAGTGCTATGGATAAGTATAATTATTTGTCGGGAAATGAGATTGAACAAACAAAATAACTAAATTATATGATTTTAGTTTGTTAAAATCGTTTTTATTGAGTATAATAAAATAAAAAGTGGAGTTAATTATGAATGGATTTGTTATAGCATTTGCTGTTGTTGGAATCGTGGTTGCTTGCCTTGCAGTTTTATTGTTTGGCGCTTGGGCAATAAGCTTTTATGTAACCGTTGCAGTTAGGTCTTTTAAATATAACCTTGGAGAATATTGCAAAGTTCAAAAAGAACATATCGAGGCTAAAAGTGCAGCAAGAAAAGCAAGACTTGCTAAAACTAGAGAACAAAAGTTAAAACAAAAAGAAGAACTTTTGGATTCTAAGCTTGCTAGCCAACAAAGAGTTTTTGAAATGAAAAAGAAAGCTCAAGAAATTAAGCAAAAAGAAAGTGAAGCTAAGGTTGCAACGAGTTTAGGAATGGATATTCTTCCAGCTGAAGAAATTTCAGTTCAAATAGAAGATAAAAAAGAGAAAAAAGAAAAAGATAAAGAAATTGAAGAATAAAAAATAACGCTTTGTGGTTGTAAGGAAACTTATAACTTTTACAAAGCGTTTTTTGTAAATTTAATATTTATTTTTAAAAACTAATAATATGTTATCTTAAAAACTTTTTTAGTGCATCTTTAGATTTCTTACTCATTTCATCATAAGTGAAATTAATGTTTCCTTTAAGATAATCTATATATAGCCCAGCTAGTCCATTTACTATAAATGCAAGCGTAAATGTATCTAATTTAGATGTTATTGAATGAATTTGATTTATATATTCTTTTTTCATACCATCAATTGTGGACATAGGAATAGCATTAACAATTATCTTATATTCTTTTTCATTTTCTTTTAAATGTGCTAAAATTGTATCAACAAATAAATCAACATTATCTAAGCTTGCAGATATTTTTAAACTACTTGATAAATTATCCATAAGTTCATCTTTAATTTGCTCTAAAATGCCGATTGGGTTTGAATAATGATTATAAAATGTACCTCTATTAATATTTGCCACTTTAACAATGTCCGCAACGCTTATATCCATAACATTTTTCTTCTTCTCTAATAGATAAAGCATAGCATCTTTCATAAGTTTTTTAGAACGAACCACATTTCTATATTCAGATTTCATAAGTTTTCCTCTTAAAATTTGAACAATCTTATATTCTCTTGTTCAAATTTAAACATTAGTGTATTATCTTGTATTACCAAATTTTGGATTAATGCAGTATAATAACACAGTATTCAAAATTAATCAACTGTTTAAAATTAAAGATTTAAAAAGGAGATAAAATGAGCGTAATAGAAGTTAAAAATCTAACCAAAGATTATGGTGAGGGCAGAGGAGTTTTTGATGTGTCCTTCAAAATTGAAAAAGGCGAAGTTTTTGGTTTCTTAGGCCCTAATGGTGCTGGAAAATCTACCACGATTAGGCATTTGATGGGTTTCTCAAAACCAGATAAAGGCGATACCTTGATTTTTGATAAAGAAACATTTAATAAGTATAACGAGATATTAAAGTCTGTTGGTTATATTCCCGGTGAAATTGCATTGCCTCAAGGTTTAACTGGCTGGGAGTTTTTGAAAATGATTCAAGATATGCAGGGTATTCATAATGAAGAAAGATTAAACGAACTTTTAAAACTTTTCGAACTTACCGATATAATGCTAAAAGGCGAAACTAAGCGAATGAGCCTTGGTGTTAAAAGAAAACTTGCAATAGTTTCTGCATTTATGAGCGACCCAGATGTTTTAATCCTAGATGAACCAACTAGCGGTCTAGACCCAGTTATGCAAGACACATTTATTGAGTTTATAAAGAAAGAGAAGGAAAGAGGCAAAACGATATTACTATCTAGCCATATCTTTAGCGAAGTTGATGCCACTTGCGATAGAATTGCAATTATAAAAGATGGAAGAATAGTTTCGGAGTTTATTGCAGATGATTTAAAACACGCCACTCAAAAATTCTATAAATTATATTTCAAAACAAATGAAGATTTTAATAATTTTATAAAAGAAAGTAAAAACTTAGATTTCTTACAAGTTTTGGATAAAAACTCAGAGAAATTAAAAGTTCATATTTCCACAGATGATAGCAAAATAAATAAAGTTATTAATATTCTTAGCAATTACGATTTAAAAGAATTTATAAATGTTAAAGAAACTCTAGAAGATTATTTTATGAAATTCTATAAAGAAGATAAGGAATTTAAGGGGGTATGATGGAAAAGCCAATAGTTATACAAAACCTAACCAAAGATTATGGCAAGGGTAGAGGTGTTTTTGATATAAATCTAACCTTGAAAAAAGGCGAGATGATGGGATTTGTTGGAACAAATGGTTCTGGTAAAACCACCACTATTAGATGCTTACTTGGTTATTTAAAACCAACAAGCGGTGATTGTTTTGTTTTAGATAAAGAATCTTGGAAAGATGCTAGCTTGATTGCAAAACGAGTTGGCTATGTTCCGGGCGAAATAGGTTTTCCAGATTTGCCAACAGGTACTGCATTTTTGAAAAGCCAAGCTGAATTTTTTGGATTAAAAGATTTATCTTATGCAAACGAACTTGTTAAAAAATTGCAGTTAGACCCAAGAGCAAACTTAAAAAGAATGAGTAAGGGTATGAAACAAAAAACTGCGTTGGTAGCGGCATTAATGAATAATGCTGATGTGTTAATCCTAGATGAGCCAACCACAGGTTTAGACCCTTTAATGAGGCTTGCATTTTTGGATATAATTAAAACCGAACATAAGAAAGGTAAAACAATATTTATGTCGAGCCATCTATTTAATGAAATGGAAGATACTTGCGATAGAGTTGCGTTGATAAATAATGGTCATATAATAGATATTGCAGATATGAATGAGATAAGAAATAGACCAGTGAAAGATTTTAAAATTGAATTTAATAAAAAAGAAGATTTTGAAGAATTTAAAAAACTTGGATATAAAGTTATAAGAATACAAGAACAATATAATCAATTAACAGTTAGCATTAATAATGATGAAATTAATAAATTATTTAAAGACTTGAAAAAATACGATATTAAATTTATATCTCAAGTACCATTCACATTAGAAAAATATTTCAAACAAAAATTAAAAGAATATAAAGCAAAGGAGAGTAAAAATGTTTAGTAAGGCGTTATTTAAACAATCGGCAAAAGCAAATGGAATAATGTGGGCAATAATAACATTTGCAGTTTGCTTTATGCTAGCATCGGTTATGCTTATTTCTGGTAGTGGAAATATTGCAGAATTAAAAAATGGAATTAGTAATACTATTATGGAAAGTTCGATAGATGCCGAACTTGAAAATAGGTCTATAGATTATTATATGTTATCCTCAAATGGATTAAGTAAGTTTGATACATATTTTGTTAAATCTTATACAGAAGTTGGAACTTATGCCACATTGTATTATCAATACTTAGCTGGTACAATCACAGAAGAACCAGAGGCTCAAACAGAAGGTGCGATGGTTTATAAAATGGCGATGCAAGAATGGTTATCTAAAAAACCTACCACTTCTGATGCAGAATTGTTAAATGCTTGGAATTTAATGCAACCAAAACCAGATGCTGTGGCTTATAAAATGGCGATAGATAAACTAACCACTTATGCCGAAACTATCGCTGAAGCTAGAGGTTATGAAAAAGATAGTATTCAAGCAGAAGAATTAAAGGGTGTTATATTTTATGTTTTAAATCCAAATGGACAATTTGATGATTTTTATTTGGAAAATGAAACCACTGCTCCAAGTTATGATTTAACCACAATTCAAACTATGTCGAAAGAAGAGAGAGCAGAATATATTAGTGGCTATGCAAAAGTTAATTCAACCATATTTATGGCTGGAAATATGATTAAGCAAGATAACATTGATAAAATCGTTGACCAATTGAAGAGCTTTAAAATCACACAAGAAGATTACAAAGCTTTGGGTTATCAGAAAATGGTTGATGGCGAAATGCAAACCGTTTCAAAATATACTGGAAAAACTGGTTATGAATATATGAAAAATCTGGGCAATGATGCTTTGCTTGATTTCATTGCAAGATTTAATGATAAAGTTGAAAAATTACCTTCAGATTTAACAGAAGCCGAACTTCAAACTAGAAAAGTTGAAATAGCAAATGAAGTTGCAGGCGATGTTACAAGCAGTATCTTATCTGAAATGCCAGAGAAAGTTTCTAAGGCTTTAAGAGAACTTGGAGAAATGGATTTATATAGTATGATTGTTGGTTCAATCTTCTTCAAAATGGCTGGATTATTATTACCAATTATTTATATGATAATGGTTGCAAATAACTTAGTTGCTGGTCAAGTTGATAGCGGTTCTATGGCATATATTTTATCAACATCAACAAAAAGAAAACAAGTAATATTTACTCAAGCGGTTTACTTGGTAAGTTCATTATTCGCAATGTTTGCTTTAACCACAGTTACAAGTTTAATTTGTTTAAGTACACTTGAAGCTGGAACAGTTTCTTTAACTTACTCGGATTTAATTCTTCTAAACTTAGGTGCATTTATTGTAATGTTTGCAATGAGCGGAATTTCATTCCTTGCTTCTTGTTGGTTTAATAGAAGTAAATATTCAATGAGTATTGGTGGCGGACTTAATATGTTCTTCTTAGTATCCACAATGCTTGGATTATTTGGTTCTAAAGTATTACCAAGTGTTATTAGATTGGAATCATTAAATTTCTTTAATTATTGTTCTGTTATAAGTTTATTTGATGTAATCTCTATTCTTGATGGCTCGTTAACATTCTTATGGAAATTTGCTATTTTAATTGCTATTGGCGTGGCTTGTTATGTGGTAGGCGGAATTAAATTTAAGAAGAAAGATTTACCATTGTAATAAATCTAAAATCCATAATTTAAAAATATTGGAAAATATTAAAAGTTGTGGATTTTTTGTTATAATATATAATTGTAAACTAATAAAATTTATGATAAACTAATAGTATGATAGAGAAAAATTTGTTTTTAAGTTCGAAAACTTATAGAGTTGTTTTAAATGATATAAAAAATAAAATGTCAAACCACGCATATATGATAATCACAGCAGATTCATATAGGGCAAAACTTTATGCAAAACTTGTTGCTAAGATGTTTTTATGCGAAAAATCTGAAATACCTTGTGGTGAATGTTTGTCTTGCCAAAAAATTGAGCATAATAACCACGCTGATGTGTTCTATTATCCAAAGGGAGATAAACTAACGGTGGAGGAAAGCCGAAAGATTGTTAATGATTCATATATTATTCCGCTTGAAGCAGAAAAGAAAATTTTTATAATCGAGAATTTTGATAAAGCCACAATTCAGGCGCAAAATGCTTTATTAAAAACTTTAGAAGAACCA
This sequence comes from uncultured Clostridia bacterium, assembly GCA_934772445.1. GTDB lineage: Bacteria > Bacillota > Clostridia > Christensenellales > UBA1242 > UBA11490. The sequence continues at coordinate 34,616 of CAKVMJ010000004.1, forward strand.
CCTAAGTATGTAATCTTTATTCTAACTGTGGCAAATGAAAACTTGGTGGTAAACACGGTTAAATCTAGGTCTAAAAAAATAATTGAACCTTTGCTTGATGAAAAGATTGAAATGCAGGCTTTGGAAGAACTAAAGGTTAAAGATTCGCTTGGTGTTTTATATAGTTCGGGCGGAATTTTAGGTACGGCTTTAGAATTATCTAAAAATAAGAACTTACCTAAAATTTTGGATTTAGTGGTGGATATTTTTAAAAATATGAAAAATAGTTCAAATGTTTTAAAATATAGTAGTGAGTTTTTAAAATATAAAGAAGATTATCCTTTGATTTTAGAATTAATGCTTCAAACTATTCAAAATATTATGTATGCAAAAACTGATTCAAAATTGGTTCAAGGTAAGGGGTATTCGGCAGATTTTATAAAAATGGCAAATGAATATTCGTTTACCACTCTATCTGAAATTGCAGAAAAGATTATTTTTGCAAAAAAGATGCTTGAAAGTAATTGTAATCCAACAATGGCTGTGGATACATTGCTTATGAGCATATTGGAGGTTAAATATTATGCAAAAAGTTGTTGATATAAGATTTAAAAAGAATGGTAAGGGGTTTACTTTTTTAGTTGGCGATTTAGATTTGAAATTGGGCGATAATGTTGTTGTTGAAACTCAAAGAGGCATAGAACTTGGCGAAGTTTGCAAAGGAATATATGAAGTTTCAGATAATGAAGAACACGCTAAAGTTTTAAGAAAAGCCACAAAAGAAGATGTTGAGAAAGCAGAAAAACTTCTAGAAAAAAGAGAGAGCGTTTGGGAAACTGCCGATAGTTATATTAAAAAATTGAATTTAGATATGAAACTTGTTGATGTGGAATTTACATTAGATAATTCAAAAGTAATAATAAGTTTTGTATGCGAAGATAGGGTGGATTTTAGAGAACTTGTTAAAGAACTTGCCACTGCGTTAAAACAAAGAGTGGAGTTAAGACAAATTGGTATTAGAGATCAGGCAAGAATTGTTGGCGGAATTGGTGTTTGTGGCAAGGAATGTTGCTGTAAACAATTCTTAAATGATTTTGATAAAGTTTCAATTAAAATGGCTAAAACCCAAGGCTTATCATTAAATCCAACAAAAATAAGTGGTGCTTGCGGAAGATTAATGTGTTGTTTGGCTTATGAAAACGACCTTTATAGTGAGGCGGAAAAAGTTATGCCTAAAATTAATACAAAAGTTCAAACTGTAGAAGGTGAGGGCGTTGTTGTATTTAATAACTTATTGAAACGAACTGTAACAGTTAAATTTGATAAAGACAACGATGTTAAAACTATAGAATATAACTTAGAAGATATAAAATTTGAAAAGAAGAAACCCGAAGGAAAAAATTAAAGTATGGATTTATTGAAAGATAATGAAAGATTAGATGATTTGCAAATCAATAATCTTTATATAATTCAAAATCCGAATGGATATTGCTTTACTTCCGATGCGGTTAGGCTTGCGAACTTTGCCACTGTTAAAAATGGCGGTGTGGTTGTGGATTTATGCAGTGGAAGCGGAGTTGTTGGGATTTTAGTTAGCGCTAAGAATAGGGTTAAGAAAACATATTTTGTGGAGTTGCAAGAAAACTTAGCGGATATGTGTAGAAGAACGATTAAATATAATCATCTTGAAAATGATATGGAAGTTTTAACAGGTGATTTAAAACACGCATATAGAAATCTAGGCGAAGGATTTGCAGATACGATTGTTTGTAATCCTCCATATTTTAAGAAAAATGAAAAAACTCTAGTTAACGAAAGCACGGAGAAAGCTATTGCAAGGCACGAGATTTCCACAAATTTAGATGAGATTGTGGAAAGTGCTAGTAGGCTTATAAAATATGGTGGAAAGTTTTATATAGTTAATAAAGAAGATAGATTGGTTGAAGTTTTTTTATCGTTGAAAAAATACAATTTTGAACCAAAAATTTTAAAAATAGAAAAAGCAAAAGGAAGTAATATAATTTTAGTTGGAGCTGTTTATAAAGGAAAAAGCGGAATTAAAATTATAGTGGAATAGTATGTTATATTTAGTGGCAACACCGATTGGAAATTTAAAAGATTTTTCATTTAGAGCGGTGGAGACTTTAAATTCAGTTGAATATATCTTATGTGAGGATACTCGTACGAGTCTGGTTTTGCTTAATAATTATGAGATTAAAAAACCATTATATTCTTATCATAAATTCAATGAAAAAGAAAAAGTGGATAAGATTATAAGGGATTTGAAAGAAGGCAAAGATATTGCGTTAATTTCAGATGCTGGTATGCCGGGAATTTCTGATCCGGGAAATATCCTTGTAAATGAATGTATTAAAAATAATATTGAATATACGGTTGTATCAGGAGCGAGTGCGTTTGTAAATGCTTTTGTTATGTCGGGTTTAACTCCTCCTTTTACTTTTATTGGTTTTTTGCCAAATAAGAAAATAGATATTGAAAATCTTTTAACACCTTTTAAAAACATTCAAACAAACTTAATTTTCTATGTTTCACCACATAGTTTGGAAAAAGATATGAAAAATCTTTATGAGATATTTGGAGATAGAAAGTTTGTTGCGGTTAGAGAAATTAGTAAAAAATTTGAAGAAAAGATTTTTGGTATTTTAAAAGATGGATATCTGGGATTAAATAAAGGTGAATTTGTTTTAATTTTAGAAAAACCAGCAATAGAAATAAAAAAAGATATTCCAATTGAAGAGGAATATAAGATATTAATTGATGGCGGAATGGATAAAAATGAAGCCATAAAAAAGCTTGCAAAAGATAGAAACTTAAAGAAAAACGATGTTTATAAACTGTTCTTCAATTAAATTGGGTTTGCTAAGCCTTTACATTTATAAAAAAATGTGATATAATATTTAGACATATTGGGGACAAAATTATACTAAACCCCATTTTGTAAGGAGTAAAAAGTGGTACCTCTCTCGCGATTTTTAAATAGTTTAAATTTCTTTTCAGGACAAAATATTGGTCTTATATTAGGCATGGTTGTTCTGATAATGTTCTCGGCGTTTTTCTCTGCTAGTGAAACAGCTTATTCAACAAGTAATCTAATTAGGCTAAGAAATTATGCAGATGATAATGTTAAGGGGGCAAGAAGGGCTTTAAGAATTTCGGAAAATTATGATAAAACTTTATCAACGATTTTAGTTGGCAATAACCTTGTTAATATAGCAAGTACAACTATTGCTGCGTTCTTATTCTCAAATATGATTTCTAATCCAACATTGGCTAATGTTTTAAACACAGTTGTGATGACAATCTTAATTCTAATTTTTGGTGAAATTTTGCCAAAGAGTTTAGCTAAAAACAATCCTGAAACTGTGGCATTAAAATTTTCAGGCATTATGAGATTTATGATTATTATTCTAACACCAATTTCATTCTTTTTCACAAAGTTGCAAAAAGGTGTTGTAAAACAAAAGAAATCTAACCAAGAAAAATTACCAACAGTTACGGAAGATGAGCTTGAAACAATTATTGATACAATGGAAGAAGAAGGCGTTATTAATAGTGATGATGCAGATTTATTCCAAAGTGTGTTATCTATAAATGAAAAAACGGCTTATGATATTATGACTCCAAGAGTTGATGTTTCGGCTATAGAAAAAAGTGAAAGTTTTGAAAACATTAGAAAAATGTTTGAAGAAACAAAATTTTCTCGTTTACCAGTTTACTTAGATGATATAGACCATATTGTGGGTATTATAAATATTAAAGATTTCTATCCAAAACTTTTCACAAAAGCAGAATTCAAAATTGATGATATTATTACCGAACCTATATATTTAAATGAAAATGTTAAGGTTGATGATATTATTAGGCAAATGCAATCTGAAAAGAAACATATGGGTATTGTTTTAGATGAATATGGCGGAACAAGTGGTATTGTTTGTTTGGAAGATGCTTTGGAAACAATGGTGGGCGAAATTTATGATGAACATGATGAAGAAGAAGCAGAAGAAATGATAACTAAAACAGATAATAACGAATATGTTGTTGATGCTGAAATGGAATTAAAAGATTTATTTGATATGCTTGAAATTGAAGATGTTCCAGATTCACAATATACAACAATTGGTGGTTTCTTATATGAATTATCTGCCGAAAATTTACCAAAGGAAAACCAAGAATTTGTGGTTGATTCAATAGACCAAATTCACGATGAAAAAACTGGTGAATACTTTGAAAAAGCAGTTAAAATTCATTTTGTAATTATTGAAGTTGAAGATAAGAGAATAAGAAGAGTTAAAGTTACAGTAGATTACGGAGAACTTAAGAAAAGTGAATAAAAGTGGGATTTAATTCCTGCTTTTTTTTTGTGAACATTGAATAAATTTGTAAATTTGGGTTAAACTTAAAAAATATTTGATTGAAGGAGTTGAAATGAATAAAGTTAATCCATTTTTAGAAAAGAATACAATACCAGTGGATAAATTTGTAAGCGTTTCGGAATATAGCCCAAAACCTTACGATAAAACTAAAACATCACCATTTACCAAAACAAGAATTATATTATTAAATGGTGCAGAGTTTGAGCAAAATTGGTTTTTACATCAATTTAATAGAAATTGTAATAACAATGATTTAAGAAGAGAAATAGCATTGATTAGGCGACACGAACAACATCAACAAAAAATAATTTCAGGTTTAAAACCAATTGATGAAACAGATTTAGAAACAACTATTGCCTATGAACAATTAGCAATAGACCTAACGGCGATTTTAGCAAAACATACAAAAGATGATAGAGTTAAAGATGCCTTAAATTTTGCTTTGCTTGAAGATTTTGACCACTTATATAGGTTTGCAAATTTATTAGAAATAGAGCAGGGAATAGATGCAAACACTCTAACTGGAGGCTACACAGAGATAACTCCGGGTAGGCCAACTATTACAGAACCAAGACACCCATTTGATGAAATAAATAATCATATATCTGCAGAAATTGCAGACCCATTCACAAAACTTGTGGTTTCAATAATCACGGCAGGGGAGCAACAAACAATGAATTATTATATGAATATAGCGGGCTTCCATAAAAGTGAAATTGGTAGAAAACTATATTCAGAAATTGCAATGATAGAAGAACAACATGTAACAGAATATGGTAGTCTTATGGATACCACTTGTTCTTGGCTTGAAAATTGGCTTATGCACGAATACACAGAATGTTATCTATATTATTCTTGCTATATTGATGAAACAGATGAATATATAAAAGATATATTCTATCAAAGATATTTAGAAGAATGTGGACATTTGCAATATGTTGCAAAGTTGCTTTTAAAATATGAGGGCAAACCTTGGCAAGCAGTTTATACTTGCGGAGGAGATTTCCCAGAGCTGTTGCATTTTGAAAGTAATATAGATTATATTAGAGGAGTTCTTGCTAAAACTATAAATTATACTAGGCTTGCTGATGGTTACGAACTTGTGGAAAAACTTCCAGATAAAGCAGATTATTTTAAGTATCAAAAAATGAATATTAAAAAAGCGGAAACATTGCCAAGTCATTTGGTTATTGAAAACCATATCAAGAAGTTTGGTACAGATTATAGATTTGAAACAAGTTTAAATCCAATAAAAGAATTGCAAGATAGAAAGAAAGATAACACTAATATTGCAAGAAAAAAATAATAAAAAAACCTTAAGTTTTAATACTTAAGGTTTTTAATTTTTAAATATTATTCAGCTTTAACTTCATCAACACCTTTGATTGTTAAGGCAATTCTCTTCTTCTCAACATCAACAGATAAAACCTTAACCATAACAATATCGCCAACTTTCAAAACTTCACTTGGGTGTTTGATATAATCTTTAGATATTTCACTTATATGAACAAGTCCATCTTGGTGAACAGATATATCCACAAACGCACCAAAATCTGTTACATTTCTAACCACACCATCTAAAACCATTCCAGGTTTTAAATCACTTAGAGATAGAAGTTCACTTTTAAGTATTGGTTTTGGAAGTTCATCACGAATATCTCTTCCTGGTTTAGATAGTTCATTTGCAATATCTTCAAGTGTTGGCGCACCAACATTAAGTTCGCTTGCCACTTTTTCAATTCCTTTGTCTTCCAAAAGTTTTGGTAATAACTTTAAGTTGCCGTTTTTAATATCTTCGTTTGTTAAATTAAAGTATTTCAAAAGTTTTTTAACCACTGGATAACTCTCTGGGTGAACGGCTGTGTTATCTAAAATATTATTTCCATCAACTATTCTAAGGAAACCAGCACATTGCTCATAAGCTTTATCTCCAAGTTTATCCACTTTCTTTAATTCTTCTCTATTTACAAACTTTCCGTTTTTATTTCTATAATCCTCAATGTTTTTAGCCACACCAGAGTTTAAACCAGCAACGAATGAAAGTAAACTAGGACTTGCGGTGTTTACATCAACGCCAACGCTATTAACGCAATCTTCAACCACGCCATCTAAAACTTCAGTAAGTCTTTTTTGAGGCATATCGTGTTGGTATTGTCCAACACCTATTGATTTAACATCTATTTTAATAAGTTCTGCCAAAGGGTCTTGTAATCTTCTTGCGATGCTTACCGCACTTCTTAGGGCAACATCAAATTCAGGGAATTCTTTAGCACCAAGTTTTGAAGCACTATAAACGCTCGCACCAGCTTCGTTTACAACTGCATATTCAACTTTTCTTTTTAGTTTTTTAATAAGATTTGCAACGAATATTTCACTTTCTTTGCTAGCAGTACCATTACCAATTGATATTATATCCACTTTATCTTTGTCTATTAATTTTGCAAGAGTTATTTCTGCCTCTTCAATCTTATTTTGTGGGGGAGTTGGATAAATAACTGTGGTATCCAAAACCGTACTATTTTCATCAATAACAGCTATCTTGCAACCAGTTCTATATGCAGGGTCTAATCCTAATATTACTTTATGTTTTAGTGGTGGTTGCATTAATAACGGTTTTAGATTAACTTCAAACATTTTAATTGCTTGTTCGTTTGCATTATCTGTTAATTCATTTCGAACTTCTCTTTCAATGCTAGGGAAGATTAATCTATCATAACTATCTAAGCAGATTTCTTTTAACAATTCTTCATAAGGGCTATTTTTCTTAATAAACTCATCATAAATTGCATTTAATGCTAATTCTTCATTTAAGGTTAATGAAACTTTTAAGCATTTTTCGTTTTCGCCTCTATTCATTGCCAAAACTCTATGGCTTGGCAACTTGTTAATTTCTGAAGAATAATTGGCATACATTTCGTAAGTGGCAGTATTTTCGCCTTTTTCATCAATTTTCGAATTAATGAAACCTTTCTTTGTTAGTAATTCTCTTAAAATCTTTCTTAGTTTTGCGTTATCTGAGATAACTTCAGCCACAATATCTTTTGCTCCAGCCATAGCTTCTTCAACGCTATTAACACCTTTCTCTGCATCAATAAAATCTTTTGCAAGAGTAAGTAAATCCACATTCTTATCTTGTTTTAAAATAGCATCTGCTAAAGGTTGTAATCCTTTTTGAATAGCCACACTTGCTCTTGTTTTTCTCTTAGGCTTGAATGGTCTATAAATATCCTCAATTTCAGTTAGAGTGGAAGCTTTATCCAAAGATGCAGCAATCTCATCTGTCATATTGCCTTGTTCGGTAATAAGATTAGAAACTTCTTCTTTTCTTTTTTCTAGGCTTCTTAAGTATTTAAGCCTATCATCAAAACTTCTTAAAGTTTGGTCATCGCAAGAACCTGTAAGTTCTTTTCTATATCTTGCAATAAACGGAATCGTGCAACCACTATCTATTAACGCAATGATATTGTTTGAATGATTTAATGTTAAATTAAATTCATACGCTAGAGTTTGTTCTATATTCATATATTTGGTCCTTTTTTTAGTTTAGTCAATAAAATGGTAGCATATACAAATAAAAAAAGCAAACAAAATTATAATTAACTCTGTTTGCTTTGTATTATGTTTTAATTTTATATCTTAAAAATAATTTTAAAAAAATATAGAAGCTTTTAATTCGTAAGTTGGATAAGGAAACTACACGAACAGGTGGAAACAAAGCTTCTATATCTCGTATAATACCACAAATTTAAGGAAAAGTAAATAGAAAAAAGATAAATTTTTAAAAAAATTCAAAAATTTTTAATTTCGGCTTTATATAGGGATTTTTAAATTGTAAAAATATTGTAATTTACAAATAAAAAATAAAAAAAATTTTAAAATAAAAGAAAAAAATCTTGTAAAACTTTTATATATTTGTTAAACTTATAAAAAGGAAGCGAAAAATAATGAAAAAAGATGATTTTGAAGAGTTCTTGGAAGATGAAAGAGAGGCGAAACTAACGCTTTTAAAGTGCTCGCCATCGGCTCTTATTAAAGCTTTGGGAGAGAAATATAAGAGTATTGATGATATTCCTCTAAAAGAGCTTTTAGCAAGTGCGAAACTAGATTATGTTCCGAGAAAAGTATTTGAAATGGTGGAACTAAAAGATTTAGTGGGCGCTTTGGTTATAAAACTTAGCGAAATGGGATTGATTGATAGTCCTAAATCTGAAAAAAATGAAAGTAAAGACCCTATAACTATGTAAAAAACTTGCAAAAATTTGTAATTATAGGTAAAATATAAAACATTAACGGAGTATGAAAAAATGATAGATATTAATATTATTAGAACAAATCCAGAATTTGTAAAAGAAAATATAAAGAAGAAATTTCAAAATGAAAAAGTTGAACTTGTTGATAAAGTTTTGGTTTTAGATGAAAAAGTTAGAGCATTAAAACAAGAAGGCGATTCTTTAAGAGCAAAGAGAAATACTCTTTCTAGTCAAATTGGTGCTTTAATGAAAGAAAAAAAGATTGAAGAAGCAAACGCTATCAAGATGGAAGTTGTTAAGAATAATGAAAGAGTGGCTGAAATAGAGAAAGAAGAGGGCGTTATTTCTGCTGAAATCAAAGATATTATGATGAAAATTCCGCAAATTATAGATAAGTCTGTTCCAATCGGAAAAGATGATAGCGAAAATGTGGAAATTGAGAAGTTTGGCGAACCTAAAGTGCCTGATTATGAAATTCCATACCACGCTGATATTCTAGAAAAATTTGCTGGATTAGATAAAGCAAGTGCTGGTAGAACAAGCGGAAATGGTTTCTATTATTTAATGGGTGCTCCAGCAAGGCTTGTTTCTGCAATGATTTGCTATGCTAGAGATTATATGGTTGAGAAAGGTTTTATTTATTGTATTCCTCCATTTATGATAAGAAGTGATGTTGTTAAAGGCGTTATGAGTTTTGCCGAAATGGAAAATATGATGTATAAAATCGAGGGCGAAGATTTATATTTAATTGGTACTAGCGAACATTCAATGATTGGTAAGTTTAAAGACCAAACAATTAAAGAAAGTGAATTACCTATCACAATGACAAGTTATTCACCTTGCTTTAGAAAAGAAGTTGGTGCTCACGGAATTGAAGAAAGAGGAATTTATAGAGTTCACCAATTTGAAAAGCAAGAAATGATTGTTATTTGCAAACCAGAAGAGAGTATGGATTGGTATAACAAGATGTGGAGCTATACAGTTGATATTTTCCGCCACTTAAATGTACCTGTTAGAACATTGGAATGTTGTAGCGGAGATTTAGCAGATTTGAAAGTTAAGAGTTGTGATGTTGAGGCTTGGAGTCCAAGACAAAAGAAGTATTTTGAAGTTGGTTCTTGCTCAACATTGGGCGATGCGCAAGCAAGAAGGCTTGGAATTAAGATTAAAGGCGAGAAAGGTAACTATTATGCTCACACATTGAATAACACCGTGTTAGCTAGCACAAGAGCATTAATTGCTGTTTTGGAAAACAACTTGCAAGCAGATGGTTCTGTAATTGTCCCAGAAGTTTTAAGAAAATATATGGGCGGAATGGAAGTTATTAAATAAAAATTTTCTATAAAAAGATTTAAGAACTTAAATTGAATATTTAAGTTCTTATTTTTTTGAGTATAATTATTAGTAAAAAACTATTTAGTGTTTTTATTGGATAGACATTAATTTTCGAAGAGAATTAATAATAAAAACTTAATAAAATATAATAAATAATATAATTAACTAAATTTACTTGTAAATAAATTTATATTAAGTTATACTATCTAGGTAGGTTTATGTTTAAATTTTAAAAGGACAAAAATGGAGAAGAAAACCGCAACTTCAAAGATAAAAAAGAAAAGGTTTGACTTAAAAAAAGGCTTTCATATAAAGTCTAAATTTTTTGCTAAAGACCCTGAAATAGTTGTTGATTATGTGAAAGATGGTGAAATCAACCCTGAAGAAGCAAGGCTTGAAGCAGTTGTAAAAGAAGTTGAAAATAAGCCAAAATCTAAGAAACAAAGGTTTAGTTGGTTATTTTTAATTATAAATATTTTAATAGTTGGTGGAATTTTTACCTATCAATTAGTAACTGGTGGTGTTAGGCCAATCAGCGAATTTTTCAATAATATTGTTTATTATAGATTCCTAACAATGGCATTTGTTATGTTTGTGGCAGTTACATTATTAGAAACTATGAAAAATTATTTTCTAATGTATAAATGCTCAAAGAAAAGGCAGTTTTGGTTAGCATATAGAAGCTCTTCGCTTGGAAAATATTGGGATAATATCACTCCGCTAAGTTCGGGTGGTGAGCCATATCAAATGTATTATTTAGCAAAGAATGGATATAGCGCTGGTGATGCTGCTGGTATTCCTTTAGCAAAAAGTGTTTTTTGGCAAATCGGCACTGTTATAATGGGTATAATAACTCTTTTCACAGTTCAAACATCGGATTTAGGTGGTACATTTATAAAGGTGGCGGCTTGGATTGGTATTGCTGGTAACACATTAGTTGTTTTATTCGTTTTAATAGTTTCAATTAATAAAAAGATTGGCGGAAAAATTATAATCGGCGGATTAAGGCTGGGTTACAAGTTACATATTGTTAAAAATTATAGAAAGTCGTTAAGAAAAACTTTAAATTTCGTTGGTAGATATCAAAAATGTATTCGTGAATTTGCTAGTTCATTTTGGACAGTTGCATCTCAATTAGTTTTGGCAATTTTAACAAGTCTTGCACATTTCACAATTGCATATTTTATTTATCTTGCATTCAATTATAATTCATATCTTGCTGGAGAAATTACATTAATTCCTTGGAGCAGGATTGTATCGTTGGCAATGATTTGCGATTTGGCAGTTAGTTTCATTCCATCTCCGGGTGGTTCAGGTGCTGCAGAAATTTCATTCCTTGCAATATTTACAAGTTTAGTTCCAGAGCAAACTGCTTTCTGGGCGTTGCTATTCTGGAGATTATTTTCATTCTATTCATTTATTATTCAAGGATTTGTTATAACATTTGTTGATTTCGTTCGCGATAAAAAATCTCATAAAAATTTAGAAACGAATAAATCAATGGTGAATAGAAATTAAAGGAGTTTTAAAACATTGGATAAAAAAGTTGTTTTAGTAACTGGTTGTTCAAGCGGTATTGGCTTAGAACTTGTGAAACTTTTCATTAAGAAAGGGTATATCACTTACGGCGTGGCTAGAAGAGAAGTGAATGTTATCAATCTTAATTATATTCCTTGTGATGTTACAGATTTTGAAGAATGTAAATTGGTTATAGAAAAGATTATTGAAGAACAAGGGAAAATAGATATTTTAATAAATAATGCTGGTATGGGTATTAGTGGGCCTATTGAATATGCTAATAGAACTGAGGCAAGAAAGATTTTTGATGTTAATTTCTTTGGCGCTTGGAATATGATTAGAGGCATTTTGCCTTATATGAGAGAAAAAGGGAAAGGAAATATTGTTAATGTAAGTTCTGTTGCAAGTTTTGTGGATATTCCTTTTCAAGCATTCTATTCAGCAAGTAAATCGGCATTAGATAGCTTATCTTCTTCTCTTAGAAGCGAAGTTAAAGCTTTTGGTATTAATGTTGTAACAGTTCACCCAGGAGATACAAAAACTGGTTTTACTGGTGCTAGGGAAAAGAACGAATTGAAAGATTCAGACCCTTATGCTCAAACTTGCAATTCAAGTATTGCTCAAATGGAAAAAGATGAGCAAAATGGAATGGAGAGTAAAGATGTTGCGAAAGTTATTTTCAAAACAGCAATAAAAGATAAACCAAGATTAAAAACAATCGTTGGATTTAAGTATAAAGTTTTTTCAGCATTGCTTTATTTAATGCCTTTAAGATTAAGAGAATGGGCAGTTAGAAAAATGTATTTTAAAGATGCAAAAGAAGCAGATGTTGAGATAATTGAACCAGATACTAATAAAGGAAAAGAATAAAAATAAAAACATATTAGATAAATTGATTAAAAAAGCAAGATTCTGATATGTTTTTTAATTAGGTCTTGAAAAAAATTTTTAATTCATATATAATATTTTCATTAATGATAAGGGGTGATACTATGAAATCAGAAAGAGAAAAGTATTTAGTAGAAGATTTGGAAATTTGTTTTAGACAAAATCCTGTTAAAAATGAATCGGAGGAGCAAGACAAAGATTATTTTTTGATTGGCTATTCAAACACTAATGGAGATAAATTTAAGGACATTGTAACTGGAAGGGTTGTTGAGGAGCCAGCATCGGCCTCTCTTAGATCATTATCAAGAGATTTTAGAAATAATGGCTATGATGGAATTAATATGGCTGTAGGATATATGACGCTTTATGGGAGATTTAAACCTTCCATTCATCAAAAGATTTTGGGTAGTATAATTGGCCATAAATTAGGTAAGCCTATTATTGATATAAAAGATATAGAATTCATAAAAGATAGAATCAATTGGGAAATTGAAGGAAATATGGAAGCACTTGAATCAATTGAAGCAGAACGACTTTCAAAAATGGAACAATTAGATGCATATTCAGTTAAGGATTCAGAAAGAGAGTTTTAATAAAGAGATGGGTTTTAGCCCATTTTTTTATATTTATAATTTAACAAAAAAAGAAAATGCGAACTCTGATAAGGGTAAGATCGCATTTTCCTTTAAAAACTCAGTTTTTCCAAGTTTCATACATAAATTATATCGCAAAATTTTATTTATAGCAAATAATAATAAACATATTTTTTAAAAAAATTATAATTTTTATATTACTTTAAATTTAAAAAATGGTTATTAAATCTTATTCATCGAAGCATTGCATAATGTTAGACAATAAACTTTATTTGCTCCTGCTTTAATTAGAGTGAGAGTGGCTTCATTTAGGGTTGAACCAGTGGTATAAATATCATCAACAAGTAATATATTTTTATTTTTAATTTTCTTTTTATCTAAGCAATCAAAACAATTTTCTAAATTCTTTTTCCTTTCTTCTTTAGATAATGTGGCTTGTTGGGGATTATTTTTAATTCTTATAAGATTATCTTTCAAAACTGGTAATCCAATTTCCTCAAATGATTCACATAATAGTTCGGCTTGGTTATATCCTCTTTCTTTTAATCTTTTAGGATTTAATGGGATTGGGATTATATAATCAATTTTATCTTCAATTTCCATAAACTTATCTAGCATTAATTTAGATAACGGCTTTGCTAAATATTTTTTGCCGTTATATTTTAATCCTTGAATTAAGATTGGCAAAGGGGAATCATAGGCAAACACACTTTTATTATACTCAAAAGCTTTTCTATCTTCTTTGCATTTCATGCAAACAGTTACAGGGGTAGGCAAAGGGCAACCGCAAACCAAACAACAGTGGTTTTCAATAAAGGGTAGTTTTTCAAGACAATCATCGCAAATTGAATATCTTTTGTTTTCGTTTAACTCACACGAACAAATAATACATTTATCGTATTCTGGGAATAAAAATTCTCGTAATTTATTCAATGTCATTTTTAATTCCACCTAAAACTTTAATTTCTTCTTGTAAAAAGTCTTTAAGCATTGTAAAACGAACAATTGTGTGGTTGTTATGCACCATTCTGGCAATAATTGCTTTGCTTCCAACTAGGCAAACAAGCTTTTTTGCTCTTGTAACGGCGGTATAAAGCAAGTTTCTAGTAAGAAGCATAGGTGGGCCAGCAACCAATGGAATAACCACGGCATCAAACTCACTTCCTTGGCTTTTATGGATAGTTATGGCATAACTTAGCATAAGCTCTTGTAAATCGGTTTTTAGATATGTTGCACGCCTGTTATCTTCAAATAAAACTGTGATTTCACCAGTTTGAATATCTATTGAATCAATAACGCCAATATCTCCGTTGAAAACTCCCGAACCTTCAATCGTGCCATCTTTAATCCACGCACGCTCATAATCGTTTGAAACTTGCATCACACGGTCTTTTTCTCTATATGTGCATTTTTCAGTTACTATTTCCATTTTCATAACGCTAGGTGGATTTATTTTATCTTGTAATTCTCTATTTATATTATCTATTCCGCAAATACCAGCTTTCATTGGTGCTAAAACTTGAATTTTAGAACTATCGCAATCTAAGAATTTTGTGAGCCTGCTTGTGCAAAGTTGAATTATATTTGAAAGGGCAGACTCGTTTGAATCGGTTTCCACAAAGAAGAAGTCATTACTTTTATTATTGATAGTTGGCATACTTCCATTATTTATTGCGTGAGCATTTGTGATTATAAGGCTATTTTTATCTTGTCTATAAATTTCAGTTAGGCAAAGGGTGGCAAATTGTTCGCTTTTTAGAATATCTGCCAAAACATTGCCCGCACCAACACTTGCTAATTGGTCTTTATCTCCAACCAAAACAAGCCTAGCACCTCGCTTAATTGCTCTAACTAAATAATACATCAATTGAATATCCACCATACTCACTTCATCAACGATAATAACATCGTAAGGCAACTTATTTAGTTGGTTATAGAAAAACATATTTTTATCATTGAAACTTACTTCCAATGCTCTATGAATTGTTAGGGCATCTTGATTTGTGCTTTCACTAAGCCTTTTAGATGCTCGGCCTGTGGGTGCCATTAATTGAACTTTCTTTCGCATACTTTTAAATATTTGAAGAATACATTTAATAATTGTGGTTTTACCAGTACCGGGTCCACCAGTGATGATGCTCACGCCATTGTTAATTGCTAAACTAACTGCTTCTTTTTGTTTTTCGTGCATCTTAATTTTGTTCATAGTTTCATATAGTTCAATTTCTTTATCTATATTATAGTTTGTTTGGTCAACATACATATCTAATAGTTTTAGGGTTTGAGCCACATAGTTTTCTACATTGTAATACTTTGTTAGCATAACCACTTTCTCTTCATCTTTATCAAACCTTTTTATAAATGTATCCATTTCAAGTTTTTGTAGGATTACTTCAATTTTATCTTGGTAGTTATCTCCAGTTATTTTTAATAACCCAAGAAGTTCGTTTTCAAGATTGGCTTCATACATATATGTGTTGCCATTTTTTTCGCTATTCTCTTTTAATATATGTAAAATACCTGCTCTAAATCTAAATTCGCTGGTGGCTTCAATACCCATTTCCATTGCTATTCTATCAGCAGTGAAAAAACCAATACCATCTATATCTTCCACCATTTTGTATGGATTGTTTTTAACAATACCTTCGGTTTTATCTTTATAGATATTATATATTTTTATTGCAAGGTTTGTGGAGATATTATATTGTTGTAAAAATAAAATGCTATTTTGCATTTTCTTAATTTCATTAAAAGCTTCGCCAATATCTTGCGCCTTATTTGCGCTAATTCCTTTCACTTCGCTTAATCTTGATGGATTAAATTCAATAATATCTAAAGTATCTTTGCCAAACTTTTGAACAATATTTAAAGCTGTGATAGGGCCAACACCTTTAATAAGTCCGCTAGATAAATATCTAACAATACCTTCTAGGCTTGTTGGTTTAGAAACTTTGATAGATTTAACGGCAAATTGTTCGCCATATTTTGAGTGTTTGATAAAATCACCGCTAACTTCCACCATCTCGCCTTCCGTGATAGGGGGAAATCTGCCAACGGTGGTAACAGGTTCGCCATTAACATCTAAAACGGCAACAGTGTAGTTGTTGTCGTTATTTCTATAAACAATTTCTTCAATAATTCCGCTTAAAACCATAAGTAATTCCTTTGTTTAATGATTATAGCAAATATGTTTGGTAAAATCAAACTTTTGTTCTAGAAAATTTTCAATTCGACAAAATGCGAGGTAATAGGATAATATCTAATCTTCTTTTTTTATTTTTAAAAATAAAACTTGAATTAGAATAGAAAAGAGGAAAATTTTATGAGAAAAATAGAATTTGGAATTAAATATTTGAAAGAAAATAAAAAAAAGTTGTTGTTTAATTTTTTTTATATATTGGTGGTGGCGGTTAGTTTTTATGCCTTGAATTTTGCAAATGTTATTGTTTCGGATTTTTATCCTTTTGCGTTTGGGCTTTTATTTGCGTTGTTTTGGAGCGGAGTTAATCCATATTTGCTTTCAATAATATATTTCTTGGCTGGAATTTTAAGCGATTCGTCTGAGATTGGAATTTATCTTGCATTAAATCCAAGCATTGTGGTTTTCTTGGCTGGGTTCTTACATAAAAAAATTCATAAAACTCCAAAACTCTGGGTTTCTATTTTCTATTCGCTATTATCTCAAATTATGTTTGTGGTTTCAAACTATGGCAATATAAGAATGTTTCTTTATTCATTTTTAGCAGTTGCGTTTGGAATAGGCTTTATGCTGGTGGTTGTGAATTTCTTAAGAGCCACTGTTAAAAGAGGTTTTAATACTGGTTTAAACTTAGATGAGCAGATTTGCGGTGCAATTATATTAATTGTGATTAGTATGGGATTATCTAGGATAAACTTCTATGGCATTGAACTTATAAAAATCGTTGTGAGCCTAATTGTGCTTGTTTCCACTTATTACTTTAGTTCTTCTAAAACAATATTCCTAGGGGCTATTATGGGCGTTGGATACGCAATTAATATTGTTAATCCAGTTTATATTTCAGCTTTTGTTTGCTATGCTTTATTCTCGCTTGCTTTTAAAACGAATTATAAGATTTTAAGTATTTTATCTTTAGGTATTGTGGAGATAATATTTGGTCTTTATTTTAATCTGTATGAGATATTTTCTATATATAGCATTGTAAGCGTTTTAATTGGTGGGGTTATATTCTTAATACTTCCTAAAAGATTGTTTGTTAAGATAACAGAGATGTTTGGTGGCGGACAAGAAAAAAATACGATAAGAAATATCGTTAATAAAAGCAAAGAAAATGTATGTAAGAAATTGGTTGAGATGTCGGGCATTTTTAATGAGATGGACTTAGCGTATAGACAGATGGTTAAAGGCAAACTCTCAAAAAATGAGAAGAAAGAATATTTAACAGATGAATGTGTGGCAAAAGTTTGTAAGAATTGTGGACAATATAATAAGTGCTTTAGAAAAAATGGGGAATATACTGTGCAAATTCTTGATGAACTCGTGGATTCAGGATTGGAAAAAGGGAAGGTGGGGCTTTTAGATGTTTCGCAATATCTATCTAGCCGTTGCATTAGAATTAATCAGCTTATAAACACATTTAATAAAGTTTTAGAAGATTTTAGAGATAGAAGTGCATATTCAAATAGTTTAGACACATCAAAATTGTTGATTGCCGACCAGCTAAACGGCGTTGGCGGCCTGATGAAGAAGTTGGCAGAACAGATAAAAACAAATATCTCTTTTGATGTTGATTGTGAAAATAAGATAATTGAAGATTTGCTTTATAAAAATATAGCTTGCATAGAGGCAGTGGTGTTTGAAGAAAATAGAGATGAAAAACAGGTTACATTGCTCTTGAAAAATTATAATATAGATTTTAAATTGCTTGAAAATGTGGTTTCAAAATCTTGCAATTCAAAACTTGCCATAACAAATATTTCAAATTCAGAAATTCAAAATGCAGTGGTGGTAACTCTAAAAACAAAGCCTAATTTTGATATAGTTTTTGGATTTGCTACGGTTTCGAAAAATTCAAACGCAAATGGCGACACTCATTCTGTTGTAAGGCTTGGCAATGATAAATATTTGTTGGCTATTTGCGATGGTATGGGTAATGGAATTAAAGCTAAAGAAACGAGTGAATTATCTATTTCTTTAATAGAAAATTTTTATAAAGCTGGGTTTGATAACGAAACAGTATTGAAAAGCGTTAACAAACTTTTATCGTTATCTAATAAAGAGAGTTTTTCAGCACTTGATTTGTGCGTTTTAGACCTAAGAAAAAACTTTTGCGACTTTATAAAACTTGCCACACCTAGTACATTTATAAAACACAAACACACCACCGATGAAATAGAAAGTTCGGGATTACCAATAGGAATTTTAGAGGATATAAAGCCAAATACTATAAAAACATACTTATCCGAATTTGATATTATAGTTATGGTTAGTGATGGAATTACGGAAACATTTTCAAAAGTTTACGATTTAAAAACTTTTGTTAATAATATTCTCTCCACAAATCCTCAAACAATTGCTGATGAAATTATGAAAATGGCAATGCAAGTTAATCCAATACCTCAAGATGATATGACTGTTTTGGTGGCAAGGGTTTATCCAGTGGTTTAGATAACTTTTTAAGTAATTTAATTTTGTTTGAATAATTTTGAATATATATTATAATTATATCTAATAAGAGGATAAATAATATGGTTCACGAAATGAAATTAAAAGGCGAGTTTTTTAATTTAATTAAATCTGGAGTTAAAACTTATGAAATAAGATTAAATGATGAAAAAAGAAAACTTATAAAAATTGGAGATATAATCATATTTAAAAAAGAGCCAGATTTGGAAGAATCTTTTGAAACCAAAGTTAAGAATTTGATTTATTTTAACTCTTTTAAAGATATGGCAAATTCTCTTCCGCTTAAAAATGTTGGATTTGAAAATAAATCTATAAATTATGTTGTAGATATTTATCATCAATTCTATTCAATTGAAAATGAAACAAAATTTGGAGTTTTGGCAATTGAAATTGAAAGAATAAAATAAATTTTAATTTATAAAAAATATTTTAAGAGAGAAAAAAATTAATTCTATGGAATAAATATAAAACTTACTAATATATATTTTGTAAATTGTAATATCATTAAATAATGCATAAAATTATCAATAACTTAATAGAAAATTAAAAAGCCTTAAATTAGGGCTTTTTTTAGTTTTTAATATATCCATTTTAAGATATTGAATTTTAATGTAAATATTATTTTATATATAAACTTATTAAAGAATAAAACAATTAAATTGATTAAAATTTTTAAATAAAAATTACTAAAAGATATAATTGTTAATTTTTTAAAATTTTGGAGTAATTAATACCTAAAATTAATTCAAAATCTAAAATTTTTATAAATTTTTAAAAAAATTTTTGAATTGAGCGGAATTTTACTTGACCAAAAAAAAAAAAAAGTAATATAATCTATGTAGAATAAAATTTATTTAAAAATTGTGGATAAAATAAATTAAGAGGAAGATAGGAGAATGAAAAAGTCAACAAAGATTATTGCAACAGTAATAGCAGTAACGCTTGTAATAACTGCAATGTTAGTTGCAATCTATGCAGCCACTGCTGGAAATGCAAATATTAGTGCAAATGTATCTTGGACTGCTCAAGCAGGAGTAAACCTAGAATTTTGGGCTAA
>CAKVMJ010000005.1 GCA_934772445.1 uncultured Clostridia bacterium
ACTGCTGGAAATGCAAATATTAGTGCAAATGTATCTTGGACTGCTCAAGCAGGAGTAAACCTAGAATTTTGGGCTAAAGCAACTGGAGGAGATGAGAGTAAAGAAATAGCAAAAACTACTATCACTCCAACCACTACCAATACAGATGCTAATATAATCGGAGATTTATCTTGTAATTTCACAGATACCTCCGATGATGGTGTAAATAATCCAAATGCAATAAAGTTTACATACTATGTAAGAAATAAAAGTCTAACACCATTGAATATTAAAGTAACCAAAACTCCAGCAGAGGCAGAAGAAAGCGGAACAGGAGCAGAGAACCATAAACCAAAAGTAACTCTAAATTCAGATACAGAAGGAAACAATACTTTTGTTGCTGTATCAAGTAATACTGGATACGACCTAAAAGCAGGAGATATATTTACATATTCGGTAACTCTATCTCTAGCCAAAGGCGGAACAGGAACAATAAATGCAGATTTTGGTTTAGCACCAAACTTTGATGCAGGCGTAACCTTTAATTTCAATGTTGGTGGAGATAATAATGGAACAATAGTAACCTCTGTTGATGGAGCAAGTCCAACAACTGTAAGTTCAAGTACTCTATCTGGTCAAACTCTAGGCGAATATTTAGCAACTCAGCAAACTGCCGAATATTCCACAGGCTGGTTCTTTGATGAAGGGCTAACAAATGTTGTTTCTGAAGATTATTTTTCTCAATTAATAAAAAATACTTCTATATGTTCTCTTTATAACAAAACAGCATCTATGACAGGATTGGTTTTCACACTATCTGATGATGGTAATTCTTATTTAGTAAGTGGAGAAAGTGACACATCTCCAAGCGGAGAAGTAGTGATCCCTAATACATACAACGGTAAACCTGTAAGCGGGTTTGTTGAGGGAGCATATTCTTCACATACATTTAAAGATAATACAAACATAACTTGTATTGTTATACCAAATAGTATTACAAAAATTCCAGATTTTACATTTACTAATTGTGAAAATATTACAACTGTAAACATTTCCAATGTAGTAACTAGGATAGGCAGTAATACATTTACAAATTGTACCAGTTTAATAGATGTAAAAATACCGATTAGTATAACACTTTTACTAAATTCATTCGATTGTTGTACTGGATTAAAGAGTATAATCGTTGAAGGAGGTAATGAAAAATATGATAGTAGGAATAATTGTAATGCAATAATAGAATCCTCAAGTAATAGATTGAAATTGGGCTGTATGAATACAATTATTCCAAGTACGGTAGAAAGTATAGGTGATGGTGCATTTAAAGATTGTATTGAATTAACAAATATAAAAATACCAAATGGTGTAACGAAAATAGGAAGTAATGCATTTAATGGTTGTAGCGGATTAAAAAATATAGAAATACCTAAAAGTGTAACAAGTTTGGGAAATGCTACCTTTGCCCGTTGTAGTGGATTAATAAGTATAATAATACCTAGCAGTGTTAAAAGTATGGGTTTTATGCAATTCACTGGTTGTAGTGAACTAGCAAGTATTGTTGTAGAAACTGGAAATATTGTATATGATAGTAGAGATAATTGTAATGCAATAATAGAAACGGCTAGTAATATACTAATTCAAGGTTGTAAAAATACAATTATTCCACAAACTATAACAATTATAGGTGAATCTGCATTTAATGGTTGTAGCGGTTTAATGAATGTTGATATACCGCAATGTGTAACAAGTATCGGAAATCTTGCGTTTAATAATTGTGTAAGTTTAACAAGTATAAAGCTACCAAATAGTGTAACAACTTTAGGGAAATCTGTATTTCGAGATTGTGCAGGATTAACAAGTATAGAAATGTCAAATACTGTAACTAGTATAAATCAATATACCTTTTCGGGTTGTAGTAGGTTGCTTGATATTAACATACCAGAAGGCGTAACAAGTATAGGAATGTTTGCTTTTCAAGATTGCAGTAGTTTATCGAGTGTAATAATACCAGAAAGTGTAACAGATATAGGAAGAAGTGCATTTCAAAATTGCACTAATTTAAGGGATATTAAAATCTCTGATACGGTAACTCATATAGCAATTTCGACATTTAAAAATTGTAGTAATTTAAGTAGGATATTTATTCCAAAGTCTGTTACAACTATATATTCTGGCTTTTATGGTTCAATAAACTCTCCATTTGAAGGTTGTCCTTCTACTTTAAAAATCTATTGCGAAGCAACTGAAAAACCAAGCAATTGGGGAGATTATTGGAATTATTATGATGACAATAATCAATTAGATGTCACTTGGGGCTATACCCGAGCTCAATTTGATGCACTATAGAAATATTTTAACAAAAATGGATTCCAATAAAGTTTAAAAGTTAATAAAATATAAAGATTAATAAATCTAAAAATTAATAAAATAAAAAATTAATAAAAATTAAAACTTAAAATTAAAAAGTTTTAAAATTAATAAAGTTTAAAAGTTGTAAATCAATAAAACATAAAAATTAATAAAGCTTATAATCTAAAATATTTAAAATTTTACAAAGTTTAAATGTTAATAAAGATTAAAAATTAACAATATTTTTAAATTAACAAATCTCAAATTTCAATATTAGAAAAAAAGTCTAACATTTTAAAAATACTAGGCTTTTTTGTTTGATAAATTATATATAAAAAAGGTAAAATATATATAAGTAAAATTATGTCTAAAATTATATATAATTTTAGTTTTAAAATTTTTAAATGTGCATTTTAATTACCAGATGATTAAATAATAAATATAAGGAAGAAGAAAAATGGTAAGAGTTAAAACAAACACAAAATATATGATAAAAATCATAACCACATCTTTAGTTATGGTTTTAATGTCTGTTTTTATGGCTGTTGGGATTTGGGCTTCTCCATCTGAGCCTTCCACAATCTCTTCAGTTATCTCTTTTTTAGCAACTGATGTTGATGTAAGCTTAGTGGGAGTGGTTTCAGGTTCTGAAGTTCCAGTGGAAACCTTTCAAACAAACATTTCTAATGAAGAATATGATGAGGTTTCTAAATCTTGGAATTTGAGTCGATTGATGTTTAATAATTCAACAAAAGCACCAATCACAATTGGTATTGCAATTAGAAATAATAGCGAAGAAACAAAACCATATATCCAAACAAATGTTTTTGGCAATGTTCCAAGCAATATTAGAGTTAAATACTCTCAAATTGGCGGAGAGAATGCAAACCCTTATAGTCAAACAGTATCTAAAAACGATTTTTCATCTGCCATAATTTCTTCTCTTCAATCCGAATGTTTTGAAACATCAACTAATGGCTTGTCTGTTCCGGAATATAACCCATTGGTTATAAACAATCTAACTCAAGGTAAGGTTTATTATTACCAAGTTGAGTTTTCAATAATAGATAAAAGCAGAGAAGTTGAAAGCTTTTGCTTGGATTTGGGTATTACTCTTAAATCTAAAAAAACCGACTCTATTTACCAAATAGAATCTAAAAAGGATAGTTCATCTCCTAGCGAAGGCGGAAATTGCGGTTATGAGGTTATAGAAAATTCAGAAAATGAATCAAGAATTAAATTTGTGGCTGAAGTTGAAGAGGGTTACGAGTTTGATGGCTGGTATGTAAAAGATAACTCAAATAATGTTAGCGATAGAGTTTCTTCCGACCCAGTATTCATTACTAGCACAACTGCCGATGTTACATATTATGCCAAATGGAAAATCGCAAGGAAAGTAAGCTTTGTGGTTGATGGGATAAATAAAGGCGAAGCAACTTATTCCTCAGGAACAGTTAGCGACTTTGCATCTGCTTACGAACCATCTCCTTATTCCACAGGCTGGTTCTTAAATGAAGAACTAACAAAAGTTGCGAAAGATGATTTTTTGAGTACTGATACCGAAACTTCTCCAATTACTCTATATTGCCGTACCGCATCTATTACAGGCTTAACCTTTACTCTTTCTTCAGATGGCAACTCATATTTGGTGGCAGGAGAAAGCAGTACATCTCCAAGCGGAGAAGTGGTTCTTCCAAATAAATATGATGGCAAACCGGTTAGTGGATTTGTTAAAGGAAGTTCTTCAAGTCCAACATTTAAAAAGAATACAAATATAACAAGTGTGGTGTTATCTAATAACATAGTTCAAATTGCCGATTATACTTTTTCTTATTCTACGAAAATTACAAATGTTACAATACCAGATAGTGTGATAAGTATAGGAGTTTATGCATTTGATTCTTGTAGCGGATTAACGAGTATAGAAATACCAAATAGTGTAACAAGTATAGAAGCTTATGCATTTAATGGTTGTAGTGGATTAACAAGTATAGAAATACCAAATAGTGTTAAAAATGTTGATACTGGAATTTTCGAAAATTGTATTGAATTAGTTAGTGTTCAAATTGGCTTAGGGATGAGCGTGTTAACTGATTTTATGTTTTTGAGCTGTGAAAAACTTATGAATATAGTAATACCAATTAATATTACTAAGTTAGGGATTGGAGTATTTGATTCTTGTAGCGGATTAACGAGTATAGAAATACCAAGTAGTGTAACGAGTATAGGGAATCGTGCATTTTATGGTTGTAGTGGATTAACAAGTATTGTAGTTGCAAGTGGCAACACAAAATATGATAGCAGAAATAATTGTAATGCAATAATAGAAACTGCTAGTAATACATTAATAGTAGGTTGTAAAAATACTATTATCCCAAATACAGTAACAAGTATAGGAAATTCTGCATTTGGGGGTTGTAGTGGATTAACAAGTATAGAAATACCAAATAGTGTAACAACTATAGGAGAATCTGCATTTTATGGTTGTACTGGTTTAACAAAAATATTTATACCTAAATCAGTTACAACAATCTCAGCATCATCTGTCTATAGGTCTGTATTCTACGATTGCTCTTCAAATTTAGTAATCTATTGCGAAGCAAGTTCTAAACCAGATGGTTGGGGAACTTATTGGAATTATAGAACTGATTCGGCAATTCATACCACCTACTGGGGTAAGACTTATGAAGATTGTTATCCTACAGAATATTCTGTATCTGTTGGAAAATATTCATTATCTCCAAACGCGGGTTGCTCTTATTCCGTTAGCCCTTCAACTATTTTATCTACTGGAACAGAAGTAACATATAAAGCGGTGGTTAGTGATGGTTATCGCTTTATGGGTTGGTACGATTCAATTAGTGGTGGAGAACTTGTAAGTAATAATGAAACTTATGTAACCACATTATATGAGCCAACAACATATTATGCTTATTGGGTAAGATCTGTAAGTGTAAGTTTTGTGGTAGATGGGGTTAATAAGGGTACAAAAGATTATACCTCTGGAACAGTTAGCAACTTTGCATCCACTTACGAACCATCTCCTTATTTCACCGGTTGGTTCTTGAATGAAGAACTAACAAAAGTGGCGAAAGATAATTACTTAAGTAAATATACTTCAACTTCCCCAGTTACCTTATATTGTAAAACTGCTTCAATCACAGGTTTAGTATTCACTCTTACCGATGATGGTAATTCATACCTAATATCCACGGAGAGGTCATCGCCAAGTGGAGAAGTTATTCTTCCAAATATGTATAATGGTAAGCCAATTATTGGTTTTTATGCAGGAACGGGGTCAGATGTTGCCTTTAAGAGTAAAACTATAACAAGTGTTGTTATATCCAATAATATAACCACAATTTCAAACTATGCTTTTGGCTCTTCTAGTAAACTTGAAACTGTTAAAATACCCAATAGCGTAACTAGTATAGGAGAATATGCTTTTTACAGTTGCAAAGCCTTAACTGCTATAGAAATACCAAGTAGTGTAACTAAAATAGCAACACCTATCGTTGGTCATATGAATAAATTTACAAGCATTGTTGTTGATAGTGGTAATAAAGTTTATGATAGTCGAAACAATTGTAATGCAATAATAGAAACTGCTACCAATACCTTAATTCAAGGTTGTGGCTCATCAGTTATTCCAAATACGGTTGTGAGTATTGGAGATTATGCATTTTATTGGTGTACTAATTTAACAAGCATAGATATACCAGATAGTGTAACAGCTATAGGAAAACAAGCTTTCTATGTTTGTTATAGTTTAACTGGTGCTTTTAAATTGCCTAGCAATTTAATTAGTATTGGAGATTATGCATTTGATAGTTGTACTCTTACAGGTTCTTTAACAATACCAAAGAGCGTGAAAAGTATTGGTATAGCACCATTTACTGGTTGTGATGGATTAACAGGTATTGTTGTTGAAAGCGGAAATACAGTTTATGATAGCAGAAATAGTTGTAATGCAATTATTGAAACTGCTACCAATAGATTAATCCAAGGCTGTAAATCTACCGTAAAGCCAAGTACGGTGGTTATTATAGGTACATCTGCATTTAAAGATTGTACTGGCCTAACAGGTACATTATCTATTTCTAGCAATGTAACATCTATAGAAGATAGAGCGTTTGATGGATGTAGTGGATTAACTGGTACATTAACAATACCAAATAGTGTAACAAGTATAGGAAGTTCTGCATTTTCAGGTTGTAGCGGATTAACAGGTGATTTAATAATACCCAATAGTGTAACAAGTATAGGAGATTCTGCCTTTCGTGGATGTGAAAAACTAACAAGTGTTGAGATTTCAAATAATATAACAACTTTAGAAGTTGATATATTCTATAATTGTACAAAATTAACTAGCATAATAATACCAAGTAGTGTTACAACTATTAAACCTTCAGCTTTTGCCAATTGTACTGGTTTAACAAAAATATTTATACCTAAATCTGTAACAACGATTTCTGGCTCAACTTATTATAGTTCACCATTTTATCAATGTTCTTCAACATTAAAACTTTATTGTGAAGCTCCTTCAAAACCAGATGGTTGGGGAGATTGTTGGAATTATAGCCGTAGCAGTACTATTTTAACCACCTATTGGGGTGCGAGCAGTACTGATGTTACAGGAACATTAGATAAATTAACATTCACATTAACTTCTAATGGAAATAACTATTCTGTTAAAGCAAAGAATACTTCAATATCTGGCAAGGTGGTAATTCCAGATTATTATAATGGAAAACCTGTTACTGAAATAGCCAGTTCTGCATTTTCTGGTTGTGGTAGTTTAACTGAAATAATTATTCCGGATAGTATAACCACTATTGGAAGTTTTGCATTTGAACTTTGTACTAGTATGAAAAAAATATTTATACCGAAATCTGTTACAACAATTGTTGCTTCAGCACCTTCGTATTTACCATTTAATCGATGTTCAACGATTTTAACAATTTATTGCGAAGTAAGTAGTAAACCAAGTGGTTGGGGAAGATATTGGAATAATAGAACGAATTCTGCCAAATTTACACCGCAATGGGGATATACTCGCGAACAATATAATGCGGTTTAATAGTTTAAATAATTTATTTTAAATTAATTAAAAAAATGTATTCATCTTATAACTTTATATTAATTTAAAAATTTTAATTGTTAAAAAACAAACCTAACGATTTTCTATTAGGTTTGTTTTTTCATTAAAAATTCATTAAAATCGAGACAACTATTTAATTTTTAATCCTATCTTTTTGCTTAAAATCTTCAAGAATTAATAATTATTCGGTTTTTTTACAAATAATGGGCGATTTAAGGGCTTAATTCGATTGAAAAAAGTTAAAAATTAGTATATACTATTCAAGTATAATGGACAAAAAATAAAAGGAACAATTATTATGGGATTTATTAAAAATATCTTTAGGTCGGATAACACAAGAAATTTGGAAAAACTTGAAAAAATTGCTTGCAAAGTTGAAGCCTTGGCTTCTGAATTTAAGAGTAAAACCGATGAGGAATTAAAGGCTGTAACTCCAGCTTTAAAAGAAAGAATTGCTAAGGGCGAAAAACTTATAGATATTTTGCCAGAAGCTTATGCTTGCGTTAGAGAAGCCAGCACAAGAGTTATGGGTTTAACTCCTTTCCATGTTCAAATTTTAGGTGCTATAGCACTATTCCAAGGTAGAATTGCCGAGATGAGAACTGGTGAAGGTAAAACATTAGTTGAAACAATGCCTGCTTATTTGGTTGCCTTAGAAGGCAAAGGCGTTCATATCGTTACAGTAAACGAATATTTGGCTAGCCGTGACTCTGAATGGATGGGAAAAATATTTAAGTTCTTAGGTCTTACTGTTGGTATTTCATTGCATAATATGGACCCAAACCAAAAGCGTGCTGCTTATAATTGCGATATAACTTATTCCACAAATAACGAATTAGGTTTCGATTATTTGAGAGATAATATGGTTGTTAGAAAAGAAGATAGAGTGGCTAGAGGCTATCATTTTGCAATTGTGGATGAAGTGGATAGTATTTTGATTGATGAAGCTCGTACTCCTCTTATTATCTCTGGTAGAGGTATGAAGAGTAATGAAACCTACAAAACTGCTGCAAGGTTCGCTAAATCTTTAAAAGAGCAAGATTATGAAATTGATGAAAGAGAGAAGGCTGTAAGGCTTACTGAATCTGGTATTGAAAAAGCAGAAAAATTCTTTGGCGTTGCAAACTTAAGTGATATTGAAAATATTGAATTAAACCATCATATTAATAATGCAATTAAAGCTCAATTTATTATGAAGCTTGATGATAACTATATCGTTAAAGATGGCGAGGTTTTAATCGTTGATGAATTTACCGGAAGAGTTATGGAAGGTAGAAAATATTCAAATGGTTTACACCAAGCTATTGAAGCTAAAGAAGGTTTGGAAATTAAAGATGAAAATAAAACTTTAGCAACTATCACTTTCCAGAATTTCTTTAGAGTTTATGATAAATTAAGTGGTATGACTGGTACTGCAAAAACTGAAGAAATAGAGTTTAATAAAATCTATGGACTAGATGTTGTAACAATTCCAACAAACCTTCCAATCAGAAGAAAAGATTATCCAGATAAAATTTTCCAAACTTATGAAGGAAAATTAAAAGCTATTGTGGAAGAAGTTAAGGCTATTCACGAAAAAGGCAGACCAGTTTTGGTTGGTACAATCACTATTGAAAAGAGTGAGGAAGTTAGTAAGGCCTTAAAAGAAGCTGGAATTAAGCATAATGTTTTAAATGCTAAAAACCACGCAAAAGAAAGCGAGATCGTTGCTCAAGCAGGAAGATTAAATGCTGTTACTATCGCCACAAATATGGCTGGTCGTGGTACAGATATTATGCTTGGTGGTAACCCAGAATATATGGCTAAGCAAAAGCTAAGAGAAAAAGGCGTTGAGGAAGATAAGATAGAATTTTGTACTTCTTTATTGCAAACCGATGATGCCGAGCTTAATGCTTTAAGAGAAGAATTTAAGAAATATTTAGCAGATTTCAAAAAGATTACCGATGAAGAGAAAAAGCAAGTTATAACCCTTGGCGGTTTGCATATTTTAGGTACTGAAAGACACGAAAGCCGAAGAATAGATAACCAGCTTAGAGGTAGAGCGGGCAGACAAGGTGACCCAGGTACAAGTATTTTCTTTGTTTCAATGGAAGATGAATTAATGCGCCGTTTTGGTGGCGAGAGAATGCAAGGAATTTTAAGAGCCTTTAAGGTTATGGATTTCCAATCAAAAATTCTTTCAAAACAAATTGAAAATGCTCAAAAGAGAATTGAAGCATTTAACTTTAGTGCAAGACACTCTGTTTTGAAATTCGATGATGTTAATAATAAGCAAAGAGAAATAATCTATGCCGAAAGAAATAGAGTTTTAGATGGTGCGGATATCCATTCAGAAGTTTTGGATATGATAAGAGAACTTGCTATGAACACCGTTTACTCGAATGTTGATGAAAATGTAAGCTTTGAGGAATGGGATTTAGATGCAATTAACAACGCTTTAAATAACAGAATCCTAGGCGAAAATGCAAACTTTGTTACAGAAGAAATGGTTCAAGGATTAAATAGCGATGAATTGGCTGAAAAAGTGGCTGATGAAGCAGTTAAATTCTATGAGGGTAAATGTAATGTTGTTGAACAATTAAAAGTTCCTCATTTGGAAATGGAAAGAAACATCTTGCTTAGAGTTGTTGATAGTTTATGGATGGATCATATCGACTTTATGGAAATGTTGAGGCACGAAATTGGTTTAAGAGCTTATGGTAACCACGATCCGATCGTTGAATATAAGAAAGAAAGTGGTGAGATGTTTGAAAATATGGTTAATAAAGTTAGGGAAGAAACAGCAATGTTCTTGCTAAACTTTAAGATTAACATTCAATTAACTCGCCCAGCAAATGAAACTAAACCTCAAGATATGGTAACAAATTCTGGCGAGGGTAGTGATACGGTTAAGAAAAAATCCACAGAGAGAGTTGGTAGAAATGATGATTGCCCTTGCGGTAGTGGAAAGAAATATAAAAACTGTTGCGGAAAAAATAAATAAAGATAAAGTTCTGTATTTTGCAGAACTTTATTCTTAAATATATTAGGAGAAACTATGATAGTTTTAAATAATGAGAGAGAAAAATACCAAAAAATAGTCGATAACATTAATATTGTTATCGGCTGTCTTTGACGAAGATAAATTAACTTCAGAACTTAATGATATTTCCAAAGAATTGGAAAATCCAAATATATACAATGATATGCCAAGGCTTTCTTCCTTATCTAAAAAGCAAAAAATTTTATCTGATAAATTAAACAATTTTAAATCCTTAAAAAATAGGGTTTTAGAAATGAAAGATTTATTGGATATGGTGGAGAGCGGAGATGATGAGAGTGTGGTTAAAGAACTTAATCAAGAATTAACCAAACTTGATAAAGATGTTTTGAATATGTATATCCAAACTCTTTTATCTGGCGAATATGATACAAATAATGCAATCTTAAAGATCCATAGCGGTGCAGGCGGAACAGAGGCTTGCGATTGGGTTAGTATGCTTTATAAAATGTACTTATCCTTTGCTGAGAAAAATGGTTATAAGGTTAAGCTGTTGGATAGCCTAGATGGTGATGGGGCAGGCTTTAAGAGCATAACATTTATGGTTTCAGGAGAAAATGCCTATGGCTATTTAAAAGGCGAAACAGGCGTTCACAGGCTTGTAAGAATTAGCCCTTTTGATGCGAATAAAAGAAGACACACTTCCTTTGCTAGTGTTGAGGTTATGCCTGAGATTGATAACGATGTTAATGTGGATTTAAAAGAAGAAGATTTAAAGATAGATACCTATAGAAGTTCGGGTGCTGGTGGTCAACATGTAAACACAACCGATAGTGCTATTAGAATAACTCATATTCCAACTGGTATTGTTGTAACTTGTCAAAACGAAAGGTCGCAGTTGCAAAACAAAGAAATGGCAAAGAAAATGCTTATAGGTAAACTCGTGGTTTTAGAAATTCAAAAGAATTTAGAAAAAGCAAGTGCAATTAAAGGCGAGAGCAAAAAGATTGAATGGGGAAGCCAAATAAGAAGCTATGTGTTCTGCCCATATAAAATGGTTAAAGATTTAAGAACAGATTATGAAACTAGTAATTTAGATGCTATAATGGGCGGAGATATTTTAGATATGCTTCAAGCCTACTTAAAATGGTTTAATGGAAAAGGTTTTTAAAATGATAAGTAATGAAATTTTAGAAAAATTTAATAACTTGAAAAATAAGAAAGATGTAATCGTTTTGGCGGTAGAGAGTTCTTGTGATGAAACGAGTATTGCAGTTATAAAAAATGGAAGAGAAATTCTATCCAATATTATTTCAAGCCAAATAGATATTCATAAGCGTTTTGGTGGAGTTGTGCCAGAAGTTGCTAGCCGAAATCA
Organism: uncultured Clostridia bacterium; assembly: GCA_934772445.1. Taxonomy (GTDB): domain Bacteria; phylum Bacillota; class Clostridia; order Christensenellales; family UBA1242; genus UBA11490. The sequence goes on from CAKVMJ010000005.1 coordinate 11,788, forward strand.
TTTATTGGCAGTTAATAATGTTTTAAACGAAGCCCTAGAGAAAGCGAATATAACTTTAAAAGATATTGATGCAGTTGGCGTTACTTTTGGCGCTGGATTGGTTGGTGCATTGATGGTGGGAGTAACATTTGCAAAAAGTTTGGCTTATGCTTTGCGAGTGCCATTAATTAAGGTTAATCACATTAAAGCCCATATTTCTGCCAATTACTTAGCAAATCCTGACTTAAAACCACCATTTATGGCTTTAGTTGTTAGTGGCGGTCATACCGCAATTGTTAGGGTTGATGATTATGTTAATTCAACATTGATAGGTACAACTTATGATGATGCAATTGGCGAATGTTATGATAAAGTGGCAAAAGTTTTAGGTTTAGGTTATCCCGGAGGACCGGTTGTTGACAAATACTCGAAGTTGGGTAAAAATAATATTAAATTTGTTAAACCAACTGCTAATGGTGGTGGAGAATATGCGTTTAGTTATAGCGGATTAAAAACAGCTGTGATTAATTATATCCACAAATTAGAGCAAAATGGGGAAAAACCAAATATTGAAGATGTTTGTGCATCTTTCCAATCCCACGCTGTTGATGAATTGGTTCATAAATCTATTAAGGCTTGCAAAGAGTTTGGCGAAGATAAATTAGTTGTGGCTGGTGGTGTTAGTGCTAATTCATATCTTAGAGAACAACTTATAAGCAAAGGTAAAAAAGTGGGTATAAAAGTTTTTGTTCCTCCAATTATTCTTTGTACTGATAATGCTGGAATGGTTGGTGCTGAAGCATACAATTTAATTATGAGTGGTGAGGGACTTGCAGACTTAGATTTAACTGCAGACCCATCAATTAATTTAAAATGTACTAAAGGGATATAAAAAGAGAATGTAGATTAATTTCTACATTCTCTTTCTTCTTCAATTGCAAGCAATGATAATTCTCTTTTATTGTTCTCAACTTTTTCATTTGCACATTTTATAAACAATTGTTCTTTAATCTTAGATATGTATTTAGGGTTTATCTTCAAATTTAATAAATTCTTATTTGATATTTTCAATTGGTTTATAGATGTTGGAATATTTCTATTTTCGAGTTCTGTGATTTTATTTTTTATACTCTCATTAAACTCTTTAAAGTTTTCAAAAAATTGTTTTAAGTTTGAATTTAATCTATTGTATTCAATAATAATTTTAACTTGCTCTCTATGAGGTAGGTCGTTAAAATTATTTCTGTGCTGGTATATAAAATATAAATCTGTTATATTCTTAATGCTTTCGTTCGAATCTTTTAGTCCATTTGTGCCAAGCAATTCATTGCAGATATTTGAAATTTCATTTTTATGTTTTATAGAATTTTTTAAATACTTTTCAATGATGAGTAAATTGAAATAATAGTATCTAAATTCACTTGGAATATCAAAATAATCTTTAAGTAAATTTAATTTAAATGATTTAAAATTTTCATTATAAATATATTTATATAAGTCTAGATAATTTAATAATTCTGAAAAGTTTTTAGGTGCTCTTAAATTATATATTGTATCAGCCAAAACTATTTGTTTTAGTTCTTTTAATATTCTTTCTTTAGATATGTCTTTTAGTTGATAATTAAACTTTTTGGCACATTTTAGTGTTTTTCTGTCAATAACTAGTCCGTAAGTGGTTGAAAACCTAATAAGTCTAAGTAGTCTTAATCCATCATTTTCAAACACTTGCTTAGGAGATAATATAGCTTTTAACTTTCTTTTCTTTATATCTTTTAAGCCTTTGAAAAAATCCACTAGTTCGCCAGTTTGAATATTTAGATATATTGCATTAATAGTAAAATCTCTTCTATTTGCATCTAGCTTTATATCTTCCACAAACTCTGTGCTAGATGGTGTATGTTCTCCGCCTTTTGGATAGTTTTCAATTCTAAAACAAGTGTATTCATAACTCTCATTTTTAGTTTGAATTAAAACTGTTCCAAGTTTTTCATTTACCACTTTTGCAGAGAATTTTAATTTCTTACAAATAGCTAAAACTTTATCAGGTTTTATTGAAGAAGTTATATCTATATCTTGGCTTGATAAATTTAAAAGGGTGTTTCTAACTTTTCCACCAACTATATATAAAATTGCATCGTTTTTCTCAAACTCGTTTGCAAGCCTTTTTAAATCTTTACTTAAATCAATATCTAATTTCTCACTTTTCATATCTAATCCTTTCTAAAAAAACTCCATTCTTAATTATAATGGAATTTTTATAAATAGCAAATAATTTAAAAGAATTTAACAACATTTATTCCAAAAGCTGTTTTGGTTTCTTCATCAATCTTAACTTTCTTAGAAATTTCAATTCCAGCAACGATTAAGATTTCATTGCCATCTGCTAAAACTGGAGTAACATCTCTAAATCTTGTTGGAACTTTCTTATCTATAAAATAATCATTTAAAGATTTTGTACCGCCTCCAAATTTTTGGAAAACATCTCCATTTTCTCTAAATCTCCAAACTGCAGTTTTGGGTATTTTATTGTAGTCAACTATATGAGTAAATAAATTCTTATCTAATTTTCTTGTAACCTTAATTTCAATCATACCAAAATCTTGGAATGAGAGTTTTCCTTTTTTCATAGGGTAGGTTTTCATTGCAGGTTTATAAGATCTATTAGTTAGAATTAAATAGTTGTATTCTTTAATGGCTGTAAGTTTGTTTGGCAAATTTAATTTTGCACCATTTTTTCCATTTAATGCCAAATCTTTAATTGCTGTGATATGTTTTGATTCAATATCTTTAATTTGAGATATTTTATCTAATGCTTTAGTTATTATTCTATTGCAAATGCTATCTGCTTGTGCTAGATAGTTTATTAAAATCTTAGCTGAACCATTTTCAATTGTTATTGCATTTGGGCTTATTTGAGATTGAATATATTCTTCATCTGTTCTGCAAAGCCTACCAAATGAGCAAATCGCAGAATCCGCATTAGACCATTTATTTCTAATTAATGGCATAATCTCATTTCTTATAAGATTTCTTGAACAATCGTTTATAAAGTTTGTTTCATCATCAACAAATGGTATTTCATTTGCCTCTATATAAGCTTGAATCTCAGTTCTAGGGGTGGAAAGCATTGGTCTTATAAACATTCCATCTTTTATAAAATCCATTCCGCAAGCACCTTTTAAACCGCAACCTCTAAATATATTTAATAAGATTGTTTCGGCTTGGTCTTGTAGGTGATGACCAAGAGCAATTTTATTTACCACTTTGTTTTTTATTAATGATCTAAAAATTTTATATCTAGCATCTCTAGCACCTTGTTCAAGAGTTAGACCTTCTTTTTCGCAAAGGTCTTTCACATCAACAGAATAAGATAAGCATTTGATATTATTTTTTTCGCAATAGTTTCTAACAAACGCACTATCTTGAGCACTAGCTTCCCTTAGGTTATGATCTATATTGATAGCAATAATAGAAAACTTATCTTTCTTTATTGAGTTCAAAAAATGAAGCAATGCCATACTATCTCTTCCGCCAGATACCGCAATGCCAATTATTTCGCCTTGTTTTATTAAATTATACTTATTTATTATGTTTTCAATTTCTCTCATATCTCCACCTTTAAAAGAATTATAATCACATATTCTCAATTGTAGTATATCTTAAATTTAATAAAATTGCAATAGTAATTATTTTTCTTGAGTGATAATAAAAATGCTAGAATTATCTAACATTTTTGAATTTATATTAATTTTTACTTATTATATTACGAAAAATCTCCGCCTAGAATTTTGCTTAACTTTTGGTTATATTGTTCATCTGTATATAAACCTTTAGATTTTTGAGCCTTTAATTCTTGGATTTTAATCAACATCATTTGAACAGCTTGAGGTTGTAAGGTTATAGCTGATTCATTTGGGTTGATCTGAATAAATGGTACTTCAATTTTAATTCGTTTTGCAAAATCTTTTTTAGTTTTAGAAACTGCAATATATCCAATTATTGGTGCTATCAATGAAATTGGCGGAATTGCCAATAATCCAAAGATTAATTGCATTGTGCAAACCATAGATATTGAATTTATAGATTGTTCAATATTTTTATCTGGTGCTTTAGATAGAAATCCATAAACTTTTCCAGCAGAATAGTTATCGTAACAAGTAAACGCACAGAAAATTATATAAGATGTCATCATAGATTCAATTTCAGTTTTAGCAACATTTGGCATTATCTTTAAGCAGATATCCGTAAAAATATCCGTTGTGTTTGATTCTCCAAATAATAGAAGAAAAGCGATTAAGCCAAACATAAACGAAACTATAAAACTTATTATTGAAGATGTGAGGTATAATTTTCTTGTAGAATTTTTCATTTTATTCCTTCTTTAATTCTCTTATAATTATTATAAGTAAATGATTTTATATATATTCTCTTATATATTTAATATGTTACCACGAATTTTGTTAAAAATCAAGTAAACGCTCTTAAATCGTGGTTATTAAACTTTATTCCCAAATTTTAATTGCACTTGCACCGCAAGGTAAGAATATTTTTTCGTTTGTTGGAAGAGCAAGCTCGTAAGCTTCTGTTTTACCGCCTTCAATTCCAAGTTCTAGTAAATTTCCTAGAGCTAGAGGTTGAAGCCCAGAAGTATAGGAATTTAATAAAACAAATAATGGTTTATCGCTCAAAACTTTAGAGCAAGTTTTTATAAAATCAAATAAATTATCATTTAATTTCCAAACTTCGCCATTCGGACCTCTACCAAAACTTGGTGGGTCCATAATTATAGCATCATATTTTTTTCCACGCCTAATTTCTCTTTCCACGAATTTAAAGCAATCATCAACGATATATCGAACAGGCTTATCGCTTAGTTTGGATAATGCCATATTTTCTTTGCATCGTTCAACCATACCTTTACTTGCATCAACATGGGTAACTTCAGCCCCAGCTTTAGTGCAAGCCACAGTTGCACCGCCTGAATATCCGAATAAGTTTAATATTTTAATAGGGCGGTTGGCATTTTCAATCAACTCTGTCATTAAATCCCAATTGTATGCTTGTTCAGGAAATAATCCTGTATGCTTAAAACCCATTGGTTTTATTTTAAATTTTAAATCCTTATAATCAATAACCCATTCGCTATTAAAAGGCTTTAAGTTTTCCCAATGTCCGCCTCCCGTACTTTCTCTTATATACCTAGCATTTAGGTTTGGCTCTTTGCTTAAATCTCTTGATTTGTGCCATATCACTTGTGGGTCTGGTCTTAGAAGTTTTACATTACCCCAACGCTCTAATTTTTCACCATCACCAGTGGCTAATACTTCAAAACTTTTCCAATCTTTACTATATCTCATAAATTTCCTTTTTTCTATTGTTTTCCTTTAGAAATTTCTATAATTTTATTAAAATCATCATCTTCAGCACATTTATTATTAACAGTTGCACCACATTTTTCACATTTGAAATTAATTATGTATCCTTTTTTATTAGACACCTCAATTCCAATAGGTTTTAAAACTCCCTTGCAAGGATTTGCTCTATCACCGGGCGTTATATCTAAATGTAGGGAATGTAAACAATAAGGGCAATGATTTCTTGAAGTGTAACCTAGCGGAGAAACTGTTTTTCCACAATGTACACATATAAAACTCTCATCAACTTTCTTAAATCCCATAAAAAGTACCTCTATCTTGCGGTTTTATTGTACCTAAATCTTTTAATTCTTTTTCAAAGAACCTAAGTACGCCACTCTCTGCATAGCTATAATAATCGTTTTTGCCAATAATTAAATGGTCGCAGAGTTTTTTGCCTGAAAGTGAAGCAGAAATATAAACGCTTCTTGTTAAATTATCATCATTTAACGATGGCGAAGCAGTGGTGGAAGGGTGGTTATGCGCAAGAACAAAATTTGAAGCATTGTATTTGCTAAGTAAACTAAATATTTCCGATGTGCTTAAAGTTGCAGAAAAATCATTTCCTTTACCAATCTTTTCTAAGTTTATTAACCTGCCTTTATTATCAAGAATTGCAAGCAAAACCTCTTCATTATCAAGGTTTCTAAGCTTAGATATGAAAAATTGACTTGTTTCATAAGGTGAAGATAATTTTTCTTTAGGTTTAGTAGTAATCTTTTCAGAATATATATCTATTACATCTTTAAAACAACTTAAATATTGAGATAAAATCTTTCCGCACCCCTCAATGCTTTCTAATTGGCTAGGACTTGCATTTAAAACATTTGTTAAACTGCCAAATTTTTTAATTAGCCTATGTGCAAGTGGGTTTACATCAATTCGTGGCATTGCAAACATAAGTAGGTATTCTAATTGTTGATGTTCTGGAAGATTTTTAAGTCCAACTTTATTAACAAGTTCTCGAACTCTTTTTCTATGGTCTTTGTGAATATTTTGCTCCATATATTTATTTTACAATATATTTTATTCATTTTCAAGTTTTTTTCACGGTTAGAAATTTTTTTTGAGTCAAAAATTAGTTGACAAATGATATTGCTTAAATGTATAATTTTAGTGTTAAAATGGAGAGGATTATGAAAATTGTAATTGCGTGCGATAGTTCAGCGGATTTGAACGAAGAATTATATAAGGAAAATGATATAAGGGTTTTGCCTTATAGAATAACTATGGGAGATGAAGAATATTTAGATGGGGTTAATCTAACTCCACCTATGATTTTTGATTTCGTTGCTAAAACTAAAACATTACCAAAAACTTCAGCAATAAACCAATATGAATATGAGGAATTTTTCAAAAAGGAAAAGGGCGATGCAGATGCTTTAATTTTCTTTTCACTATCTAGTGGAATAACAAGTTCTTGCAATAATGCGATTAATGCATCTAAAAATGTTGAAGGCGTTTATGTTATAGATAGTCAAAGCTTATCTAGCGGAATTGGACTTCAAGTTTTGTATGCTTGCAGATTAAGAGCTGAAGGCTTAAATGCAAAAGAGATTGTTGAAAAGGTTGAAGCAAGAAGAAGTGCTGTTCAAGCAAGCTTTATAACATATAAATTAGATTATTTGCATAAGGGCGGAAGATGTTCTAGTTTGCAATTATTGGGAGCAAATTTGCTAAAAATAAGACCATCTATTATTCTAACTAATGGTAAAATGCAAATGCATAAAAAATATATGGGCAGACCAGAAAAAGTTGACCTAGAATATTTAAAAGATACTATTAAAGAATTTAATACTCCAGATAATTCTGTTGCGTTTATAACATTCCCAACTGCCACACCAGAAATTTTGGAAATATTTAGAAAGTTTGTAAAGGAAAATACAAAATTTGAAAAAGTTTATGAAACAAACGCTAGTGCAGCCATCACAGCTCATTGCGGAGAAAATACAATCGGATTATTATATTATAACGATGGTGGAAAGAATTAAAAAGATTTAATACTCATACAATTTTAAATAACACAAATAAAAGGATTCAGGTTTGTGTTATTTTTTTATATAATTAGAATATGAAAATTAAATGTTTATTATAGTAATGATTTGATAATAAAACAAGTTAAAATTTAATCTCATTCTCCTAAATAATTAACTATTCTCCTATTTTTATATGTAATTTAGGAGAATATAAAAAAGTGGGATAAAATATTTCTATTTCATCAAATAGAGTAAAAAAAATTAGAATATTGAAATTCTAATTTTTTTATATATTAATTTCTAATTATTTAACTTCTTTTTTAATAGAAGTTTCTTTTTTTATTTCCTTTGGTTTTGAAGTTTTTCTAGGTTTCTTTTCTGTAGGTGGTTGAATTTTTGGCTTTTCTTCAGTTCTGCTTTCAAGCCTTGGTTGTTCTTGAATTTCTTCAGTTTCTTGTTTTGATTTTTTATCTTTTTTATTTAGCATTTTACCAATTGAAATTTTTTTGGCTGTTTCTGGTTCGTATTTAATAAATCCGTTACCATACGCCTCTTTAACAATACCAGAGAACATAAATGAATTAGGGTCTATATCTTTAACAATTTTCTTCAATTGGTTTATTTGGTTTCTTCTGCAAATAACCATAAGCATATCTTTATCGTTTCTTGTAAACATACCTTCGCAATGGATATTTGTAACACCTCTATTAACCACTGTTAGGATAGCTTCTGAAAGTTCCTCTTTTTTATCTGTTAGGATATAATATGCTCTTAACGATTTAACACCATCAACAAATATATCTGAAACTGTGCTACCAATATATATTGTGATTAAGGCAAACAATGGTAGAACAATACTTTGGTATGCAATCGCACTTGAAATAACAACTAATGAATCAACAACCAATACTATTTGACCAGTTGTAACAGTTGGAAGGAACTTGTTTGTAACCATAGCCACCATATCGCAACCACCAGTTGAACCATTAAATCTAAATACAAGACCCATACCAATACCCATTAAAACGCCACCAAATATAGCGTAAATAATGAATATACCCATATCGCCTGCAGCAGATTCAGCTTCAAGTTTTGTAATAATATCTTGAATAAATCCTGCATTTTCTAAAAGACCTACAAATAATGAATAAGTAGCAATTCCAACGCCTGCTCTTAAACCAAATTTAAAACCAAGAGTTTTTAAAGCAAAAAGGTATAAGAAGACATTCAAAATGATATACCAAAGCGATAAAGAAATTGCTGTAAATCCAACTTTAGCAAGCAAATATTGGATTATTTGAGCCACACCCATAAATCCGCCCGGAACGATATTATGAGGTGTTAAAAAGATTTTATATCCTAAAGCCATAATGAATGTACCAAGTGTTATACCCAAACATTCAATGATTAATGGTAGGATATCTTTTTTAGTGAAATTAATTTTTAATTTTTCCACAATTCATCTCCTATTTAATTTTATAGTGATTATAGTATATAATAAAAAAAGAAAAAAATCCAGCCTTAGATAGTAATTGCTGGATAAATTTTTTATAGCGTTAAACTTATAAAATCGAATAGTGAATTTAAGTTGTTTATATTTAGATTTTGAAGCCCAAAATTGCTTGGATTCTGACCAAATAATATTATTGAATAATAGATAATATCATAGTAGAGTTTCAAAATTCTTTCTTTCAAACATCGCCTTGTAAAGCCTTGAGATAAGATTGGTGCGGAAGATGTTATTGAAAAAGAATTGTTAATTGAGTTTCTATTTTCGTTCAATAGATTAATTGCTCGAATTAATATTTCTTGTTCGCTTCTATTTGGTGTTCTTGCTAAATACCCATTTAGATATTCAATATTTTGTGCCAAAGCATTTGTTAGCGTTTGAGCATTAGATAATATCTGCTCATAAGTTAGTTGATTGAATGATGAATTTGTGTTGTTTGGTGGTTGGGTGGGGGAAGTATCATCTTCTTGTAAAGCCGAAACTTTATTTTCTTTTTTATATTCGCTATTTAATTTTTCCACTATTATATTTGAATAGTTTTCTGGATAATCGTTATACTTCATAAATTTTTCCTTTTTAATATATATGAAAAATTTAGAAAAAGTTTAACTATTTTGATTTAATATCTTTGTTTTTAATAGAACTTTTCAAATAAAACAAATATGATTTTCAAACAAAAAAACATATTTTTCAATATGTTTTTAAATAGTTTTTCTATCTTCTAAGGCTTTAGTAAGAGTTACCTCATCGGCATACTGAAGGTCGCTCCCCATTTGTATGCCTTGTGCAAGCCTTGTAACTTTAATTCCTAGTGGCTTTAAAAGTTTTGCAATATAATTTGCTGTAACTTCGCCCTCAACATCTGGATTTGTTGCCATAATAACTTCATCAACTCCGCCAGCGTTTATTCTTTCCAAAAGCTCTTTAATTCTTATATCGTTTGGACCTCTATTTTCAAGCGGACTTATAGTTCCTTGCAAAACATGGTATAAAACATTAAAGTTCCTTGCTTTTTCTAAAGCAACAATATCTTTTGCTTCTTTAACAACGCAAATGATGTTGCTTTTTCTATTTTTGCAAATTTCGCAAACATCATCATCTGTAAAGTTTCCGCAAATCGAACAGAAATGAATATTCTTTTTAGCTTCTATTAAAGCGGTTGAGAAATATTCCACATCTTCATCTTTTAAGTCTAAAACTTTATATGCATAACGCTCTGCGGTTTTTGTACCAACCCCAGGAAGGAAGGTAAATGCATTGATAAGTTTTTGTAGGCTATCTAAATTTTTCATTTATTTAGAAAAGTCCTCCAGTTATATTTCCTTTTAGTTTCTTTTCCAATTCATCTGCTTTTTGAATTGCTTCGTTTGTGGCAGCGATGATTAAATCTTCAAGCATTTCTGCGTCATCTGGGTCTATAACTTCAGGCTTAATTGAGATTTTAGTTATAGTTTTATTTCCAAGAATGGAAACTTCCACCATTCCGCCTCCAGCAGTTGCAGTTAGGGTGGTGTTTGCTAATTCTTCATCAGCCTCTTTCATTTTATTTTGCATATCTTCTTGCATTTTTTGTGCTTGGCGCATTAAGTTTTGCATATTTCCTCCGCCAAAGCCCCCCATTCCAGGTCTAAACATATTTATTCTCTCCTTTTCTTTTTATTTTTACCATTTTTTTAAATTCTTGTTTTAGCCAAGTTTCGTAACTAATTTTTTTCTCTTTTTCAACTAGCTCTGTTTTTAATTTATAATCTCCAAATTGCTCAGTTAGAATATTTTGCAATGTGTTGAAATTATTTTGTTTCATAACTTCTTGATAGTATGTTTGACTATTAAATACAAGCGTTAGAGTTTTATCTTCAAGTTTGTTATCTAAAACTCCGCCAAGTGAGGCATATAAAGAGTTTTCATTATTTTTTCTTAGAGTTAAAAGCATTTTTCCTAACATTCTTTTAGATAATGTTTTATTCAAACTTTTTTCATCAATATTTAAAGATGTGTTTGCATTATCTAGCCCAATACTATTTGTTTGTTTTAAGTTTGTTTTCAAGTTCAACAACCCTCGCTTTTAAATCGGTATCATCTTTAAATAATCCTAAAAGTGATATTTCAAATAAGGATTTTGGATTATTTGTATATCTAAATTCTTGTTCTAATCCGCTTAATTTTTGAAGAATTGTAATTAAATTCTCGCTAGAAGATTTTTCTGCAACAGATTTCATTTGCTCAAAAATATTTGATGGAAGATTTAATAATTCGCTTGCATTTGAACAAGTTTTTATAATACAAACTTCTTTAAAATATTCAAGTAAATCTCTATTTAATTGAGATATGTTTTTACCGCTTCTTGCTAAGTTTTCCACAATTTCTAAAATATTGTGTATATCTTTATCTATTATTTTTGTTGCAATTTCTGTTAATGTTTCTTTATTTGTTGTTCCGCAACATTCCAAAACAGACTTATATGTTATATTTTTGTTTGTGTAAGCCGAACACATATCTGCAATAGATAATGTATCTCTCACACTTCCTTCGCCAAGTTTTGCAATCAAGGTTAGGGCTTCTGGCTCACATTTAATTCCAGAATCTTTAAAAATTCTGCTTAGATGTTTTTCAAGGTCGTTTACGCTAACAAGTTTAAAATCGAAACGCATACATCTTGAAAGAATTGTGGCAGGAAGTTTGTGAACTTCGGTGGTTGCTAATATAAACACAACAAATTTAGGTGGTTCTTCCAAAGTTTTTAATAAGGCATTGAACGCACTCTCTGATAGCATATGAACTTCATCAATGATATAAACTTTATATCTTGAATTTACAGGGGGATACTTAACATTCTCTCTTAGTTCTCTAACATATTCAACGCCGTTATTAGATGCAGCATCTATTTCCATAACATCATAATTTGCTGAACTATTTAATGCTTTACAACTCTCACATTCGTTGCAAGGGTCGCCATTATGATTGTTTTTGCAAGAAATTGCTTTAGCGAAAATCTTTGCAATACTTGTTTTTCCAGTACCTCTTGTTCCTGTAAATAAATAAGCGTGGGAGATTTGGTCGTTTTTAATCTGATTTGCCAATGTTTCTGTTATATGGTTTTGCCCAATAACTTCGCTAAACTTTTGTGGTCTATATTTTCTATAAAGTGCTTGATATTCCAAATTATTTACCCCTTTTTGTTGTTAATTTTGTTTTTATTCTGCTCATCGCATTATCTATAGATTTTTGAGTTTTATTAACATACGATGCAATTTCCGCATAAGAAAACCCATCTAATTTTAATTTTAAAATCGTATTCTCTAAATCGCTCAAATTTTCTTTAATATCGCTTAATAATTTATTTAATTCTTCTTCTTCCAAAACTTTTGATTCTGGAGATGTTTCATCAATAGCTTGAAACGAACCTGCTTCTTCAATGTTATCTTCTGAAGAATCTAGCGAAACGCCATAAATATTAAGTGAATTGGTTTTGCTCGTTACATTTCTAATATAACTTAAAATCTCGTTTTCCACAACTCTTTTTGCAAATGTTGCAAATTGTGCATTACGATTTTTATTGAAACTTTTTATCGCTTTTAAAAATCCTACTCTGCCTTCTTGCATTGCATCATCGAAATCCACGCCTAAAACCTTTCCGCATTTAGCATTAACGATATTTTTTATTAATGGTTCAAAAGACATAATTAAATTGTTCAAACTAGTTTCATCTCCGCTTTGAGCTAAGATAACAATATCTTCTGTATTCATTCAATCTCCTAAATTCTTTGTTTGAAAGCCTCGTAAACTGCAATACCTGTTGAAACACTAACATTTAAAGAGTTTACTTTTCCAGCCATTTCAATTGTATAAACTTTATCGCAATTTTTTAGAGTTTGCTTAGCAATACCATTGCCTTCACTTCCTAAAACTAAAGCAATGTTGCCAGTGAAATCTGCATTAGCTAATTTTTCTCCGCCAAGTTCAATTCCATAAACCCAAATTCCAGCTTCTTTTAAATCTTCAATAGTTTGATTTATATTTGTAACTTTAGCAATCTTAGTGTGTGCAATTGCTCCAGCACTAGTTCTTATAACTGTTTCATTAACAGGGCAAGCACGGTTTTTTGAGATTATAATTCCATCAACGCCCAAACATTCACAAACCCTTATAATGCTTCCGAAATTGTGAGGATCTTCCACACCATCTAGTATAACGATAAAGTTTCCTTTATCTGTTTTTGAATTTAATATTTCATCAATAGTTGAATATTTAAAATCCGATGTGTAGGCAATAATGCCTTGGTGGTTTCCAGTAACACTCTCGTGGTTTAGAATTTCGTTAGAAACAAATTGTATTTTAACTTTCTTATCTTTTGCAAGGCTTATAACTCTATTAAAACTTGGTTCTTTACCAGTTTTGCTTGCTAATATTTTATCCACGCTGTTTTCACTTTGTAATATTTCATAAACAGCATTTCTTCCTTCAATTTTCATCTTCGCACTCCTTTAATAATTCATTTAATCTTTCAATCTTTCCAGATAGATATAAATATCCTAAAACGGCTTCAAAACCAGTGGCTTTTTTATAATCGCTAAGCTTTGCATTTTTTGCAATATTTGCCGTTTTGTAATTTCTTGCTCGCTTGAAAATAGCCAACTCTTCTTCGTTATAAATGTTATGCAATTTATCTGAAAAATAACTTTGTTCGCTTGCTTTAACAAAATGTGTGGTATGAGAATGAAGTTCTTTAATTTTTTCTTTGTTTTCCAAAACCACTTTATGCCTAATATATAAAGAAAAAACTGCATCTCCAATGAATGCAAGCAGTTGAGGATTTGAGTTTTTTGCATCTGTTTCGTTTATATATGGTAATTCAAAAATATTCATAAATTTCAACTCTTTTTCAAACTTTTTTTATTATATCACATCTTTTTATAATTTTCAAATTCATTTTTGGAAATACTATATAAAAGGTGAAGGAAAGTTATGAAAAATAATCAAAATAAAACTAATAAATCAAATTCAAATAAAAATAGTAAATATTCTTTTGAAAAAAAGAAGGAAAATTTGGAAAATACAAGCAAAAATAGAGGTTCAAATAGAAAGTTTATCTCAAAAATGATGCTATGGCTTTTGAGCACTTTGCTTATTATTTCTGTTGGCTTAAATATCTATCAAGGTGTGGTTTGTAACCAAAAATATTTCTTATCTAATCTTGGTGAAGAAATAACATTTAATGTTAAATCTGGAATTAATATTGCCAGCGTTTATTATCCAACAAGTGTGGTTTCTAATGTTGCTTATGAACAACCATTAAATATAGTTTTGCTTGATGATATTACTAGCTTAAAACTGAAGTTTGAAGGCTCTATAATTGAAGATAAAGAAAATATTAAAGATATTCTCATTAGTCTTGATGAAAACTGGGAGTTTGATGGAAAATACTATAAATTTTTAGGAGAAACCTTGCCTAATTCGCAATTTTCAATTAAGCCGAAAATCACCTTGCCTAAGAGTATTTCAAAGGATAATTCTTTGAATATAATATCAATTATTTTAGTTGCCAATTAAATAAAATTACAACTCTACGAAAATTTAAAAATATTTATTTAAAAATTTTGTCATATTATGTAAGTTTGATATAATATCTATATATTCATATAGATAAACTTGAAAAAGTATAAAAAAGAAGGATAAAAATTTGAAAAATTTTAAGAAAATAATTAGTGCTATATTTTGTTTTTTAATATGCTTTGGAGTGTTTGCTTCTTGCTCGCTATTTGGTGGGCCTAAAAAATTATCCACTCCTGTGGCAGGATTAAATTCTTTTGAAACCGAACTTAATTGGTTTACTATTTCTAATGCAGAAGAGTATGTGATTTATTTAAACGATAATGAATTAACCACTCTTAAAAATAAGAAAGATAAAGCCGAACAAACTTATGATTTTGAGGGCGATTTAACAACTTTTGGTAAGTATAAGTTTAGAATTAAAGCCACTTCATCTAAAACCACTGAGAGTGCGCTTAGTAATGAAGTTGTGTTTGTTTATGCGGATAAAAATTTAACTTTATCAACTGCTGAAATAAACGAAAAATTCGATGCAACTAAAGCACCAAAAAATATTCAGTTACAAGAAAATATTTGTAGTTGGGATAGTGTTGTAAATGCTGGAAAATATATAATCACTGCCTATACAAACACAAATAAAGTTAAAAATTATGAAGTTGATAGCAATACTTTAAATTTCAATTTAGTTAATGCTTCAAATGGTGAAATAGTTGCATTTAGAGTTGGTGCAAAGATTGGCGAATATGTTTATTTTGAAAATCAAGATTTGAAATATTATAATCCAAAATCTAGCGGAGAATTTACTGATAATATTTATATTTTTGATGGAATTATTGCCGACCATTATATCGAGAGCATAGAAGAACTTCATAATGTGGTTTATTATCATTTTATTTATAGAGATACGGATTATGAGATTAGATTTAATGAAGAATGTTTGATTGAAATAGGCAAAGCAAATAGAACTGGTGCATATTCTCAAGCCGTACCTGCAACAAATGCTGAAGTTATAGATTCTATCAATGAGAGTTTTAATTATTTCTTAGAAACTTGCCATTACGATACAGGTAAATATAACTATAACTATGCATCAAGGATTAGCGGTTCTAGTTATGATTACGCAGTTTCTTTAAATTTCTATAATGTTAAAGAATGTGACATAAATTTGTATTCCACAGATTATGGTGTTGTTCAATATACTCAATCTAAAAATGAATCTCCATATTATGAAACTTACAAAGGTGGAGAAGCAAGACCAAATGATTATGATGATTTTGCTTCAGATAAATATTTCCTAACCCTAGAAGTTGAAACTAGCGAACAACTTTATTGGGCAGTTGAAAATAATATAACACCTATTTGTAAAGCTGGAAGCAGAGCAGAGATAATCTATAATAAAGCTAAAGAAACTTTGAGAGAAATTATCAAAGAAGGAATGACAGATTATGATAAAGCATTATCTATCTTTGATTGGATTTGTGTTAATACCAATTATGATAATGCAAACTTAAGCAAAATATTTAGCTCAGATAAAACTGCTTATTATACAAGGTTCTGTGCTTACTACCTAGAAGGAGTGTTTATTCAAAAAATAGCAGTTTGTGATGGCTATAGTAAGGCATATTCATTGCTTTGCAATATGGAAGGGCTTGAATGTATTAGAATAACTGGTAACGCTGGTGGTGGCCTACACGCTTGGAATAAAGTTAAGATTAATGGCAATTATTATGTTTGTGATATAACTTGGACAGAACAACAAGTGGGTTCATCAAAAGAAGAATATATGTTTCATAAATATTTCTTAGTTAGTGATGAATTTATTAGCAATTCCCATTATGCTTGGTCTAAAAGAAAAAAATATTTTAATTATTCAACAGCTTTGAAAAATTATGATTATTATTCAAACACAGAATTTGAATATACAAATTCAAATGGTGATGTAAAAACAATTGATTTAGTGGTTAATAGTGATGAAGAACTTAAAGATTTGCTTTATTTCTTCATAACTGCAGATTATAAGAGCTCGGAAGTGATGTTCACTTATGATTATGTAACAAAGTTAGCAAAAGCAGGAAACTATTCAATTAAATTACCAAGTGGTATTCAAGATGCAATGCTTATGGAAGGCCTTAAAAAGCAAAAGTTCACAACTCAGATGTTTAACACAGTTTGTATGACAGAGGCATTTTCTTATGATGGCGAAAACGATGGTTTTGTGGTTTATCTAGCATTTAATCAAATGATTGATGAAACAGAAGAATTGAAAGCTTTAACTGAATATCTAATAAATTATTCCGATGTTGATGCTAACACATTGAAAAAAGATTACACAATTCTAATTGATGAAAGTGTTTTATCAAGTTATACTGGTGAAACATTATCAGATAAAGCAAATGCTTATTTAAAAGATGTTAATCTTGATGCTTATCTTATTTTAGTTGATTTGGAAGAAAGTGAACAAATGAACTTTGGTCACGATACCACAGTTTATAAATTTAAAATTGTATTTAAAGAAGGATTAAAAATTTTAAATGCACCTCAATTTGAAATAGATAATACAACCAATGTATTGTCTTTTTCAAAAGTAGATGGTGCTGAGAGTTATGATATTTTCATTGATAATAAATTTGAAAAAAATATCGTAGATGATAGCGAGATAGTAAATATAAATTTGAATGAACTTATGAATAAAACTGGATTGTTTAAAATTCAAATTTATGCTAAAAGTTCACAACAAAATGTTTTATCTAATATTTATTCTGATAGTAAAGAATTTGCAAAACTTGCTGGAGAAGTAACTTTAAGTAGTAGTGAATTTGATATTGTTTATAGTTCGGCAGATACAGAATTTGTAATAAATTCAGGCGTTGAACTTAATAATATTCTAACATTTAATTTTAATGGCGTTTCAGATTTTATTATAGCAGTGAGCGATGGCGAGAATATGAAGTTTTACACAATAAATTCAAACATTGTGGATTTATATTCTCTTGCTTTAGATAAAGCTAGTGCTATAAGAATAGGTGTACAAAATTCTTTAGTTACAAACCAAATGATAATCTATAATAATCTAACTTATTATCTAGGTTTTGAAGATAAAGATTATTCAAATGCGTATGTTTTTGATGGCAAAATAAACGACCATTTTATAAATTCTATTGATGAACTTAATAATGCCGTTTATTATCATTTTATCGAGAGAGATGATAGTTATAAAATTAAATTTTCAGATAATGCTATAGCTGAGATTGAAAAAAAACAAGCTCTATCAGGCGAAAAAGCAGTTGAAAAACAAATTAAGGAAGCATTTGCGTATTTTTGTGAAACTTGCCATTATGATTATGGTAAATATAAGTCTGATAGTTTTTTCTCAAAAGCAATTTCAGAAGATAAAAAAGAATATGAAATATCTGTTAATTTCTTTGGCGTGGCAGAATGTAATTTAGAATTGGATCATTCAAATTACACTTTAAATCAAGCCACATATTATCAAACTTATTATGATACATATAAAACATCTATCGCTTCAAGAGATGATAGCCATAAATATTATAGTGATTCATATTTTCTAACCACTCAAGTTTCAACAAGTGAAGAATTGTATTGGGCAGTTGAGAATAGAGTAACTCCTATTTGTAAGGCTGGTAGTAGGGCAGAAATTATATATAATAAAGCAAAAAGCGTTTTAAATGAAATAATTAAAGATGATATGACAGATTATGAAAAGGCGTTATCTATTTTTGACTGGATTTGCGTAAACACAGTTTATGATTATATAAACGCTGAAAACCAATATTATTATCTTGGTGTTTACTACACTGAGAATTGTGCATACTATTTGGAAGGTGTTTTCTTGCAAGGAATTGCAGTTTGTGATGGTTATAGTAAGGCATATTCATTGCTTTGCAATATGGAAGGTATTGAATGTGTGAGAGTGGCAGGAACAACAGGAAAAGATAGCCTACACGCTTGGAATAAAGTTAAAATTGATGGTGTTTTCTATGGCGTGGATATAACTTGGACAGAATTAAAAAATGATGGAAATGAAATTCTAACTCATAGATATTTCTTAGTTTCAGATGCGTTCTTTGGAACAGGCAGAACAGAATGGCAAGCAAGAAAAGATAAATTTGATAATTATAAAGCAACAAAAAATTATAATTATTATAAAGAAAACGAAAATGGTTTTGGTAACTTTAATGGAGAATTAACTTCTGCAAATTTGGTTGCAAATAGTGATGAGAGTATGAAAAATATAATGCAACTTGGAATTTTAAGGGGTTATAAGTCTTTAGATTTCGTTTTAGATTATAGTTATGCTTTAGCGGTTAAATCACAAGTTGAGGCATCAACAAATGTAAGTTATGGTGATGATTGGAGAAGTGCTTATTGTGCACACTTAAAGGATTTAAAGCTTTCTAGTTTATTATTAAATCTATATTTTGATAGTTCTAAAATTACTTATGCTTTAGGCTCGGAAGGATATGTTGTGGCATTAGAATTTAGATTGGTTATAGATAAACATATCGAAACAGTTGATGGTAATGAAACAGAAATTTTGGAATTGAAAGATACAGTTGAGGCTTATAAAAACGCATATTCAATTGATAAAGAAACTAAAAATAAAGATATTGTTTTATATTTCGATATGAGTTTGCTTAAAAATTTGAAAGGTACTAACCAAGAAAAACTAAACGAATATTTGAAAAGTTTAAATTTAGATAATATTGCATCTTTGGTGGCAACAGATAAATACGAATATCTAACTTTAAATTTAATTAAAACAAAATACTTAATAGTTAAATTGAATTTAATTGAAAATTAAGAGAAAAGGATTTGCTAAAAAGTAAATCCTCTCTTTTTTTAATTTTGTAATATTTGTTTGGAAAAAGTTGAAAATAATAGTATAATAAGAAAAAGCATAGTGGGGGCTGAAATGGAAAATATTTTAACTAGTTGGCTAGTTGGCCAAAAAATTGCCCATCGAGGTTTACATAGTTCGAAATCTGCACCAGAAAATTCGAGGCAAGCGTTTGAAAATGCAATACTTCATAATTTTGCAATTGAACTTGATGTTCATATAATTTCAGATGGTACATTAGTGGTTATCCACGATGACACATTGGATAGAACCACCAATTCAAAAGGCGAGGTTAAATCACTCACGAAAAGAGATTTAGCAAATATCAAATTAAAAGGAACAAACGAGAGTTTGCCAACTTTTGATGAGGTATTAAAGCTGGTTAAGGGCAAAGTTCCTTTGCTTATCGAAGTTAAAAACGAAGGCAAAGTTGGAGAACTTGAAGAAAAACTTTATGAAACATTAAAAAAATATAAGGGTAAGTATGCTATCCAAAGTTTTAATCCGTTTGTTTTAAAATGGTTTAGAATAAACGCACCAGAGGTTTGGCGTGGTCAGTTATCTGGTAGTTTTAAAGGCGAAAAACTATCTTATATAAAGAAAGTTATTCTTAAAAGAATGTTGCTAAATGATAGGGTTAGTAAGCCAGATTTCATTTCTTATGACCATAGGGCATTGCCAAATAAATATGTTTTAAAATATGGCGAATTGCCATTGCTTGCATATACAATTAGAAGCAATCAAAATATGAAAAATGCTAAATTAAATGGCGTTGATAACTTTATTTTTGAAGATTTTATTCCAAAAGAACCATTTAATAAAATTGCTGAAGGAAATGATTAATTTGAAATTTAATAAAAAAATGCTTTAATTTTCATTAAAGCATTTTTTGTTATTCATCTAATTTTTTACCACATTTTTTACAGTATGTATCTTTTGTTGAATTTATAGTTTTGCAATTAGAGCAAATCTTTTTTAATTGAGTACCGCATTTTGTGCAATATTCTTCATCGTTTTCGATTTTATCTCCACATTTTGGGCAATTGTTTCCAACCACGCTATCGGCTAAATTGGTTGTGTAATCTGTGATAAGTATTTTAAATCCAAGGGCTGAGATATATGCGCCAATTCCTGCGATAACTCCAAAGATAGGGAATAAGCAGAAAGGAACGATTAATCTAGCACTAAATCCATTTTCGCTAAAACCATTAAAGCCAGCGGTTGCAAATAATATAAAGCAAGTGATAACTCCAATAACTCCGATTATAGCCAAAGGCAAACCAATTGAAAGTAATTTCTTTCTTAGTTTCTTTGCTTTTTCGCAACTTGTTATATTGCTAACATCTTTATTTAAACTTATAATTTCTTCTCTTAAACTTTTAAACATATTTTTTCTCCATTTGTTCTTAATTAATATATTAATGGCTTACTCTGGTCTTTTATAACTTCTATAAGCAACAAGTTTTAAACCGCCCATACCAGCTAATGAAATAATTGATATGATAAGCATTGCAAAAACTGGAGTGTTGTTTTGAGCATCGAAGAATTCTGCAGCATTTAGTCCGCTTCTAGAACAATAAGCGAAATAGAAGAATGAGAAAATAATTGCAACGATGCAAAGAAGTATTTGAATAATACCATAGAAAATTAAGAATGTTTTATAAAGAAGTGCCATAAAACTATTTTTTCTAACAGCTGGAATAAACATAATTGGAGATAAAATTAAATCAATTATGGTTATAAATAAAACTGCATACAAAACAGATATAAATAGGTAGCCCATAAATGGATAATCTAGGCAAACTGAATTTATAAAATGGTCTTGAAATATTTGATAATCATCACCAACTAAAAACATAGCAGTTGTAAGTCCAGACTCGCTAAAATTAATTAATAACATACAAATAAAAGTGGCAATTGCAACCAAAGTTATTGCAAGGTTTAAATATTTGGGGAATATTCTTTCTTGTTTCATAATCTTTCTCCTAAAATAATAGTGGTTTTATTATATATTAAAAAAATTAAAATTGCAATATAAAATCAATATTAAATATATAATATATTTTATGCATCATATAAATTTTCACTCAAAAATTTATCTCCGCAAGTTATATTGATTTTAAGTTGTCGGAAAGTTTCTTCATTGGTTTGATGAAGCAAATGAGTGGAATGAGCTTCGCAACCTTGGAGTAATGCAATTTTTTCGTAAGCATTTCTAATAATATCGTTATCTTTTGCACTAATTGCTAATGCAATTAACACATCTTTTAGAGTTAGATTACCCTTTTCTCTACCCATTAACTTCTCTTTCATTTCAAGAATTGGTAGAAGAATATTAGGCGAAATTATTTTAAGTTTATCATCAATATTTGCCAAAACTTTAATAGCGTTTAGTAGGGCAGAAGCACTCGCTGTTAGAATATCTGTATTTCTTCCAACGATTATTCTTCCATCTTTTAATTGTATGCTAACACAAGGACAATGGCTTGCCTTTTCTTTATCTATAGCAGGTTGAACACAGGCTCTATCTGAAGAGGAAATGCTTAATTCGTTCATAAGTAGTTGTATTCTTTCAACTGCATCAAACGAACTTCTTCCGCGTTTGTAATCAGCTCTTTGCCTATAAAATCTTCTAATAATTTCTTGCTTGCTAGCTTCTTTGCAGGCTTCATCATCTGAAATGCAATAGCCAATCATATTAACGCCCATATCTGTTGGTGATTTATAAATATCCTCGCCAGTAATTTTCTTTAATATTTCCTTAACAACTGGGAAAACCTCCAAATCTCTATTGTAGTTTACGGCAATTTCGTTATGTGCTTCTAGGTGGTAAGAATCTAACATATTAACATCTTTTAAATCGCTAGTAGCAGCCTCATACGCAATATTCACAGGGTGCTTTAAAGGTAAGTTCCAAACTGGGAAAGTTTCAAATTTGGCATAACCAACTTTGTTTCCTCGCTTAAATTCGTGGTAAAGTTGGGATAAGCAAGTGCCAAGTTTTCCGCTTCCAGGGCCGGGTGCAGCCACAACTATTAAAGACCTAGTTGTTTCTATATATGGATTTTTACCATAACCCTCATCTGAAACGATTGTTTCAACATCTGTAGGGTAGCCTTTTGTTGGGATATGTATATAAACTTTTTCATTATGTCGTTCTAGTTTGTTTTTAAACTTAATTGCAGCAGGTTGACCTGTGAATAATGTTATAACCACGGAGTTGATTTTAAGCCCAATCTTTCTTAGAGAATCTATAAGTCTTAAAACTTCCATATCGTAAGTTATTCCAAAATCTGCTCTTATTTTATTCTTTTCTATATCTGTAGCGGAAATGCAGAAAATAATTTCAGCATCATCTTTTAATGATTCTAAAAGTTTTATTTTATTATTTGGATTGTAACCGGGTAAAACTCTTGATGCGTGGAAGTCATCAAAAAGTTTACCGCCAAATTCCATATAAAGTTTACCGCCAAACTTGGCAATTCTTTCTCTAATTTTCTTATTTTGAAGTTTTAAATACTTTTCGCTATCAAATCCTATTTTATTTTCCATAATTTTCTCCTTTGATTTTTGATTTTAAAATTAAAAAAATTCTCCCCCAAATTGAATTTTGGGGTAGAAAAATTTTGAATCTTTAAGATTCGGTTATTGAATTGGTTAATTTATCTCTTAATTTATCTTCTATAAATTGGTTTGTTTTTTCATAAATAACGGAAACATATTTTGATTCTTGAATTGTTGGTTCGAATTTAACTCTAAGCGGTTCAACAAAGCTTACCATTGTTAAAACAGCGAATAGGCAACAAACTATAAATAAGCCTTTTAAAGCACCAAATACCATTCCAAGAAGTCTATTCAAAGCTTTAAGCAAACTGCTTGATTCGGTTAGAGAACCGAGAATTTTTTTGATAATGCTTATAGCAAACATCAAAACTATATATGTTAAAACAATAATTAATATGGTTGCTAAATAGTTGGCAATTTTAACTCTGGCAACTGTCATTCCTAAAAATTCTATATTTTCTTGAGTGATTTTGAAAACATCTGTTAAAAGCGAATCTAAGTATCCATCAATATCAACTAGTTTTCTTACAAAGTCTGCCACATAAGTACCTAAGAATATAGCAAGAGCAACTGAGAATAACGAACTAAATAGGGATACAACGCTATCAACCAGACCCTTCCAAAGTCCAACCAAAGCAAATAATCCAATAAATATTAAAAAGATTATATCTATTAATGCCATTGATTTCTCCATTTGTTTTTTTTAGTATAGCATAAATTTTCAGAATGTCATATTTAAAAAAGCCTAATATCTTAAAATTTTTAAATAATTTGTTTTAAATGTTTATGCATTAAATTTTAGGTAAAAATTAGATAAGAGGATTAAAAATGAATAGTTTTAATATTGAAGAAAATATTGCTTTAGCACCAGCTTTAAATTTGGCTGAAGAACTTATCTTATCTAATGATTTGCCAGTGGTACTTTGCTTGGGGGAGTGTGGTACTGGTGCGATATATTCAAAAATGGTGGCTGAATTATTGGTTTTAAAATATAATGTTCGAGCTTATGTTTATGGAAGAAATAAAAACAATATTTGCGAAAAGAGTTTAAACACTGCTATTAGGTTTGTTTCAAATAGACATAAAAATAGCAAGATTATTGTTGTAATTTCAAAGTTGGGAGATAGAAAGGATAGAAATCTGCTTTTATATGGAAAAGGTAGGTCTTTATATAATAACCAAGTTTTGGGAGATTTTTGCATTTGTGCTTCTTTAAATTCTATGGGCGTTTGGGGCAATAAAAAGCTAGAGTTGAATCATATAGCCGATTTAACAAGCAAAGTTATAAATGCAGGAGTTGTTTTATCAGAAAAAATAAAAGAATGTAACACTTTAAATAATTTAAACATAGTATGAGGTGTATAGCAAATTGGTTAGATGAATACACTGATTGGTTTACAAATGATAAAAGTTTTTGCTATACATCAAACATTTTTCCAATCTAAAGGTTATTCTTATTCTCATAAAACCCACCCGATTGTTTATGTATAAATAAAGAACAAAGCATTGTGGAAAAAATCCGTGCTTTGTTCTAATTTTTTTATAGTTTTATGAAAAAATTGCTTTTTCAAGGGGGCTAAACGCTCAAAAATGTTCTAAAATGGGTAAGTTATCCACAAAATCTCATCGTATGGTTATAAAAATTTTTGCATATTTATTAAATTTTGCATAAATACACGCGAAAATGCATAAAATTTGTCGAATTTAAAAAAGTTATCCACATATCCACATCGCATTTGCCAGTTATCCACATAACTTATGACAACATTTTATAAATTTTGGGTGTTTTTTACCAAAAACGGGTAAAATTGAGTAAGTTATCCACAGTTTGGGTGGTAATTTACGGACAAATGTTCGAAGGAATGGTGTAATTTTCGTTATTTATATTTATACCGTGTGTATAAGTTTCTGCGCTGGTTACAGTATCTTCAATTGTTTTTAAATTCTCTGGGGCTTTCTCTGCTCCTTCAATAATTATACCATTTTGAGGTTTGTATGTTTCGTTTCTAATTTCTTTTTCTTCAACCAATTTTCCATCTTTATATGTTTGTAAATATGCTTTTGCAATATATCCGCCTCTAGGATAAGTTAGCCTATAATATTCGCCTTCAAATAAAACTTTATCTTGGTATTCTTTGTTTACATCTTTTTTGATTATATCTTTAAGAGCTGGTAGTTCTTTGATTGTTTCACTTCTAGTTTTGTAGGTTATTCCATCTAAATCGTGGCTATATATTTCAACTGTTACATCATCTTTTGTGGAATAGGTTTTAATAAATAGAGGATACAAACTTGTGTTTTTGAATTTTAAATCTGAAATACCTTCAGCCACCATTGCATCAAGTGCTAATGGTACATACCTAACAGGAAGCGTGTGTTTATTAACCTCAATGATTTCTATGCCGGTTTGAAGTAGGGCATTATATAGTGTTGTGCTGGCTTGGCAAATTCCTCCGCCAACTCCATCAACAAACCTTCCGTTTAATATAATAGTTGCTGTTTTATAGCCATTTTCTTGAGTGTGCGGTCCAGTAATTTTGTTAAACGAAATTTCTTCATCTGGTTCAATTACTATTCCGTTAAATTTAGATAATGCTAATTTAACATTAGATTTTCTCCCACCAGTACTATCTGCAACATTTGTTGAGAATTTGGCGATTAAATTGGTGTAATCTTTAGTTTCATTCTCTGTTATGGTAGGTAATAATTCATTTGTTGGAATTTCAACATCAATTGTGTTTGAATTTAAAAATTGTTCATTAATCTTTTCATATAAAAGACTTTTATCAATTTCAATTCCATTTTCTTCTTTTAAAATTGTAAACATATTCTTACTATCAGGATTAAATTCAATAGAGCTGTTTTTAGGCTCTTTTTCAATTTCTGAGATAATGTTATCAATTTTTTCATCAAGACCAGTATAGATATAATTAAAAGAAACTTGCAAATTTTCGCCTTTATTTAATAACATAGATATTAGGTTTACTTTTTTATCGTGGGAGTTTAATTCTTTTTCTCTTCTTAATTTTTCTTCAATTATGGTATGAATATTTGAATTAACTTCGAAATCCTTATCAGTTAAAGTCCAAGATTTGTCTTTATAAGTTAAAGTCAATTTAAAATCTTTTGCTTGGTTTTTATAATGACTAACTAGTGTTGCATTAACTTCTGTTGGTGTTGCACCTTTAACATTTATACCGTTTATAGAAGTTGTTAGCATAGAATCTGCAGTTTGGTCTATAAAAAATATTTGTGCAACTATAACGGTTATAATAAAACAAGTTAAAATAGATAAAATTGTAAGTGTTTTAAAAGCTGAATTTTTTTTCCTTTTCATTTTATTCTCCTAATTACTTTAGTTTTTATAATTACATCAAAATTATGCAATTAACCATTTTAATTCTGGAGAAAATGATAAAATCTTCGAGTGTAAAAGAATAGGTCTATTTCAAATAATTTATTAATAAACATATTAATATGAAAATTATTAAATGTTTTAAATTAAGAACTATAATTGCAGTATCAATCGCAATTATAATAGTTGCTTGTATGTTTATAGGCATAAAAAAAATTAAACATACAGAAAATTCAATAGTACCTTATACTATCGTTTTAGATGCTGGTCACGGCGGTAGAGATAATGGCGTTACTGGTGTGAACGGAACTGTTGAGAGTGAGATAAACTTGCAAATTGTTAAAAGATTGAGAACTCAATTTGAAAACTTGGGTTTTAGAGTGGTTTTAACAAGAGAAAATGAGAGCGGGTTATATTCTGAAAATGTTTCAAATTATAAAAAAGATGATATGACAAAACGAAAGGAAATTATTGAGAAAAGCAAAGCGGATTTAATTATATCTATTCATCAAAATTCTTATCCATCGAGCCATTCTAAAGGTGCACAAGTTTTCTGTTTAGAAAAAAACACCGAGAGTGAAAAGTTTGCAAACGCTATTCAATCTCAAATTATAGCTAGCCTTCCAAACGCAAGGTCTAGCATAAGTTACGGGGATTATTACTTGTTAAAGTGCTCTAAGATGCCATCGGTGATTGTGGAATGTGGGTATTTAACAAATGTTGAAGAGGAAGTGTTGCTAAATTCAGCAGATTACCAAGAAAAAGTGGCCTATACAATTGCTTGTGGAGTTTTAAAATATTTAGGATTTAATAATGATTAATATAGATTGACAAAACCATAATTTTATGTTACACTTTAGGTGTGATGATAAGCAATGATAAAGTTGCTTGAAAAAAGAGGTAATTATGGATTCTAGTATGGATACAAAGAGCTTTGATATTATCGAAGTACAAGAAAAAGTTTTCGATAAATTATCTAAAGCGGAGATGGATTTTATTAAACTTGCAACTGCAGGCTGGTTTGCAACTGCAAAAAAATCTGAATTGCTTGAAGGAGATGAATGTGAGAAAGATTTTTCCAGATTTGTTTCATATTTTACAACAGATAATCATAAGGGAAATCACGAGATTGATACCTTCACAGTTAGGTTAACAGAATTTATGAATGGAAATTATAATTTCATAACTAATTCTTGCGGAATTAGGCAAAATCTAATCGGAATGCTTGAAAATGATGATATTGATGTTAATAATGTTAAAACATCATTTAATGTTGTGGCAAAATATGCATCTGAGGTTGGTGATAGATGGTTTTGGAATAATTTAAAAATCAAGAAAGATGATTTCAATTCTGAATATGTTGATAAAACAATTGAGAATTTTGAGAAATGGGGCGAAATGTCTGATGGCAAAAGAACTGCTCTAACAGTTTTGCGTGATGGTATGAAGATGGCGGAAGATAGATTGCCTGAAATTTCTGGTGATGTAAACCAAATGAATAATTAATTATTAAATTAAATAATAAAAAACGAAACTTATACGATTTGTACAAGTTTCTTTTTTATATCTTTTTAAATAAGCTTACCATTCTATCTTCATAATTATTTTTATAGTAGAATTTTTTAGCATTTTCATTATATGCAAAAACATCAATTTGAATATATTCGCAACCAATTGATTTAAAATAATTTTCAATAGCGGAAAGCAGTAAACTGCCTGTTCCTTTACTCCTTGAGATTTTGCTAACAATTAATTCGGCAACAATTCCTTTTTTAGGGCAACTATAATCCAATTTATCTCTTTTATCGTAAGTTTGAGTAAAGCCAGCAATAAATCCGATTATTTTTTTATTTTCTTCCGCTATGAAAATCTTACCATTTTGTGAAATACAATCTTCAAGCATAAAATCAAAATACTTATCTCTATAATCTTTAGAAATTATATTCAAATTGTATTTATCAATCTTAATTATATATTGTTGTAGTTCTATAAGTAAATCTTTTATTGATTCTTTATCTGATATGTTATATTCTCTTATTTCCATATTTATATTATATTGATATTGAATAGAATTGTCAATTAAGTGAATTTAGATGCGATGTAAGTTTAATTATTTTCTATGGTATCATTTTCTAGTAAAAAAATATATAAAATATTAATCATAATTTTCTTATGCTTAAAATTTAGATAAAAGCATAAATTAAAATATGAGAAGTATTTTACATATAGATTTGAATAATTTTTATGCTTCGGTGGAATGTTTGCTAAGACCTAAATATAGAAACAAACCATTGTGTGTTTGTGGAGATGTGGAAGCACGGCACGGTGTTGTGTTGGCAAAGAATTTCTTAGCAAAATCTATGGGTGTTAAAACTGGAATGGTTTTATGGGAAGCAAAACAACTCTGTCCAAATCTTATATCTGTTAATGCAAGGTTTGAACTATATTTAAAATACTCCAAAAAAGTAAAAAATATTTATAGAAGATTTACAGATAGGATAGAACCTTATGGGATTGATGAGTGTTGGCTGGATATAACCGATAGTTTAAAATTATTTGGAGATGCTTATACTATTGCATTTAAAATAAAAGAAGCAATAAAAGAAGAACTTGGTTTAACTGTTTCGGCTGGAATTAGTTATAATAAAATTTATGCAAAACTAGGCTCAGACCAAGCTAAAAGAGATGATATTTTTGAAATAACCAAAGAAAATAGAGATGAAAAAATTTTCCCATTGCCAGTTGAAAACTTGCTATATGTTGGAAAAGCAACAAAGAAAAAATTAAATAAAATTAATGTTTTCACAATTGGAGATTTGGCTCACACAGATTATAATGTTTTAAAAATGTTGCTTGGGAAATGGGGCGAATACTTATATAATTTTGCAAATGGTTTTGATTTAAGCCCAGTTAGAAAAGATTTAGAAAAAGTACCTTTTAAATCTATTGGAAATAGTTTAACAAATTATAAAGATATAGATTCGGAAAAAGATGTGAAAAGTTTGATTGCGTTGCTTAGCGAGAGCGTTATTTATAGGGCAAGGGATTATAACTTAACCACGGCGAAAACTCTCTCTGTTTATGTTAAGAATATAAGTTTAGTTTCCGTTGGCTATTCTTGCAAATTTAATCCAAATATTTTGGTTTGCTCAAACTTAGAAAATCAAGCTTATGAATTACTTAAAAAAAATTATAATTTTAAAGAAAAAATTCGTGCTATGGGAATTAGTGTTTCGGGATTTGAGAAAAACATCATTCAAAGTTCAATCTTATATGATTGCGAAAAATTTGAGAAACAACTAAAACTGGAAGAAACTATAAACAAATTGAAAAAGAAATATGGTAATTGGGTTTTTCAGAGTGCTGATGTTTTAAAAGATGAGAAGTTGAAAACTTTGGATATAAAAAAAGAACATATAATTCACCCAGAAAGTTATTTCAAATAGTGTGAAAATTATAAAAAATGTTATATAATTAACTTATGGAAAAGATTAAGTTACCAAAAGATTATGAAAAACAAATGCAAGAGTTGCTTGGAGAAAACTATCAAAAGTATATTGATAGTTTTTCTGATGGATATTATAAAGCAATTCAGTTAAATACATTAAAGTTAAATGAAAACGATTTAAGAAAAGTTTTGCCAATTGAGAAAATTCCATATAATCCAAATGGCTTTTATGTTAAGGATACATATAAAGAACCGCTTGGCAATACTTTTTTATACCTTGGCGGAGGAATATATATCCAAGAGCCGTTTGCGATGATTCCAGCAATTGCACTCGATGTTAGAAAAGGAGATATTGTTTTAGATGTTTGTTCTGCGCCAGGAGGAAAAACAAGTGAACTAGCTATTGCGTTAGAGGGCGAAGGTCTGCTTGTATCGAATGAGATTGTGAGTTCAAGAGCAAGTATTTTATATGAAAATATATCTAGGCTTGGATTTAAAAATGTTGTTATAACAAATACGGATAGCGAAACATTGTCTAAAAATTTGCCAGCTGTGTTTGATAAAGTTTTAGTTGATGCACCTTGTAGCGGAGAGGGAATGTTTAGAAAAAATCCAAAGGCTATGAATGAATGGAGTTTGGAACAAGTTTCATCTTGTGCTGAAAGGCAACTTGAAATTTTAAATAATTCTGCTAAGTGTTTGAAAGCAGGCGGTAAATTAGTTTATTCCACTTGCACTTTTAATTTGGAAGAAGATGAGAAAGTGGTGGAAAATTTTTTAAATGAAAATAAAGATTTTGAACTTTTGGATTTGCCGAATGTTATAAAAAATGAAGGCTTTGCAGGAAATTATAAATGCGATTATGATATGCAAAAAACTTGTAAGTTTTATCCTTTCAAATCTATAGGCGAAGGTCAGTTTGTTGCGTTGTTTAAAAAGATTGGTGAAGAGGATTTTAATGAAGATTTTAATCTTAGAAAATCTTGTTTTAAACCACTTGAGTCTAAAGAAAAATCTATAATTTTAAAAGATTTAGAAAAGATACTTGAAATTGATATAAATTCGCTTAATATAGTTAAGCGTAATATTAATATATACTTTTTGCCAAAAAATATGGTTAATCTTGACAAAATTAAACCATTATGTGCGGGGGTGTTGGTTGGAGAATTTGTAAAAAATAGATTGGATTATTCGCATTTCTTTTATTCAAGCTTTGGTAAATATTTTAAAAATGTTGTTAAATTAACAGATGAAAATTTTAATAATTATTTGAAAGGTTATGAGATTGAAACGGATAATGAAAATGGAATTTGTGCCGTGGAATATAATGGATTAATCTTAGGTGGTGGAAAAGTGGTAAACGGAAAAGTTAAAAATTATTTTCCTAAAAATCTAAGATTAAAATAAAAAAGTTAGAACTTTTTATTCTAACTTTTTTTTAACCGATTTGAAGAATATTGTCATCGGATTTAATTATTTCTCTATGGTTAACTCTAACCTTATTATTTCTATCTAAATAAAAATCTATGATGTTATCTTTTAGTTCGTAATCTGGAGTGTATTTAGATTCGCAAATTGCTAAACCATCTAATCTTCCTGTTCCGCTTGTTATAATAGTTTCGCTATTTGGTGTTTCCACTGCAATAAATAATGTGTTTGGAGTGGTGGATAACGCACAAGAAATTGTGCCATCAGAATTTAAGTTTAAAGAATTAACAAATTCAAATTCTCTTGGAGGTTGTGATAAACTAGATGATAAAACAGTATCCAATGCTTCCGCTTTCATTGCTTTAAAATTTGAACTTGCAAAATCTGAATTTATAAATGATTTAAAGTTTTTAAAATCTGTTGGTCTAAAAGCTTCGTTTAATTCGTGTAAAACTCTAGGGTCTTGTAAGAATTCTGATTTAAACAAATCTTTAATATCTGTTAGTTGTAAAATTTTTCTGTATTGGTGTCCAGCATTTTGCATAATTTGTTTCCGCCTTTTAATTATGATAATATTCTAATTCGTTTGAATCTTTATGTTTGTAGATAATCTCACCATTTTCTTTTGAGAAGTTATCTTCAATTGTTCTTGGAATGCCATAGAAATTTGGATTTTCAGGAACTTCTATTTGCTTAAATGAAACATTTCCATCGGTTGCAGTGATATAATAGTTTTTTGAAGTATCTTTAATTCTAATATTGAATTGAGATGGACTAATACTAATCTCTGTTTCAAGCAATGATTCATATTGATTTTTTGTTAGTGTGCCAACAGGTTCGGTCATATTTGAAACTGAATCGCTAACAACTGTTTCTTTTTCATTAGTTGGTTTAATAAAACGCATAAGGGAATTTAGAATATCTGTGTTGTTATTTATTCTATCAATTTCTTCTAAACGCATTTTATAAAATGCATCTGAAAATTCTTCTTCAGCATTTTTAAAACTCTCTAATTGTGAATTGCTGAAAAACTTTTTCATAAAATCGTTAAATTCTGGTAACGCTCTAATTTCTGGAGCTATATAGTCTGATAAGCTCTTCTTTGATGCAAGTTTATTTAATTGTTCTTGATAACTATCAAGTTTTTCAAGTACTTCTTTTTTATTCATAATTAATTCCCCCTTAATATTATTTTTATTTCATTTCGTTTTCGATTAAATAATCTTTTAAATTATCATCACAGTAGTGTGATACTTTGCCATCTTTACTAGCAACAAATGTATCTTCAATAGTTCTTGTGTAATTATCTTTGGATAGTCTTAAATCAACGCTCATTTCTATAAATGAAACTATATTTGGCTTAACCATAAATATATATTCTTTAAAATTTTTTCCATCTTGAATATCCATAACAAAACCTCTAGGGTTTATTTCTATGCTGGTTGAATCTAATGTGTTGTCATAAGGTTCAAAGCTGTGTGTTTTTGGATTGAAAGTTTTTTTCACAGATTCTGGTTTGTTGTTTGGTTTAAAAATTGTAGAGAGAGGTGAGGAAACTATTTTGGTATTTTTCTCCAATCTATTAATATTTTTTTCTTTCATTTCTTCAAATAATTCTTGAGTGTAAATATCTGCAGTTTCTAAATCTCCAAAATATGAATAATTTAAAAATTTGCTTTGAATTACTTGGAAATCTGGTCGTCTGAAAAAAGCTGATGGTATTAAATCAGTAATACAATCTTTGTTTTCTAAAGCCTTAAGCTCATCTTGGTATGAGTTTGCTAATTTCTCATTATATTTCATTGTTTTCCCCCTAACAAGTTATACTTATAAATAGATTATGATAGTTTATATTATGAAGAATTTTTTGTCAATAGGGTTTAATGAAAATTTTGAAAAATTTTTAAAATTTTTTATATAAATTTACAAATAAAACAAATGAACATAGCGGTGAGAATATTTGAGATGATTGAGATGATAATTGCTGGTGCAAATTTCTTAACATTTGTTTTGCCAAGATAAACTGCAAGTATAAAAAGTATGGCTTCGCTCGAACCCATAATTGTGGAAGCACATCTTGAAATATAACTATCTGCACCAAATCTTAGGTATATGTTTTCCAAAACGCCTAAGCTACCACTTCCAGATAAATGCTTTATAATAATCAACTCGTTAAGCTCGCTTGGAATACCTATAAATTGAAATAATGGAGATAGAAGATTTGCAATCACTCTACTAATTCCGCTTGCGTTATATAGTTCTAACGCTATGAATATTGCCAATAAGTATGGTAATGTTGTCAAAATCACATCAAAAGAAGTTCTTGCGCCATTTATAAAGAAGGAATATGTGTTTTGTTTTTTTATAAATGAATATGTGATTAAAAATATTATGAAAATGGGTATTAAATATGTTAGCATTTTCTTTTTCTCCATTTGGTAAATATCCAAACCAGCATTAGGCTTATCGTTATTGAAAACAAACTAGCAAGCAAATTTGGTAGAATTACATCGCTTGGATTTATGCTACCGTGTAATGCTCTTAAAGAAATTATCGTGGTGGGGAAAATTTGAAGATTGCAAACATTTAGAATAACAACCAAAAGCATAGAGGTGGTAAGATAATCTTTGCCCTCATCTAATGCTGAGATTGCGTTAATTCCGCTTGGCACACTTGCGTTTCCAAGCCCTAGTAAATTTGATGTTAGATTTAAGCAAATAAATTGCTTGGCGTTTGCATTTGCATTTGGAAAAAGTTTATTAATAATTGGCGAGAAAAATTTTTCTATTTTATTTGATAACTTGCTTTCTTCCACAATCTTTAAAAGCCCTAACCATAATGTGTAAATACCCCAAAGTTTTAAAGACAAAGCAATTGCTTTTTCGCTTGCATTTGTTAGTGAAACCAAAACTAAATTAGGAGAAGTTATAATCAAAGAAACAGCTCCGCTTATTAATAAAAAACACCAAATAACATTCATATTAGATTTTATTTTAAATATTTTATATTTAGAACGGCTTTAATAAAAGGAAATTATTTGTTGCCACTTTACAAAACTAAAGAAGTTTGGTATAATTTAGGCAGTTTTATTTAAAGGAGAAATTTATGAGCAAAGAGAAATACTATGTTACAACACCTATTTATTATGCAAGTGGTGATCTGCATGTTGGTCATTGTTTTTGTACGGTGCTTGCTGATGCGTGTGCTAGATTTAAAAGGCTAGATGGTTATGATGTTATGTTTTTAACAGGGAGTGATGAACACGGTATGAAAGTGATGCATAAGGCAGAACAAGCAGGTTTAACTCCAAAGCAATTTGTGGATAAAACAGTTGATGGCTTCAAAAAAATTTGGGCAAAACTTTCAATCTCTTATGATAAATTTATAAGAACCACCGATGAAGAGCATATAGCAGTTGTTGAAAAGGTTATGCAAAAACTTTATGATAAAGGCTATATCTATATGGGTAAATATAAAGGTTTATATTGCGAACCTTGTGAAACATTCTTCTCAGAAGGTCAACTTGTGAATGGTAATTGCCCTGATTGTGGCAGACCAGTTCAAGAAGCTGAAGAAGATTGTTATTTCTTAAAATTAAGTGCAGAAACAGAATGGCTAAAGAAATATTATATCGACCATCCAGAATTTTTGGTTCCAGAGAGTAGAAAAAATGAGATATTTAATAATTTCATTAAAGGTGGCGTTCAAGATTTGTGCCTAACTCGTACATCTTTTGATTGGGGTATTAAAGCACCATTTGATAAAAAACATGTAATTTATGTTTGGTGTGATGCACTTTTAAATTATATTTCAGCTTTGGGTTATGATTCTAAAAATGATAGTTTCTATCAAAAATACTGGCCAGCTGATGTTCAATTTATTGGAAGAGATATTGCTCGTTTCCACGGAGTTATTTGGCCAATCTTATTGCATATGTTGGATATTGAATTGCCAAAACAAATTCATTCAACTGGTTTCTTAACTTTAAAAGGGGATAAAATCTCAAAAAGTAAGAGTAATGGTTTTGATGTAAATGTTATTTGCGATAGATATGGTGCTGATGCTTTAAGATATTATTTATTAAAGGAAGGTCCTATTTACCAAGATGTTATTTATCAAACAGATACTTTTGTAAACACAATTAATAGTGATTTATGTAATGATTTAGGAAACCTTGCTTCAAGAACTTTGGCGATGATTACTCAATATTTTGATGCTATTGTTCCATCACCTAATAATATTTTAAAAGAAGATGAAGAATTAATTGGGCTTGCTACAGGTCTTTATAAGAAATGTGATAAAGCAATGAGTGAGCAAAGAGTGGATAACGCAATTAAAGAGATAATGAATGTTATTGCTTATGCAAATAAATATATTGATATAACAATGCCTTGGAAGTTGAATAAAGAGGGTAATAAAGAACGCCTTGCCACAGTTTTATATACATTAAGTGAAACTCTAAG
This sequence comes from uncultured Clostridia bacterium, assembly GCA_934772445.1. Taxonomy (GTDB): domain Bacteria; phylum Bacillota; class Clostridia; order Christensenellales; family UBA1242; genus UBA11490. The sequence continues at coordinate 47,336 of CAKVMJ010000005.1, forward strand.
AATTACAAATGTTTTATTACAATCATTCTTAATTGAAATTCCAACAAAAGTTTTAGATAAATTTGCTGTTGCAAAAGAAAAGAGAACATTTGATAGTGTTAAGAAATTTAGCTATGAAAACTATGGCGCTAGAGTTGAAAAAGGCGAAGCATTGTTCCCAAGATTAGATGTTAATAAAGAAATTGAATTTTTAGATGGCTCTGCAAAACCAGAAGTTAAAGAAGAAAAGAAGGCTGAAAAAGTGGAAAAAATGGAAGAAAAGAGTGAATTTATTTCAATTGAGGTTTTTGATAAAGCCGTTATTAAAGTTGGAAAAGTTTTAAATTCTGAAAAAGTGGAAGGTAGTGAGAAACTACTTAAAAACACAGTTGAAATAGGTAATGAAACTAGAACAATTGTTAGTGGAATTGCAAAATTCTATGAACCAAAAGATATTATTGGTAAAAATGTTTGTGTTGTAACAAACCTAAAACCAATTAAATTGAAAGGTATTTTAAGCGAAGGTATGATTTTATGTGCTGTTAGCGAGGATAATTCTAAATTAACTCTAGTATCTCCAAGTAGTGAGATTGAAAGTGGAAGCAGAATATGCTAGAATATATAGATACTCACGCACACTTAACAGATGATGCTTTTGATGGCGTAAAGTTTGATGAAGATTTCTTTAAATCTGAAGGCTTTAAGGTTAGTAAATGTATTACTGTTGCTTACAATTTAGATAGTTTAAGAAAGGTAATAGATTTAGCAAATGCTTATGATAACATCTATGGTGAGATTGGAATTCACCCAGATGATGCAGATGATTTTTGCGATGAGGTTGTTTCCATTATAAAAGAAGCTTCAAAAAGCGGGAAAATTGTTGCAATAGGTGAGATAGGATTAGATTACTATAGAAAAGAAGGCAATTTAGAAGAGATTAAGGCAAAGCAAAAAGATGTTTTTGTAAAACAATTAAAACTTGCTTATGAGGTTGGTTTGCCAGTGGTAATTCATACTCGTGGTGCAATTAAAGATACATTGGATATCCTAAAATCAAATAAAGATTTATTAAAATATGGTTGCGTTGTGCATTGTTTTTCAGAGAGTTTGGAGATTTATAAAGAACTAGAAAAAATGGGTATTGCAATATCTGTTGGCGGAGTTTTAACATTTAAAAATGCAAGAACATTGTTAGATGTGGTGAGATATGCGGATTTAAGCAATATAATGATTGAAACTGATTGCCCATATCTAACTCCAGAACCATATCGTGGTCAAGCTAAAAATTCGCCTATATTTGCAAGGTTTGTGGCGATGAAAATTGCAGAACTTAAAGGCATTGAACCTAAAGATGTTTGTAAGGTTACAACAGAAAATGCATTACGCATATTTAAGAAATTAAATTAGGAGAAAACATTGAAAGAATTAGAACTTTTAAAGAGTTATGATTTTAAATTTAATAAAAAGTTTGGTCAGAATTTTATCTTTGATTCTAATCTTTTAAATGCGATTGTTGCTGATGCAGGTGTGGATAAAAATACCACAGTTGTGGAAATAGGAACAGGTGCAGGAACGCTTACTAGGGCTATTGCAAATAAAGCAAAAAGAGTTATATCTTTTGAAATAGATACTGAGTTAAAACCATTTTTAGATAATATTTTTCAAAGTTATGATAATATTGAAGTTAGATTTCAAGATATTATGAAAGTTGATTTGAAATCATTTGAGAATGAACTTAATGAGAAGTATGTTTTAATTGCAAATCTTCCTTATTATATTACAACACCTATAATATTCAAATTCTTAGAAGAAGCAGAATATTTAACTGCAATGTATATAATGGTGCAGTTAGAGGTGGCGGAAAGATTAACTGCTAAGGCAGGTACTAGCGAATATGGAACGATAACTCCAGCAATAGATGTTATTGGAGATGCAAGAATATCTAGGAAAGTAAGCAGAAATATGTTTACGCCAAAACCTAATGTTGATAGTGCGATAGTGGAAATAAAACTGAATAAAAATAAATTTGAAATTTTAGATTTGCCTCTTTTGAAAAAGGTTATTTCGGCAAGTTTCCAAATGAGAAGAAAAACTCTAACAAATAATCTTAAATCTGCATTTGGAAACAATGTTGAATATTGGGCAGAAATACTCGAGAGTTTGGGATTTGAACGAACAGTTCGTGGTGAAACTTTATCGGCTAATGATTTTGTAAAACTAGCAAATAAGATATATGAATTAAAAAATAATTAAAGTTCGACAGATTGGTATAAATTATGCCAATCTTTTTTCAACAATTTTTTTAAATTGTAATATATAATTATATGTGAGGTGTTTTGTAAACATTTAGCTTCAGATAAGGGGAAAATATGGATTTTTTAAAAAAGACAATAGTTTTAAGTAATAAAAAAGATAACTATAAATCATTAGCAGTTTTAACTATATATAAATCAAATGTAGGAATTTTTGGTGCTTTAAAATGTTACGACTTAGGCGTTAGTTCTGCAATTTTAGGGATTAGCGTGGATAATAAACAGAGTTTTAAGCAGAATGTTGAAGTACATAATGGAAAAACTTATAATTTTAAATTAGATAACTCATTTAATTTGGGCGGTAAGATTGGTTGCGTGATGGTTGTAAATGAGGATAATAAAATTGTTCCTTTAGTTTATGGCTCAAGTGAAAACACTTTTGATTATAAATCTAAGGTTATAGAAAATTTGAATAAAAGCATTAATAGTGTTTATAGAACAATCAAACCAGCCGAAATAAAAATAAAAAATGATTCAAAGCCAGAAATAGAAATTAAAGATGATATAGAAGAACCAGTTACAAAACAAAACATTGATGATATGGTTGATTTTGAAGTTGGTGAGGAATTTAATAATGAAATAAAAAAGCAAGAAGATGAATTTGAAAAAGAATTTGCATCGGAAAATTCTAGGCTTCAAGAACTAGTTGGCAATAATTCAAGTGGTTTAGAAGATAAAAAAGAAATGGTTGAACTAGAGGAAGTTGAAATTTCAGCTAAACCAAATAAAAATGCAGAACTCTTTGAATATGATGAGGAGCAAGTTGAAAAAGAAATAGATGAAGCGATATCTAATGAAAACCATAAGTTTTTTAATATGATTAGCGAACAAATTGATGAATTATTTGTTAAATATCCAAGAGAAAGAAAGTTGGAAGAACTAATTGAAGAAAGTAAGTGGGTTAAAGTGGATTTTGAAAATGATGGCCATTATTATGTTATAGGCTTAATCTATGAAAATGGTAATCTTCAATATGTTTGCTATGGTGTTCTGGGAACTTATTCGGTTGAGCCTCCAAAGGAATTGGAAAGTTATAGTCAGTGGTTGCCTTTAAATCCAAATATGCCCGAAAGCGAAGGGTATTGGATTATGTATCAAGATGCAGATACAGGAGAAAGTATTAATCTAAATAACTAACTTTTTGTATAAATTGGAATTATTTGCCAATAATAAAATAAAAAGATTAGGAGATTTGAGATGAGAATTGGCAGTAATAATATGGAAGAAGTTAAGCAAAGAATAAATGCAATGAAAGGCAAGAATGTTAATTTTGTGATTAATAAGGGTAGAAATAAATTTGTGGAAATAAATGCACTTATTGAAAAAGTATATCCATCAATGTTTATAATAAGACCTAATGAAAAAGTTGATTTAGCAAGAACAAGTTATTCATATTCTGATGTTTTATGTGGAGAAATTTCATTTGCGGGAAGTAAAAATTGTTAGAGCATTAATTTGTTCTAACTTTTTTTATTATTTATCAAATTATTTTTAAAACTTGTTCTAAAAGCGGATTTAATCAAATATCATACTAATAGATTAAAACTTGAGGGAGGTTTTAAAATGGCATTTGAACCGAATTATGAAAAGTTGGTAAGTTCTTTTAGAAAAAAACTTGGTGCAACTCAAGCGGTAATTGAATGTAGATTGCCTGTGGCTGAAGGTAGACCTATGGGCATACTATGTGCAAATGCAAAAGCAAATATTGAAGGAAGTGAGGTTGCCAACAATGAAATTTCTTTCAGGGGTTTTGCTAATTTGCAAGTAATTTATTTAGATGA